>NZ_JBHVPX010000008.1:0-182932 GCF_042887155.1 Streptomyces sp. NPDC057963
GGCCGACCGGCACCTCCGGTCGGCCCTCCCGCCGCTCCGCCGGGGCGCTACGCGCTGAGCGGGAACACGTCGCCCAGCTCCCGGAACACCGCCGTGTTCAGCGCGAACGCCCGCTTGCACTCGTCGACGACGCGCTGCTTCTCCAGGTCGTCCGCGTTCACCGCGTCCAGCAGCTCGCGGTAGCCCCGCTTGAACGAGGCGGGGTTGGATATCTCCTCGAAGACGTAGAACCGGACCCCGTCGCCCTTGCGTGCGAAGCCCCAGGTCTTCTCCGCCTTGTCGCGGATGATCTGGCCGCCCGAGAGGTCGCCGAGGTAGCGGGTGTAGTGGTGCGCGACGTATCCGGCGGGCCAGGTGCGGGCGCACTCCTCCACCCGGGCGGCGTACGCGGCCGTGGCGGGCAGCGGCTCCAGGCCGTCGCGCCAGCCGGCGCCCCGCAGATGGGCCAGATCGCGCTCCAGCTCGGCGGTGCGCATCAGCTCGGGCTGTATGAACGGACCGGCGACCGGGTCGCTCCGCAACGCCTGGGCCCCCTCCTCCAGCGCCTGGTACACGAACCACAGCTGCTCGGTGTAGCGCGTGTACGCGTCCACACCGAGGCGTCCGCCGAGCAGGTCGCTCATGAAGGTCGAGGTCTCCGCCTCGGTGTGCTGCTCGTGCGACGCGGTGCGGATCAGCGTCGAGAAGGGAGTGGCGGCGGTTGCGTCCAAGGCGGGCCTCCGGGGACCGAGGGGGACGGGAAGTCCAGAAAGGATCAGGAACGGGGACAGAAGTGTCGGCAGCGACTGCGTGCGGCAGCGGCTGTCGACATGTCCGATCTTCCTACTTAGGCTTACCTAAGTCAACAACTTCCCGACGGTCTGTCGGTAAAAACGATACGCCTGCTTCCGCCGCCGCGCGGGAGGAGGGGCGTACGCGAAAGCGGCCGCCCGGGAACGGGCGGCCGCTTTCGGTGGAGCTGTCGGCGTGACCGGTGGAGCTGTCCGCGCGGTTACGGGAGCGTCAGGATCTCGGCGCCCGTCTCCGTGACCACCAGCGTGTGCTCGAACTGGGCGGTGCGCTTGCGGTCCTTCGTCACCACGGTCCAGCCGTCGTCCCACATGTCGTAGTCATGGGTGCCCAGCGTCAGCATCGGCTCGATGGTGAAGGTCATGCCCGGCTGCATCACGGTGGTCGCGTGCGGGCTGTCGTAGTGCGGAATGATCAGCCCGGAGTGGAACGACGCGTTGATCCCGTGCCCGGTGAAGTCCCGCACCACCCCGTACCCGAAGCGCTTCGCGTACGACTCGATGACCCGGCCGATCACATTGACCTGCCGCCCCGGGCGGACCGCCTTGACGGCCCGGTTCAACGACTCCTCGGTGCGCTCCACGAGCAGCCGGGACTCCTCGTCCACGTCGCCGCAGAGGTACGTGGCGTTGTTGTCGCCGTGCACACCGTTGATGTACGCCGTGACATCGAGGTTCACGATGTCGCCGTCGCGCAGCACCGTGGAGTCCGGGATGCCGTGGCAGATCACCTCGTTGAGCGAGGAGCAGAGCGACTTGGGAAATCCGCGGTAGCCGAGCGTCGACGGGTAGGCGCCGTGATCGCACATGAACTCGTGGGCGACCCGGTCGAGTTCGTCCGTCGTGACGCCCGGGGCGATGTGCTTGGCGGCCTCCGCCATCGCCTGCGCGGCGATCCGCCCCGCGATGCGCATGCGCTCGACGGTGTCGGCGTCCTGGACCTCCGGACCGGTGTACGGGGTGGGGGCCGGCTTGCCCACGTATTCGGGGCGCCGGATGTTTCCGGGTACGGAACGGACGGGAGTGATCTCCCCGGGTACGAGCAGCGACTGGCCAGACATGTCAGCGAGTCTAACCAGCGTGCGTGGGGCAGCATGGCCCCGAGGGAAGGAGCAGGAGATGGCCCTGTTCAAGAAGCGCACGGTCGGCAAGCCGGGCGAGTGGTACTACTGCCTGCAGCACCGGAAGGTCGAGGAGGGCCCCGAGTGCCCGGCCAAGGACCGCTTCGGGCCGTATGCCTCCCCGGAGGAGGCGCGGCACGCGATGGAGACGGCGCAGGAACGGAATCTCGAATGGGAGACGGACCCCAAATGGCACGACCGGGGGGAATCCGGCCCGTCCGGCGACTGAGGACCGAGGAGCGGGGGCGGCGCCCCCGCTCCTCAGACCCCGGAGGGGCTGGCCTCTCCGGCCTCGCGCCTGCGCACCGCGTCCTCGTCCGTCTCGGAGTCGTACGTCAGCAGCTTCGGCAGCGCCGCCGTGAGCAGCGCGACCGAGGCCAGGCACGCCACGCCCCCGCCCCAGATCGCGGAGCGGGTCCCCGTCCAGCCCGCCATCGCGCCGGCCCGCACCTGGCCCAGCTGCGGGCCGACGCCGTACGAGAGCACCTCGATGCCCGCCAGCCGGCCGCGCAGTTCCTCCGGGATGGTCTGGTTCCAGATCGTGGAGCGGCCGAGGCCGCTGAGCATGTCCCCCGCGCCCGCCACCGCCAGGCAGACCAGCACGAGCCATACGTCGGTGAACCATCCGGCCGCCGCGATCGCCAGCCCCCAGGCCGCCGCGCCGAACACGACGAACAGCCCGTGCCGCCGCACCCGTGACGTCCAGCCGCTGGTCAGGCCCAGGACCAGCGAGCCGACCGACCCCGCCGCGTACATCAGCCCCAGTGACCAGTCGGCGTCCAGCTCGTCCGCGAGGAACGGGAAGATCGTGTTCGGGAAGGCGAAGAACATCGCCGCGAGATCGACCGCGTACGTCCCCAGCAGCACCGGCCGGCTCCAGGCGTACCTCGCCCCCTCGGCTATGCCGCGCAGCGAGGGCTTTCCGTTGTCCTGTGCGGGCGGCGCGGGTGCCAGCCGCAGACACAGCAGCACGGACACGGCGAACGTGACCACCGTGACCGTGTACGCCGTGGCGTGCCCGGCGTAGGCCACCACCAGCCCGGCCACCGCCGGGCCGGTGATCGCGCCGAACTGCCAGCGCAGCGAATTCAGCGTGGCCGCCGCGGTCTGCTGCTCGTGCGGCACGATCCGGGCCATCAGCGAGTCCAGGGCCGGCCGCTGGAGCCCGGACAGCGCGGAGACCCCGCCCGCGACGAGGTAGAGCGGCCAGAGCATCGGGTCGGGCAGCGCGGCGTTCACCAGGAGCACCAGAGCCAGCAGCCCCAGCCCCGCCTCGGTGCCCAGGATCACCTTGCGGCGGTCCGCGGAGTCCGCGAGCGCCCCGCCGTACAGACCGAACACGACGAGCGGCACCAGCTCGACCGCCCCCATCGCACCGACGGCCAGGGGCGAGCCGGTCAGTTCCTTGATCTGGAGCGGCAGCGCGATCAGCGCCATGAAGCTGCCGAAGTAGGTCACCAGGCCCTGGATCCACAGCAGCCGGAAATCGGCCGAGGAACGCAGGGGCGAGAGATCGGGCAGCAGCGCGGCGAGCTGGCCTGCCGGTGAGGGAGCTGAGGTCACGGGGGCTCATGGTCCGGCGCCGCAGATGCTTCCTGCAACAGGTTTTCCCCGACGGCAGGGGGCCCGGCGGCCCGGAGGAACCCGGCGGGGGACCGTCCGGCGGCAGGGCTGCGCGTACGGCGTCCGCGGCCGGGCTCCATGGTGCGGGACCCGTCCCCCGCACCGGTGGGCGGCACCGGACCGGCCGAACGGGGGCAGGTGCCGTGACGGATGTCGCAGGGGAGCGACGCTGCGTTCCCCTCCATGGCGCGCAGTAGTGTCGGGGCCATGACTACGAACGACAGCGGCAGCGCACCCAAGCCCCCCGCCAAGGATCCCTGGGACCTCCCCGACGTGTCCGGGCTGACCGTCGGTGTGCTCGGTGGCACCGGGCCGCAGGGCCGCGGACTCGCCTACCGGTTCGCCCGCGCCGGGCAGAAGGTGATCATCGGCTCCCGCGCCGCCGACCGCGCACAGGCCGCCGCCGACGAGCTGGGCCACGGCATCGAGGGCGCCGACAACGCGGAGTGCGCACGGCGCAGCGACGTCGTGATCGTCGCCGTGCCGTGGGACGGCCACGCCAAGACCCTGGAGTCGCTGCGCGGCGAGCTCGCGGGCAAGCTCGTCGTCGACTGCGTCAACCCGCTCGGCTTCGACAAGAAGGGCGCCTACGCCCTGAAGCCCGAGGAGGGGAGCGCCGCCGAGCAGGCCGCCGCCCTGCTGCCGGAGTCCCGGGTCACCGCGGCCTTCCACCACCTCTCGGCGGTGCTGCTCCAGGACGAGGCCATCGAGGAGATCGACACCGATGTGCTGGTGCTCGGCGAGGCCCGCGCCGACACCGACCTCGTACAGGCACTGGCGGGCCGGATCCCCGGCATGCGCGGCATCTTCGCCGGGCGGCTGCGCAACGCCCACCAGGTCGAGTCGCTGGTCGCCAACCTGATCTCGGTCAACCGCCGCTACAAGGCGCACGCCGGTCTGCGTACCACCGACGTCTGAGGGCGTTCCCGGCGCACCCTGCGGTGAGCGGAACGGGGCATGAGGGACACTGGACGGGACCGTGCACCACCCCGGACAGGAGCCGCTCCCCATGCCCCGCCTCGCTCTCTACGCCCTCGCCGTCTGCGTCCTGGCCGTCGTCGCGGCCGTGCTCTCGTTCGTCCAGGGCAGCTGGCTCGGGATCGTCTGGGTGCTGCTGGCCGGGCTCTCGTCCAACATGGCGTGGTTCTACCTGCGCCGACGGCGCGCGGAGAGCGCCGCGGGCTAGGTGTTCTGTTCTGGGAGGCCGGGGACCGGCGCGGCTCAGCCGCCGACCGCGCAGACCGGGTCGGCCGTCTGCCAGAAGCGGTAGGTGTCGAATCCGCAGTACGTCGTGAGATCGCTGACGCCCAGCGCCCGCAACAGGGAGTGGATCGCGTCGAAGAACGCGTGGTTGGCCTCGGGAATCCACAGGATGCCGAAGACCGCGATCAGCCCGAACGGGGCGAACGGCTCGACCTGCCGGCGGATCCGGTACGAGAGCCAGGGCTCGATCACGCCGTAGCCGTCCAGCCCCGGTACCGGGGCGAAATTGAGGATCGCCGCGGTGACCTGGAGCAGTGCCAGGAACCCCAGCGCGTACCGGAAGGGGACCGGGACGCCGTCCAGCGCGTGCAGCCAGAACGGCGCCGTGCAGACGAACGCGAACAGCACATTCATCAGCGGGCCCGCCGCCGAGATCAGGCTGTGCTTCCAACGCCCCCTGATCCGGCCCCGCTCGATGAAGACCGCACCGCCGGGCAGACCGATACCGCCCATGATCACGAACAGCACCGGCAGGACGATGCTCAGCAGGGCATGCGTGTATTTCAGTGGATTCAGGGTCAGATAGCCCTTCGATCCGATGGAGATGTCCCCGCTGTGTAGCGCGGTCCGGGCGTGCGCGTACTCGTGCAGACAGAGCGACACCACCCAGGCCGCCGTCACGAAGAGGAAGACGGCGACTCCCGGCTGCTGTGCGAAATCCGTCCACACCGCCCAGCCCGACACCGCCGCCACGGCGGCGATTCCGAGGAAGACCGGGCTGATCCGCCGGTCGCTGCGGGCTGCTGCGGTGGTCATCGGCGAACTCCTGGTGGCTGGCCGGAAGGGGGACGGGGAGATGCGCGGCGAGAGCGACCGTACAGGCGACACGTCACGAACGTCTCGCGTCGGGGCAGTGGTTCCGTGAAGGGTGGGGCCATGAAGAGCGATCCCGGCACACGGCGGACCCCGCGCACAGGGTCCACACGGGTGCGGCCGCACGTATGTCCACTTCCCGATCCCGGTCACGGAGAATAGGCGCGTGCGCTACTGCATCCTCGGGACCACCCAGGCACTCCGCGACGACGGCACGGCCGTCACCCTCGGCGGGGCACGGCTGCGTGCCCTGCTCACCGTCCTCGCACTGCGCCCCGGCCGCACCGTTCCGGCCGCCGTGCTCGTCGACGAGGTGTGGGACGGCGACCCGCCGGCCGACGCGGTGGGCGCCCTGCAGGCGCTCGTCGGACGGCTCCGGCGGGCCCTCGGCCACGCGGCGATCACCTCGGCGGAGAGCGGCTACCGGCTCGCCGCCGAGCCGGACGCGGTCGACCTCCACCGCTTCGAGCGGCTCGCGGGGGAGGGGGCGCGGGCGCTGGAGGAGGGCGACGCGGCGAAGGCCGTGACCGTGCTCGACGACGCCCTCGCCCTGTGGCGCGGACCGGCCCTGGCCGATCTGCCCGACCGCGGCGCTCTCGCGGCCCGCTGGGCGACCCGGCGGCTGGACGCCCGCCGCGGCAGGCTCACCGCGGCGCTCGCCCTCGGCCGCGCGGACGAGGCCCTGCCCGAACTGGTCGCCCTGTGCACCGAGCACCCGCTCGACGAGCCCCTCCAGGCGCTGCGGCTGCGGGCCCTGCGCGATGCCGGGCGCACGGCGCAGGCGCTGGCCGCGTACGACGAGGTGCGTACGGTGCTCGCCGACCGGCTCGGCGCCGACCCCGGACCCGAACTGCGCTCCCTGCACGCCGAGTTGCTCCGCCAGGAACCGGCGGTCCGGACGAGCCCGACGGGCCCGGCCGCGGCAGCCGCCACGACGGCCGCGGAGGCCGCGCCTGCCGCGGAGGAAGCGCCCGCCGCCCCGGCCGCCACGACCGCCACCGCGGTCCACCCGCACCGGCCCTCCCGTCCCCGGCCCCCGGCCCCCGCCCCGCAGGGAAACCTCCGGGCCAGGCTCACCAGCTTCGTCGGGCGCGAGGGGGACATCGACGCCCTGCGCGCCGACCTCTCGCACGCCCGGCTGGTCACCCTCCTGGGCCCCGGCGGCGCGGGCAAGACCCGGCTCTCCCAGGAGGCCGCCGAATCCGTCGCCTCCGCCTGGCCGGACGGTGTCTGGCTGGCCGAACTCGCCCCCGTCGACGACCCCGAGGCCGTACCGGAGGCCGTGCTCACCGCGCTCGGCGCCCGCGAGACCGTGCTGCGCGGGGCGGGCGCCGAGGAACTCCGGGTCGCCGAGGGGCACGCGGGCGACCCCCTCGTACGCCTCACCGAGTACTGCTCCCGGCGCCGCATGCTGCTGCTCCTGGACAACTGCGAGCACCTCGTCGGGGCCGCCGCCGCCCTCGCCGATCATCTGCTCTCCCACTGCCCGGAACTGACCGTGCTCGCGACCAGCCGCGAACCCCTCGGTGTTCCGGGCGAGTTCGTCCGCCCCGTCGACCCGCTGCCCGACCCGATGGCGCTCCGGCTGCTCGCCGACCGCGGCGCCGCCGCACGGCCCGGCTTCCGGACCGACGCCGACGAGGAGACCGCGGCCGCCGCCGCCGAGATCTGCCGCCGCCTCGACGGACTGCCGCTCGCCATCGAACTCGCCGCCGCCCGGCTGCGGATGCTCACCCCGCGCCAGATCGCCGACCGGCTCGACGACCGGTTCCGCCTGCTCACCAGCGGGGCCCGTACCGTACTGCCCCGTCAGCAGACCCTGCGCGCCGTCGTCGACTGGTCCTGGGACCTGCTCGACGCCTCCGAACGCGCCGTCCTGCGCCGCCTGTCGGTCTTCTCGGGCGGCTGCACCCTGGCCGCCGCCGAGGCCGTCTGCGCGGACGGACCGCGGGACGCGCGCGAGGTCGCGGGGCTGCTCGGCTCGCTCGTCGACAAGTCCCTCGTCGTCGCCGCGCCCGCCGACGACGGCGAGATGCGCTACCGGCTGCTGGAGACCGTCGGCGAGTACGCCGCCGAACGGCTCGACGCGGCGGCGGAGCGGAACACCGTGGAACGGCGCCACCTGGTGTTCTTCCGGGAGCTGGCCCGTACCGCGGAACCCCGGCTCCGCGGCGCCGGACAGCGGTCCGTCATCGAACTTTTCGAGCGCGAGTACGAGAACCTCCGCACCGCCCTGCGCCGTGCCGTCGCCGCCCGCGACGAGCAGGAGGTGCTCTGCATGGTGCTGTCGCTGTGCTGGTACTGGCAGATGCGCGATCTGCGCAGCGACGCCCTGCAGTGGGCCGACGCGGCCGCCGCGCTGGGCCCCGACCCCTTCGCCCCACCCGCCGAGCCCGCGCCGTCCCTCCACGAGCGGTGCATCGACGCGCCGCCGCCCATGTCGCCCGAACTGCTCCAGGAGGCGCGGCGCGAGGTCGCCCTGGTCCAGCTGGTCAGCATGGACCACGCCAAGGACGTGTGGGTCGACGAGAAGGGCATGGCCCGGCTCCGGGTCATCGCGGAAACCTACCGGGCGGGCCAGCCGCAGACCTGCCGCACCCCCGGGTCGCTCTGGTTCTTCGCGGTCATGATCACCGGGCACGTCGGTGAACTGCGCGAGCTGCTGGACGAGACGGTCCGCGCCGGCCGGGAGTACGGCTACGAGTGGGAGCTGGCCGGGGCCCTCCAGATGCGGGCGACCGTGCTCGCCAACCGGCCCGACTGGGCGGGCGACGCCCAGCGGGACGCCGACGAGAGCCTGGAGATCTTCAGCCGGCTCGGCGACGACTGGGGCGCCGCCGAATCGCTCTCCTGCCGGGGCGAGGCCAGCGAGAGACGGGGCGAGTACGCGCGCGCGGCGGAGGACTTCCGGGCCGCCATCGGCTACGCGGAGAGGCTCGGCGCCCAGTCCCAGGTGGCGGTCCTGCGCGCCAGATACGCGTCCGTCCTCACCGAGATGGGCCGGGGCGACGAGGGCGAGAAGATCCTGCGCGAGGTGCTCGCCGAGGATCACCGGGCGAGGCACGAGGCGCGGCCGGCCGCCCGGCTCTACCTCTCCATGTGGCTGGGCCGCAGTGGCCGTACCGACGAGGCGCGCGAGCAACTGACCGTGCTGCGCGAGGAGTTCAAGTCCGAGACGGTGGCGATCTTCGAGGGGTTCGTGGTGGGCGGGCTGGCCTGGCTGGACAACCAGGACGGGTTGTACGCCGAAGCCCTGCACCGGGGCCTGGAAGCGCTGGAGCGGTCCCAGGACCGGCTGTCGCAGATGGTGGCGCCGCACATGTCGGCCATCCATCTCCTCTCCCTCGCCCGGTCGCTGGCCGGAATCGGCGGCGAGGAACGGGCCGCGCTCGCCGCCCGGCTGCTGGGGTCCGGCAAGGAGCTGCTGCCCCAGGGGCATGTGCCGACGTCGATGGAGCGGCACGACTGCGCCCAGACGGAAGAACTGGCCGTCGCCGTCCTCGGCCGGGCCGCCTACGACGCCGCGTACGCCGAGGGCGGCGGCCTCACCCTGGAGGAGGCCACCGCCCTCGTCGACGCGTACCGGGAATGAACCGCGGCGGGGCCGCGCCTCAGGACTTCTTGCGGAACTTGGCGACCGCGAGCGGTGCCGCCACCGCGGTGATCACCGCGGCCCAGCCGAGCGTCACCCACACCGAGTGGGCGATCGGACCGCCCATCATCAGACCGCGCACCGCGTCCGCCAGGTTGGACAGCGGGTTGTACTCGGTGAACGTCTGGAGCCAGCCGGGCATCGTCTTGGTCGGGGCGAAGATCGAGGAGCCGAACTGGAGCGGCATCAGTACGAGCATCCCCGTCCCCTGAACCGCCTGGGCCGTCTTCATGGTCAGCCCGAGCAGGATGAAGATCCACATGATGGCGGCGCCGAACACCGCCGACAGCGCGATCGCCTCGATCAGCCCGAACACCGAGGACTGGAGCTCCATGCCGAGCGCGAAGCCCATGCCCAGCAGGATCAGGGTGGCGACCATCATCCGGCCGAGCTCGACCACGATCTTCGCGATGAGGACGGAGGAGCGGGCGATCGGCATCGTCCGGAACCGGTCCATGACGCCCTTGCGGAAGTCGTCGTTGACACCGGAGCCGACCGCCGAGGCGATGTTCATGCCCATCATCGCCATCAGACCGGGTATCAGGTAGTTCAGATACTCCTGCCGGCCGCCGCCCATGCTGCCGCCGACCGAGCCGCCGAACACGTACACGAACAGCAGCGTGAAGACGACCGGCATCATGAGCGCGTCGAACATCGACTCCGGATCCTTCTTGATCTGGAGCAGATTGCGCCGCGCCAGCGCACCGATGTGGCGCAGATTGCTGCGCAGCCCGATCCGGCCCTCGTCGTGGACCGGCTTCACACGCGCGGGCTCGGTGGGCGTGGGCGTCAGAGTCGCCGTGCTCATGCCGCGACCTCCTCGGGGATCATGTCGGTGGCGGAAACGCTCTTCTCGCCGGTGATGGCGAGGAACACCTCGTCCAGGCTGGGCAGCGCGGTGGCGACGTGCGCCAGCGAGAAGCCCCGGGCGCCGAGCAGGCCGATGACGGCGGTCAGCTGCCCGTCACTGAGGATCGGTACGTACAGCAGTCCCTCGTCCGGGACGGCCTGCGCGCCCGAGACCCCGTCCAGTCCCGCTTCCCGGATCGCCTGCGCCATCGCGGGCAGCTGCGCCGGGTCCGACGGCCGGATCTGCAGGGTGCGGCCGCCGACCTTGGCCTTCAGCTCGTCCACCCCGCCGCGGGCGATGATCCTGCCCTTGTCGATGACGGTCAGCTCGTTCGCGAGCTGCTCGGCCTCTTCCATGTACTGGGTGGTGAGCAGCACGGTCGCCCCCTCCGCGACCATCCGCTGCACCTCGTCCCAGACCTCGTTGCGGGTCCGGGGGTCGAGCCCCGTGGTCGGCTCGTCCAGATACAGGACGGCCGGGCTGCCGATCATGGAGGCGGCCAGGTCGAGCCGGCGCCGCATGCCGCCGGAGTAGTCCATCGCGGCACGCCTGGCCGCGTCGGTGAGCGAGAACCGCTCCAGGAGCTCGTCGGCCCGGGACCGGGCGGTCTTGCGCGGCAGATCGAGCAGCCGCCCGATCATGTAGAGGTTCTCCCAGCCGGAGAGCTTCTCGTCGACCGAGGCGTACTGCCCGGTCAGGCCGATGGTGCGGCGCAGCTGCCGGGGCTGCTTCACCACGTCGTAGCCCGCCACGGTGGCGTGTCCGGCGTCGGGGAGGATCAGGGTGGACAGGCAGCGTACGAGCGTGGTCTTGCCGGCTCCGTTGGGGCCGAGCACACCGAGCACGGTGCCCTCGCGGACATCGAGGTCCACGCCGTCCAGAGCCTTGGTCGAGCCGTAGTGCTTGACCAGCCCCCGGACCTCGACGGCGTTCGAGCCGCTCCTGGGGTTCTTGTCGATTCGCGTCATGCCCACCATGGGACCAGGCGCCGCCGACACTCCGCCGACAGCGGGCCGACAGCCCGCCGATGGGGGATGTCGGCGGGCTGTCGGTGGTGCGGGCAGTGGTCCGTGTCAGGGCCTGTCCGGACGGCCGGGCCCTGATGGGATCAGTGGAAGGTGTGCTCGGCGGCCGGGAAACCGCCGCCCACGACCTCCTCGGCGAACTCCTTCGCCGCGTCACCCAGTACCTTGCGCAGGTTCGCGTACTGCTTGGTGAAGCGCGGCACCTTGCCGCCGGTGAGCCCGACCATGTCGGTGTAGACCAGCACCTGGGCATCCGTGTCCGGACCGGCGCCGATGCCGACGGTCGGGATGTGCAGGGTGCGGGTGATCTCGGCGGCCAGCTCGGCCGGCACGAGCTCCAGGACCACGGCGAACGCGCCCGCGTCCTGCACGGCCTTGGCGTCGCGCAGCATCTGCTGGGCCGCCTCCTCGCCGCGGCCCTGCACCCGGTAGCCCATCGCGTTGACGGACTGCGGGGTCAGGCCGATGTGGGCCATGACCGGGATACCGGCGTCGACCAGCAGCCGGATCTGCTCGTGGCTGCGCTCACCGCCCTCCAGCTTGACCGCACCGACGCCGGACTCCTTGATCAGCCGGGTGGCGTTGCGCAGGGCCTGGACGGGGCCTTCCTGGTACGCCCCGAAGGGCAGGTCGGCGACGACCAGGGCGCGCTTGGTGCCCCGGACGACGGCGGCGGAGAGGATCGCGATCTCGTCCATCGTGACGGGCACGGTGGTTTCGTAGCCGAGGTGGCAGTTGCCCATGGAGTCGCCGACGAGCATGACCGGGATGCCGGCCTCGTCGAAGACGGACGCGGTCATCGCGTCGTAGGCGGTGAGCATGGGCCACTTCTCGCCGCGCCCGGTGGCGGCGGCGATGTCGTGGATGGAGATACGGCGGGTGCTCTTGCCTCCGTACAGCGCCTTGCTGCTGTCGGTGGGGGTACCCGCGGGGGTTGCGGCGGACTTGTTCTGCGCAGCCTGCAGCGACATGTGCCAACGGCTCCTTCGTCATCTCGAGGCGCCCTGTCGGCGTCCCCGGACCGGTTCCATGGTGGCATCCCGCGGCCGTCCACGGGAAGTGGGCCGGTAAAGACTTTCCGATACGAGACGGTCTCGTATCGGAAAGTGGATAGGCTCCTGACATGTCAATACCGTCGGGCGCTCGCCCCGCCCTGCCCCAGGTCCCCGAGGCGGTCCACCGCCGTCGATGGGCGATCCTCGTCGTTCTGATGTTCAGCCTGCTCATCGTGGTGCTGGACAACTCGATCCTGAACGTCGCGGTCAAGGTCATCGCCAGCCCCGCACCCACCGGCCTCGGTGCCACCCAGAGCGAGCTGGAATGGGCGATCAACGCCTACACGCTCGTCTTCGCCGGCCTCCTCTTCACCGCGGGCCTGCTCGGCGACCGCGTCGGCCGCAAGAAGGTCCTGCTCTTCGGCATCCTCCTCTTCGGTGTCGGCTCCGCCCTGGCGGCCATGTCCGACTCGCCCGGGGAGCTGATCACCTGGCGTGCCGTGATGGGCTTCGGCGCGGCGTTCGTCATGCCGGCCACGCTCGCCGTCCTGATGAACGTCTTCGAGCGCGACGAGCAGCCCAAGGCCATCGGGATATGGGCCGGCAGCGTCGGCCTCGCCATCGCGATCGGACCGATCACCGGCGGACTGCTGCTCGAACACTTCTGGTGGGGCTCGATCTTCCTGGTCAACGTGCCCGTGGTGGTTGTCGCGCTGATCGCGATGGTGGCGCTGGTGCCGGACTCGAAGGACCCGAAGCCGGGCCGGACCGACCCGCTCGGTGTCCTGCTGTCCGTCGTCGGCCTGGTCCTGCTGGTGTACGGCATCATCCGCGGCGGCCAGCTCGCCGACTTCACCGACCCCGGCGTGCTGGCCGCGACCATCGGCGGCCTGGTCGTGCTCGCCGGGTTCGTCTGGTACGAGAAGCGCAGCAGCCATCCGGCCCTCGACATCTCCTACTTCAGGGAGCCGTCGTTCTCCGCGGCCGTCGCCTCCATAGCACTGGTCTTCTTCGCGCTGATGGGCGTGACCTTCTTCTCCGCCTTCTACATGCAGAGCGTGCGTGGCTGGAGCGCGCTCCAGGCCGGTCTGCTGATCCTGCCGCTGGCCGCCGCCCAGATGATCTTCGCGCCGCGCGCCCGGCTGGTCGTCGACCGGTTCGGCGCCCGTGCGGTCTGCACCGCCGGGATGCTGCTGGTCGCGGTCGGCCTGGCCTCGTTCGCACTGTTCGACGCCACCACGCCGATCTGGGTGCTGTGCGTGATCTTCTTCGTCCAGGGCACGGGCATGGCCCATGTGATGACACCGGTCACGGTCTCCGTGATGCAGTCGCTGCCCAGGGAGAAGGCCGGTTCCGGATCGGCCGTCAACAACACGTTCCGGCAGGTCGGCGGGGCGCTCGGGGTCGCCGTGCTCGGCTCGGTACTGTCCACCGTCTACCGCGGCAGCATCGAGGGGCACCTCGGCGCGCTCCCGGCCGGTGCCAGGGAGGCGGCGGGGGAGTCGATCGAGGCGACGCTCGGCATCGCGGACAAGCTGGGCCCGGCGGGCGCTCCGCTGGTCGCCGCCGCGAACGACGCGTTCCTGAAGGCCATGCACGTCACGGCCGTCGGTTCGGCGGCCATCGCCCTGGCGGGCATGGTCGTGGTGGCGCTGTTCCTGCCGGGGAAGGCGCCCGCCGGGGACAGGGCCGGCGGGTCCGGCACGGGCGAACGGCAGCCGCGTGTCCGGGCGGACCGGTGACGGCCCGGCCGAGCTGAAACGTGCCGCCCAGGGTTCCGGGCAGATCGCCGGAACCCCGGGGCGGCCCACGGAGGCACCGCCGCCGTCGGCGAGAATCGGACGGGGGACGGTGCGGCGAGAGGTGGATTCACGTGCGGGTACAGGCACAGACGCAGAACCGGAACCATCCGGTCCGGCAGGATCCGGAACCGCGAAGGGGCCGGCCGCGCAGTGCGGCGGCCGAACGGGCGATCCTGGACGCCGTCGTCGGACTCCTGGAGGCCGGTGAGCCCCTCGCGGGCCTGTCCATCGAGCGGATCGCCCGGACCGCGGGCGTCGGCAAGGCGACCATCTACCGGCGGTGGAGCGGCAAGGAGGAGCTCTTCGTCGACGTCCTGCGCGCCATCGAACCCCCGGAGCCCGCTGTCTCCGGCAGCGCCGGTCTCGCCGATCTGCGGCTGCTGCTGGAGTCGATGCGCGGACGCGGTCTCGCCCAGCGCTCCTCCGCCCTGCTCCACAACGTCTACGCGCAGATGAAGAGCCATCCGATGCTGTGGAACGAATACCACTGCACCGTCATCGAGCCCCGCCGCGCCGCCGTGCTGGCCGCCGTGCGACGGGCGGTCGACGCGGGCGAGCTCCGCGCGGACCTGGACGTGGAACTGATGGACGACCTGTTCCTGGCGCCCATGCTCGTACGCACCGTCCACCGGCCCGAAGCGCCGCTGCCCGAGGACCTCGCCGACCGCATCATCCAGGCCCTGACGGAGGGCCTCGCCCCCCGGCCCGCCCCCGGCGGCTGACTCCGGCCCGCCGACGGCCGCCCCCTGCCCTGGCGGCCGGCTCCTGCCCGCCGGCTGCTGCCGCCCCTGCCCGGACCTGGCCCGGCGACCGGCCGCGACCCGCCGCAGGCGGCAGACCTGCCCGGACCCGCCCGAGTGTGATCGTTCTGTCACAAGCCCCCGCAGACCCCTCCCGGCAGGAACCTTCCGGGCCCCGCCCTTCGTCCTCGTGGCAGTACAGCCGCCGTGGACGGCGGGAAACGCGCCGCACATCGCCTAGGGTCGAGGGCGCGGCGACACGCAAGGCAAGGCAGTGAGGACAGCGCGATGGTGCAGGAGTACGGAGCGGACACCGGGAACGACCGTGCGGAGCCGCGGCGTACCGGAACCGGATCCCGCTTCCGGGACCTGCTCGAAAGATGGAGGCGCGACACGGGCATCTGGCGGCGCGGGATCGTCCTCGCCGTCTGCGCGGTCCTCCTCACCCTGGTGATGGCCTTCCACGCGGAGATCCCGAACACCATCGGCAACCTGGGCAGCCTCACCGAGACGTTCCTGCCGTGGTTCGGCGTGTGCCTCCCGGTGCTGCTGATCCTGGGCCTGGTACGCCGCTCGGCGACCGCGCTGATCGCCCTGCTGCTGCCGGTCGTGGTCTGGTTCAACTTCTTCGGCGGGCTCCTGCTCACCGACAAGTCCGGCAGTGGTGGCGAGCTCACCGTGGCCACCCACAACGTCAACGCCGACAACGCCGACCCCGCGGGCACCGCCCGGAAGGTCGCCGACTCCGGCGCCGACATCATCGCCCTGGAGGAGCTGCCGAGCGGCCGGGTACCGGCGTACGAGGCGGCGCTCGCCGACCGCTTCCCGTACCACTCGGTGCAGGGGACCGTCGGCCTGTGGAGCAAGTACCCGATGAGCGGCACCCGGCCGGTCGACATCAAGATGGGCTGGACCCGGGCGATGCGCTCCACGGTGAAGACACCCAAGGGCGAGGTCGCCGTCTACGTGGCCCACCTGCCGTCCGTACGGGTCAAGCTGCACGCCGGTTTCACCGCCAACCAGCGCGACGACAGCGCGGACGCCCTGGGCGAGGCCATCGCCGACGAACGGCTCGGCAAGGTGATCCTGCTCGGTGACCTCAACGGCACGATGAACGACCGTTCGCTCAACGCGGTCACCTCGCAGTTGCGGTCCACCCAGGGCGCGGCCGGTGACGGCTTCGGCTTCAGCTGGCCGGCGTCGTTCCCGATGGCGAGGATCGACCAGATCATGGTGAAGGGCGTCGAGCCGATGTCGTCGTGGACGCTCCCGGCGACGGGCAGCGACCACCTTCCGATCGCCGCGCGCGTGGAACTCTGACGAAACGGCCCGTTCGCCCGCGGGGGAGGGGCCGCGCCGCGTTGAAGCGGGGGCCGCGCTGAAAGCACTGAAGCAGGGGGCCGCACGGAAGCGGGGGCACGCCGAATCGGGACGTGCCGAGGACGGCCGCGCATGCTCCGGGCGCGCCGCGCCCGGAGCATGCGCGGCCGGCCGCTCAGACCGACTCGCGCCACCGATTGGTGATCGGCAGCCGCCGGTCCTTGCCGAAGCCCTTCGGGGAGATCTTCGTGCCCGGCGGGTACTGCCGCCGCTTGTACTCCGCCGTGTCCACCATCCGCAGCGTCTTCGCCACCAGCGCGGCGTCGAACCCGGCCGCGACGATCTCGTCCAGACCCCGGTCCCGGTCGACGTACAGCTCCAGGATCCGGTCCAGTACGTCGTAGTCGGGCAGCGAGTCCGTGTCGACCTGTCCCGGGCGCAGTTCGGCGCTGGGCGGCTTGGTGATGGACGCCTCCGGGATCGGCGGCGTCTGCCCGCGCTCCTCGGCGGCGCGGTTGCGCCACTTCGCGAGGCGGAAGACCGACGTCTTGTAGACGTCCTTGATCGGTCCGTACGCCCCGACCGAGTCGCCGTACAGCGTCGAGTAGCCGACCGCCAGCTCGGACTTGTTGCCCGGCGCGAGGACGATCTGGCCCTCCTGGTTGGAGACGGCCATCAGCATCGTGCCGCGCAGCCGGGACTGGAGGTTCTCCTCGGCGAGGCCGCTGAGCCCGAGCGAGCCCATGTACGCGTCGAACATCGGCTCGATCGGTACGGTGCGGAAGTTCAGCCCGGTGCGGCGGGCCAGCTCGGCCGCGTCGCCCTTGGAGTGGTCCGAGGAGTACTTCGACGGCATCGAGATGCCGTACACGTTCTGCGCGCCCAGCGCGTCGCAGGCGATCGCGGCGACCAGCGCCGAGTCGATCCCGCCGGAGAGCCCGATCAGCACACTGCTGAAGCCGTTCTTGGCCGCGTACGCCCGCAGACCCACGACCAGCGCCGAGTACAGCTCCTCGTCGTCGTCGAGCCGCTCCGCGTAACCACCGGCCAGCTCCGGCTCGTACGCCGGGACGGGCTCCTCGGAGAGCACCACGTGCTCGATCCGCAGCCCGTCGTTCACCACACCGGACGGCGGCTCGGCGGCGGCGGCCGGCAGGTCCAGATCGAGGACGACGCAGCCCTCGGCGAACTGCGGGGCACGGGCGATCACGTCGCCGTTCCGGTCGACGACGATCGAGTCGCCGTCGAAGACCAGCTCGTCCTGGCCGCCGATCATCGCCAGATACGCGGTGGTGCAGCCGGCCTCCTGGGCCCGCTTGCGGACCAGTTCCAGCCGGGTGTCGTCCTTGTCCCGCTCGTACGGCGAGGCGTTGATCGACAGCAGCAGTCCGGCACCGGCGGCCCGTGCGGCGGGCACCCGGCCGCCGTCCTGCCAGAGGTCCTCGCAGATCGCGAGCGCCACGTCGACGCCGTGGACCCGCACGACCGGCATCGAGTCGCCCGGCACGAAGTACCGGAACTCGTCGAAGACGCCGTAGTTGGGGAGGTGATGCTTGGCGAAGGCCAGCGCGACCTGCCCCCGGTGCAGCACCGCGCCGGCGTTCTGCGGGGCGCCGGCGGGCTGGCCGTAGCGCGGCTGGGCCGTCTCGGACCGGTCGAGGAAACCGACGACGACCGGCAGCTCCCCGAGGCCCTCCGCGTCGAGACGGGCGGCGAGCGCGCGCAGCGCCCGACGCGAGGCATCGACGAAGGACGGCCGCAGGGCCAGGTCCTCGACGGGGTAGCCGGTCAGCATCATCTCGGGGAACGCCACCAGGTGGGCGCCCTGTTCGGCGGAGTGCCGGGTCCAGTGGACGATCGCCTCGGCGTTGCCGGAGAGATCACCGACGGTCGAGTCGATCTGATTCAGTGCGAGGCGTAGTTGAGGCACGCCGCCCAGTGTAATCGTCTGACTGACGCGATGTCCTGGCGGGCCGCGCAACCGACCGGCCGCCCGCCGGGAACGGGTCAGCGGCGGTAGCCGACGACCGTCATCATGCCCACGTCCGAGTGGTAGATGTTGTGGCAGTGGAGCATCCACAGCCCCGGGTTGTCCGCGTTGAACTCCACGGCCAGTGAGCTGTTCGG
Source organism: Streptomyces sp. NPDC057963 (assembly GCF_042887155.1). NCBI lineage: Bacteria > Bacillati > Actinomycetota > Actinomycetes > Kitasatosporales > Streptomycetaceae > Streptomyces > Streptomyces sp. NPDC057963. The sequence goes on from NZ_JBHVPX010000008.1 coordinate 18,120, forward strand.
CCGGATGATCGCGGTGTCCTTGCGTGCCCAGGCGGCCTGCCCGCGCCGAGTGGCCCGGTGTCTCGGCCCCGCCGCTCCCACGAGGCCGAACGAGTGCCCGTGCAGATGGATGGGGTGCCACATCTCCGTGACGTTGTAGAACTCCAGCCTGACCCGCTCGCCCGCCTCGACCGGATGCCGCTGGCGGGGGTTGTACGGCTTGTGGTCGAAGGCCCAGTCGTACGCCGCCATGGTGCCGGTCATCCGGAACCGGATGGTCCGGTCGGGCTCGCGCACGGACAGTGCCACGGACTCGTCCGGCGCCAGCTCGCGCGCCTCCACCAGCCTGCCGTCCAGCTCCTTGGGCCGTACGGACGCGGTGGGCGCCGCGCCCTTTCCGGTACGGAGCAGGGCCAGCGCCGACGCCCGCTTGCCCTCGGCGAGCGCGGTCAGCGGGAACACCCCGTCCCCGGCGGTGACGAGCACGTCGTACCGCTCGCCCATGCCCAGCAGCAGGGCGTCCGTCGTGGTGTGCCGGACGGGATAGCCGTCGGTGTGGGTGATCGTCATCCGGTGGCCGCCGAGCGCGACACGGAAAGGGGTGTCCCCGCCCGCGTTGATGATGCGCAGGCGGATGCGGTCGCCGGGCCGGGCGGTGAAGGAGGTGGGGGACTTCGGGATGCGGCCGTTGATCAGGTAGTACGGGTAGGCGACATTGCCCCCGTGGCTCTTGAGCAGTTCGCTGTAGGAATTCCTCGCGATCCGCGAGGGGCCGGAACGCTTCTTGGCGGTGCCGGGGTTCCTCCGGGACCCGGGGTCCTTGGGAGACCCGCCGTGCCCGCTGCCCCCCGTATCGCCCTTGTCGTCCATCCCGCCGTGGTCCATGCCGCCATGGTCCATGCCGCCCCTGCCTCCGCTGAGCTCGTCGAGCACGGAGTCGGGAGTGGAGCCGTCCACCCCGTCGACCCAGTCGTCGAGGACGACGACCCACTCCTTGTCGTACTTGAGGGTCTCCTTCGGGTCATCGACGATCAGTGGCGCGTACAGCCCCCGGTCCTGCTGGACGCCCGTGTGCGGGTGGAACCAGTACGTCCCGGGGTGCGACACCTTGAAGCGGTACGCGAATTCGGCTCCCGGCCGGATGGGCTTCTGGGTCAGGCCGGGCACGCCGTCCATGTCGTTGCGCACGTTGAGGCCGTGCCAGTGCAGGGTGGTCGCCGCCGGAAGGTGGTTGGCGAGGTTGAGCGCGACGGTGTCGCCCACCGAGAGCCGCAGCTCCTGTCCGGGCACCCGGGCGTCGTAGGCCCAGGAGCTGACGACGAGCCCGCCGCCCAGATCGAGCCGGGACGGGGTGGCGGTGAGGTCGATCTTCCGTACGGGGCCGGAGGGCCGCTTGGCCTCGGCCGCGGCGACCTCCTCGCCGTCGGGGGAGACGTACTCGCCCCGGGACCTCCCGCGGGGAGAGGTCCCGTGGTCCGCGCCGCCGTGGTTCGTGCCGCCGGGGTTCGCGCTGCCGGACTTCGTACCGCTGCGGTCGGTGTCGGATTCGCCGGAGCACGAGGCCAGAGCCGCCGTACCGGCCGTGGCGACGGCGGCGCCGAGCACGGCGCGTCGGGTGGGTGGAGTGCGCATGACGGAGAGCACCTCGGGGTGTCGTCGGTATTTAGGTCTGCTGGGGGAGGGGGAGGCGCCCCTCCTATATGCACAGCACCGACAACGGGGCACGGCGGATCCGGCCCGGCCGCGAAGCCGGCCACGGCACCGGGAGGAGCCGCCCCCCGCCACCCCCGAGGAGGTGGACGATCCCGATGAGCAGCGCGACGAACAGAAACGACTGTCCGTAGGTCGCACATCTACTCAGAGTCATGTCGAGCACCCTACCCCCGCTGGGTATCGGGCGCGCGCGGAAACGTATCGCCACAGCTCTCCAGGGCTTTTCGGAAGATCCGCGGGACGCGCGCGGGCTCCCCGGGCGCACAGCGCGAAGAGCCCGGTCCCCCACGTGCGCATGGGGTACCGGGCTCTTCGATCCGGGTGTTCGCGAGCCGGTCAGCCGCTGGGGGAGTAGACCTTCTCCACCCAGTGGGCGATCTGCTCGTCGGTGAGGTGCTGCGCCAGATCGGCTTCGCTGATCATGCCGATCAGCTTCTTGTTCTCGACCACCGGAAGCCTGCGGATCCGATGGGTCTGCATCTCCTCCAGAACCATCTCCACGTTCGCCCCGGAGTCGATCCAGCGAGGGGTGCCGTGGGCGAGCTCGCCCGCGGTCATCTTCGACGGATCGTGTCCCATCGCCACACAGCCGATCACGATGTCGCGGTCCGTGAGGATGCCGATCATCCGGTCCTGTTCGCCGTTGGCCGAGATGGGCAGCGCGCCCACCTTGTGGTCGCGCATCAGCTGCGCGGCGCGGTCGAGCGTCTCGTGCGCGGGGATCCATGTGGCCCCGGTGTGCATGATGTCCTTGGCGGTGGTCATGGGGGATTCCTCCTGCGTGCCGGCGGGCATGCTGTTCGACCCCGAGCGAACCCATCGTCATGGGCCCGTTCGGGGTACGCGACCGCTATCACCCGTTCGGGTGCAGATGCGGGCCGGCGGGAATCTCTCAGGACCGGGGCTTCGCCCCTCGTGCCGCCAGCATGCCGGCCATCGTGTCCAGCTCGGACTGCTGGGCCTCGGCCATCCCCCGGGCGAGGCGCTTCTCCACCTTCACCGTGCACAGCCGGGCGCAGCCCAGGGCCATGTCGACGCCGCCCTTGTGGTGGTCGGTCATCAGCTGGAGGTACAGGACCTCGGCCTCTCGGCCGCTCGCCCCGCGGAGCCGGTCCAGCTCGGTCCGGGTGGCCATGCCGGGCATCAGGGAGCCGTCGTGGGCCCGGTATCCGGACCCCGCCCCCGTCCCGTCCGTGCCCGCCATGCCGTCCATGCCGTCCATGGTGTGTCCCCCGTGCCCTCCAGCCATCCAGGCCATCGGCTCCTGCCCGGCGGCGGCCTTCGGCAGCTCCCACAGGTCCAGCCAGCCGAGCATCATGCCCCGCTGGTTGGCCTGCGTATTGGCGATGTCGTACGCGAGGCGGCGGACCTCCTCGTCCTGCGTACGGTCGCGCACGATGAAGGACATCTCCACGGCCTGCTGATGGTGGACCGCCATGTCGCGGGCGAAACCGGCGTCCGCGGAGTCCACCGCGGGCGTGCGCGGGGCGGGTGCGGTGGCGCGGTCCGTGTCGTCGCCTCGCGCGGAGGCGACCGTCGCCACCCCCGCGAGGAGCAGCGCGAGCGCGACGGCGGAGCCCGCCGCCCACTCGGCGCGCCGACGGCGCCGTACCGCGGTCATGAGGCCCCCAGCCCGCCCGTGCACGCCGCACCGGGCTCGGGCGTCTGCGCCCCCTGCACGAACTTGGTGAAGAACTGGTCGACCCGCGGGTCCTCGGCGCCGTCCACCGTCACCTGATTGCCCCAGGCACTCAGCATGATCGCCCCGGCCTGGCCCTCGTAGGGGCTCATCAGCGAGTACGGCGTCCTGCCGACCCGCTCGGCGAGCGCGGCCACATCGGCGTCCGACGCCTTGTCCGTGTACGTCACCCATACCGATCCGTGCTCCAGCGAGTGCACGGCGTTCACGTCGGGGATCGCCTTCTTGTACACCTCGCCGTCGCAGTTCATCCACACGGGGTTGTGGTCACCGCCGACCGGGGGCTTCATCGGGTACGTGACCGGCGTGGTGACGTGGTTGCGGGTCAGCTTCTTCGCGTCCCACGTCTCCAGCCCCTCGATCGGCCCGTCGGCGGGCTTCTTCCGGTCCGGCTCGGGTGCCTTGGCGTCCTCCGCCTGCACGTCCGGCTCCTTCGCCTTCGCCGACGCCTCGGACTTGTCCAGCACCAGGTACGAGCCGAAACCGACCAGGCCCGCGACGACGAGGACGCTCAGGCTTATGGCCAGGACACGGTTGCGGCGCTCACGCGAGCGGTCGGCGGTGCGCATGTGCTCTATGCGGGTCCTGCGGTCGAAGCTCATGTCGTCAGGTCCTTCTGCGAAGGGGAGGAGAGAGGAGGTGAGGGACAGGAAGCGGACGGGAGAACAGGCACGCACGGGACCGTCGCGAAACCGCTCCACCCCTTGCGCACCGTGGGCGCCGATCGTAGTGGGTGGCCGGGTGCTCCATCTCACGTCGTGTGCGTAATCTGGGTGAAATCCCGGGTCGTGATACTGGAGCATCTCCCCTACCCCGGGCGGTGGTGCACAGACCGTCTGAACTGCAAGGATGTGGCTATGGACAAGCAGCAGGAATTCGTCCTCAGGACGCTTGAGGAGCGCGACATCCGCTTCGTACGGCTGTGGTTCACCGATGTCCTCGGCTACCTCAAATCCGTTGCCGTGGCCCCCGCCGAGCTGGAGCAGGCGTTTGACGAGGGCATCGGCTTCGACGGCTCGGCCATCGAGGGCTTCGCCCGGGTGTACGAGTCCGACATGATCGCCAAACCGGACCCGGGCACGTTCCAGATCCTGCCGTGGCGCGCGGAGGCCCCGGGCACGGCCCGGATGTTCTGCGACATCCTGATGCCCGACGGCTCGCCGTCCTTCGCCGACCCGCGCTACGTCCTCAAGCGCATCCTCGCCAAGACCTCGGACCTGGGCTTCACCTTCTACACCCACCCGGAGATCGAGTTCTTCCTGCTGAAGGACAAGCCGGTCGACGGCAGCCGCCCCACCCCCGCCGACAGCTCGGGCTACTTCGACCACACCCCGCAGAACGTCGGCATGGACTTCCGCCGCCAGGCGATCACCATGCTCGAATCCATGGGCATCTCGGTCGAGTTCAGCCACCACGAGGGCGCCCCCGGCCAGCAGGAGATCGACCTGCGCTACGCCGACGCGCTCTCCACCGCCGACAACATCATGACCTTCCGCCTGGTGATGAAGCAGGTGGCACTGGAGCAGGGCGTGCAGGCCACGTTCATGCCGAAGCCGTTCTCCGAATACCCCGGCTCGGGCATGCACACCCACCTCTCCCTCTTCGAGGGCGACCGCAACGCCTTCTACGAGTCGGGCGCCGAGTACCAGCTGTCCAAGGTCGGCCGCTCCTTCATCGCCGGTCTGCTCACCCACGCCGCGGAGATCTCCGCCGTGACCAACCAGTGGGTCAACTCCTACAAGCGCATCTGGGGCGGCTCGTCCCGCGCCGCGGGCGCCGGCGGCGAGGCCCCCTCGTACATCTGCTGGGGTCACAACAACCGCTCCGCGCTCATCCGCGTCCCCATGTACAAGCCCGGCAAGACCGGCTCCGCCCGGGTCGAGGTCCGCTCCATCGACTCCGGCGCCAACCCCTACCTGACCTACGCGGTGCTGCTGGCCGCGGGCCTCAAGGGCATAGAGGAGGGCTACGAACTCCCGGCCGGCGCCGACGACGACGTCTGGGCCCTGTCCGACGCGGAACGCCGCGCCATGGGCATCGAGCCGCTGCCCCAGAACCTGGGCGAGGCGATCTCGCTGATGGAGAAGAGCGAGCTGGTCGCCGAGACCCTCGGCGAGCACGTCTTCGACTTCTTCCTGCGCAACAAGAAGCAGGAGTGGGAGGAGTACCGCAGCGAGGTCACCGCCTTCGAGCTGAAGGCCCTGCTGCCGGTGCTGTAGGCGCGGGTCGCCGCACTGCGGCCGAGGGTTTCGGGGCAGAGGCGCCGCCGCCTCTGCGCCGGATCGCGTGCGGCCCGGCGGACGTGCTGGTGAAGGATGCGGGCGTCGCCCTGAAGCCGGACGACCCGGATGCGGACCGCCGGCGGACCCATGGCGATTCTCGGACGGCAGCCCTTGGGGTCGCGGCATGGGGGGACTTGACGTCAAGCTGCGCCTGAAGCCGTGCAAGTGGTGCAAACAGCCGATGAAGCAACGCAGTTGGTGGCGGCCGAAGCGGTACTGCAACCGCTGGCGCCATGTGAAGCACGGAGTGACGAACCTCGTCGCGAATGTGCTGGACAGCTTCTGGCCTTCCGGGGTGCTCTTTCACCGCCGTACCGTTCGCGCTGATCGCTCTCGTGATGCTCAGCCGTACGCCGCACCTCGCCGTGCGCCGCCGCGACCCCCGCTCGCCGTCGTCGCGAGCCTCGCGGCCGGCCTGGCGAAGCTCGGCGACCCGACGCCGCGACTGAGGTAGTGTGACCCATCCCCACCCGGGGACCGACCGAGGAGGTGAGACCCATTACCGCTGTATCAGGCTGGGTGCTCACTCCGCACGATCGCGTGGTCGACCCGACATAACCGACCGCGGAGCGCCCATCGGCTTTCCCGAAAGGCTCCGCTTCATGTCGGTTTCCGTCTCACCGTCCGTCGTCTCCTCCATCGTCACCACACTCCGCGCCGCCGGCTGCGTATTCGCCGAGGACGAAGCGGAGTTGATTCTCTCCGCGACCACGGACCCCGCCGAACTCGCCGCCATGGTCGAACGGCGGGCCGCCGGTCTGCCCCTGGAACACGTCCTCGGCTGGGCCGAGTTCAGCGGCCTCCGGATCGCCGTGGACCCCGGCGTGTTCGTACCCCGTCGCCGCACCGAGTTCCTGGTCCGGCAGGCCGCCGCCCTCGCCGGGCCCGGGGCGGTCGTCGTCGACCTCTGCTGCGGATCGGGTGCCCTCGGCGCCGCGCTCGCCGCGACGCTGGACCGGATCGAACTGCACGCCGCCGACGTCGAACCCGCAGCCGTACGGTGTGCCCGCCGCAACATCGCCGACGCGGGCCGGGTGTACGAGGGCGACCTCTTCGAGCCGCTCCCCGGCTCGTTGCGCGGCCGGGTGGAGATTCTGCTCGCCAACGTGCCGTACGTACCGACGGAGGACGTCGAGCTGCTTCCCCCGGAGGCCCGTATCCACGAACCGCGCGTCGCACTCGACGGCGGCACGGACGGCCTCGACGTCCTGCGGCGGGTCACCGCCGAGGCTCCGCGATGGCTGGCACCGGGCGGGCATTTGCTGGTCGAGACGAGCGAACGGCAGGCGGGCCGGGCCGAGGAGACCGTCGCCCGCAGCGGTCTGATCCCGCGCGTCGTCACCTCAGACGAGCTGTACGCGACCGTCGTCGTCGCGACCCGGCCCGGCCCGGTCGTCCCTGACGGGCCGTCGGCTCCGGCCGGGGGCTGAGCACACACGGCCGCCCGCTCCGGATGGACCGGGTGGATACGGGCGCCGTGCGCGCATGAGCGGGGGCGCCGGATGCCGTACTGCCCGGAGGGCGTGATCGCCGGCGCCGAGCTGCTGCGCGCACGGTCCGGCGGGACCACCGGCGGCGTCGTGGCTCCGCTCGGGCGGGCGCCGGCGTTCCTGCCGGTCGTCGGCGCCACCTCCGGGCCGGCGGCCGGATTCCGGCCCTCGCGTTCCGACACCCCCGCAGTGAAGTCCCGCACTGAAGTGCGGCGCGCCCTGCGACGCCACCCCGATCAGCGGGGCGACATGCGGGCGGCCGTCCGGACGGACCGTACTCGGCCCGCAGGTCTCCGCGGCCGTCAGCAGTTCCGCCGCCGCCGACCACGGACCGGCCGGGGCGCTCTCGTGGCTGTAGCGGGCATCCAGCTCGGCGGAGGCTTCGAATCCGGAGGTGCGGGCCTCCCGGCCGGGTCCTCGAAGCGATCGTGCCGGTGACGTGCGGACCGTGCACCTGCGCCGTCTTCATCGGTGCGAGGCTAGGCTCGGAATGCTGGATTGTGTGTGGACGGCGAGCAGGAGAGCACGGAAATGACGACGGTGCCGGGGCGCAGGAGCAGTACATTCACCCGACTGCTGCGGCACGGTTTCATCGATCCTTCCGCCGCCGAGCAGCTCCTCGACCTGCCCGAGCTGTCGTCCGTACGCTCGGATCCGGTGCTCCTCGACGCCCTCGGGGCCACCGCCGACCCCGATCTGGCCCTGCACGGGGTCGTCCGCCTCGTGGAGGCCGAGGAGCCGGACGAGCGGCAGATCCTGCTGGACACCCTCGTCACCGCCAAACCGCTGCGGGACCGGCTGCTCGGGGTGCTCGGGGCGTCCGAGGCCCTCGGCGACCATCTGGCCCGCCACCCTCGCGACTGGCAGGCGCTCGTGACCTACGAGGCCACCGATCTGCACCCCGGGGTGCCCGAATTCGAGCAGGGGCTCGCCGGGGCCGACGACCCGGACTCGCTGCGCGTCGCCTACCGCCGGTGCCTGCTGGCCATAGCGGCCCGGGATGTGTGCGGTACGACGGACGTCGCCGAGGCCGCCGCCGAACTGGCCGATCTGGCCACGGCGACCCTGCGCGCGGCGCTCGCCATCGCCCGAACGGGTGCACCCGCCGACGCCGCCCAGTGCCGGCTCGCCGTCATCGCGATGGGCAAGTGCGGCGGGCACGAGCTGAACTACGTCTCCGACGTCGACGTCATCTTCGTCGCGGAACCGGCCGACGGCGTCGAGGAGAGCGCGGGCGTCCAGGCCGCCACCCGGCTGGCCGCGCACATGATGCGGATCTGCTCCGACACGACCGTCGAGGGCACCATCTGGCCCGTCGACGCCAACCTCCGCCCCGAGGGCCGCAACGGGCCCCTTGTACGGACGCTGTCCTCGCATCTCGCGTACTACCAGCGCTGGGCCAAGACCTGGGAGTTCCAGGCGCTCCTCAAGGCCCGGCCGGTGGCCGGCGACCCCGAGCTGGGCGCGGAGTACGTCGAGGCCGTCTCGCCGCTCGTGTGGCAGGCCGCGGACCGCGAGAACTTCGTCGCCGATGTGCAGAAGATGCGCCGCCGCGTCGTCGACAACATCCCCGCCGACCGCGTCGACCGCGAGATCAAGCTCGGCCCCGGCGGGCTGCGGGACGTCGAATTCGCCGTGCAGCTCCTTCAGTTGGTGCACGGCCGCAGCGACGCGACCCTGCGCAGCGGCTCCACACTGGACGCCCTGCGGGCGCTCGCCGCGGGCGGCTACGTGGGGCGGGTGGACGCCGCGCAGCTGGACGACGCGTACCGCTTCCTGCGCGCCATGGAACACCGCATCCAGCTCTACCGGCTGCGCCGCACCCATCTCGTCCCGGAGGGCGAGGCGGACCTGCGGCGGATCGGGCGCTCCCTCGGGATGCGCACCGATCCCGTCACCGAGCTCAACCGGGCCTGGAAACGGCATGCCTCCGTGGTGCGGCGGCTGCACGAGAAGCTGTTCTACCGGCCGCTGCTCGACGCCGTCGCCCAGCTCGCGCCCGGCGAGTCCCGGCTCAGCGCGAAGGCGGCCGGACACCGGCTCGAAGCCCTCGGATACGCCGATCCGGCCGCCGCGCTGCGGCACCTGGAGGCACTGTCGTCCGGCGTGTCCCGCAAGGCGGCCATCCAGCGCACCCTGCTGCCGGTGCTGCTCGGCTGGTTCGCGGACTCCGCCGACCCCGACGCCGGGCTGCTCGGCTTCCGCAAGGTGTCCGACGCACTCGGCAAGACCCCCTGGTACCTGCGGCTGCTGAGGGACGAGGGTGCGGCCGCGGAGAACCTCGCCCGGGTGCTCTCGGCCGGCCGGCTCGCCCCCGACCTGCTGCTCCGTGCACCCGAGGCGGTGGCGATCCTCGGCGATCCGCAGGGGTTGAAGCCGCGCGGCCGGGAGCACCTGGAGCAGGAGGTGCTGGCCGCGGTGGGGCGTGCGAAGGGGGCCGAGCCCGCCGCCGCCGTGGTGCGCGGGGTGCGGCGGCGCGAGCTGTTCCGGACCACGGCCGCGGACCTCATCGGCTCGTACGGTACGGAGGAGAGCCCCGCCGAGGAGGATCCCGGGGCCCTCGTCGACCGGGTCGGCAACGCGGTCACCGATCTGAACGCCGTCACGATCGCGGGAGCCCTGCGCGCCGCCGTCCGCGAACAGTGGGGGGACACCCTGCCCACCCGGTTCGCGGTCATCGGCATGGGCCGGTTCGGCGGACACGAGCTCGGCTACGGCTCCGACGCCGATGTGCTGTTCGTCCACTCGCCGCGCGAGGGCGTCGACGAGCACGAGGCGGGACGGGCCGCGAACGCGGTGGTCGCGGAGACGCGGCGACTGCTGCAACTGCCCACCGCGGACCCGCCGTTGATCATCGACGCGGACCTGCGGCCGGAGGGCAAGAGCGGGCCGCTGGTGCGTACGCTCAAGTCGTACGAGGCCTACTACCGGCGCTGGTCGCTGGTCTGGGAGAGCCAGGCGCTGCTGCGCGCCGAGCCGGTGGCGGGCGACACGGAACTCGGCCGTGCCTTCATCGAGTTGATCGACCCGCTGCGGTACCCGATGGAGGGCCTCGGGGAGGACGCGGTCCGCGAGATCCGCCGCCTGAAGGCCCGGATGGAGTCCGAACGGCTGCCGCGGGGTGCGGACCCGACGCTCCACGCCAAGCTGGGGCGCGGCGGACTGAGCGATGTCGAGTGGACGGTCCAGCTGATGCAGATGCAGCACGGCTGGGCCGAGCCGGGCCTGCGGACGACCCGCACCCGCGAGGCGCTGGCCGCGGCGTGTGCGGCGGAGCTGATCTCGGGCGAGGACGCGCAGACGCTGGACGAGGCGTGGGTGCTGGCCACACGGGTCCGCAACGCGGTGATGCTGGTACGGGGGCGGCCGGGTGACACGTTTCCGTCGGGGCCTCGTGAACTCACCGCCGTGGGACGGTATTTGGGATACGAGCCGGGGCATGTCGGGGACATGCTGGACGACTACCGGCGGATCACCCGGCGGGCGCGGGCGGTGGTGGAGGAGCGTTTCTACGGGGCGTGAGGGGGCTCCCGTCGGCGCGCGAGGACCCGCCGGCGCGCGGGGACCCGCCGGTGTGCGAAGGCCCGCCGGTTTGCGGGGGTGCCGCCGGTGTGCGAGGGCCCGTCGGTCTGCGGGGGTGCCGCCGGCGCGCGGGGTCGTTCTCCGGTGTGCGGGGCCGTTCATTCGGGGCTCCGCTCCGGGTGGGGCCGCGGCGAGGTGGAGCGCGCTCCGGTCGGTGGCGGCGGGCCCCGGGTCCTGATGAAGCGGTGGGCGGCTCCCGTGCTGCGGGCGGATCGATATTGGCATATGCCAATCGACAACTTTTGTTACCGCTCTCGCGATTCGGTAACTATGGTTGTCGGTATGACGCAGATTGAGGCCACCGAAGCCGAACTGGCAGCCCTCGACAAGTCCCTCCTGGACGCCCTGACTCCGCTCGCCTCGGCCCTGCGTGCCCGAGCGACCGGGCTCCCCGAGGACCGGATGTGGGAGGCGGACCCCGTCGAGGTCACCTTGTCGATCCTTGCCGCCTGGAAGGTGGTGGACGCGGAGGTCGAGCGGTTGACGGCGGGAGCCGCACGGACCGCCGGATCCTATGGCGCGAGCTACGAGCAGATGGGGGCCGCTTGGGGGATAACCCGGCAGGGTGCCCGCAAGAAGTGGCCCGACGCGATCAACAGGTCGGCGGCAGCGGGGCTGGAGCCGAGTGCCGTCGAACTGTTCGGCGGGAGCGCCGAATTGTTCTGGGCGCCGACGCTGGGCGGCTGGCGGTGGACCGGTCGGGGAGCCGACGGGACGCACGGCGAAGCCGACGGCTCCGTCTCCTTCGGCACGAAGGAGACGGCTGCCGCCTACGCGGGCATCTTCCTGAGGGAGCACGCTGTCGACCAGGGCTGATCCGTGAGGGGCGGGGCGTCGATCGGGCTGGTTCGTGAGGGGTGCGCAGTGGGCCGGGCTGGTTCGTGAGGGGTGCGCAGCCGACCGGGCTGGTTCGTGGAGGGCGTGCCGTCGGCCGGGCTGATTCCCGAAGGGTGCGCCGTCGACCGGGCTTGGCCGGAGCCGGGGGGCCGTCTTCCGGTAGCGGCGTTCATGGGTGGTCCGGAAGGGGCGCTGTCGCCCCCGGCCGGACCGGCCGGGGCCCGACGGCTCGATCCGGTCCCGCGGCGCGTCGGGGCTCGGGCTCGATCCGGTCCCGCGGTGCATCGGTCGTCACCGGCCGGACGGGCGGGTCCGGTCGGCCGGTTCGTCAACGGGACGCGTCCGGGTTCTCCCGGCTGTCCTTCGCGCCGTCCTCCGCGTTGTCCTCCGCGTCCAGCAGTGCGCGGCAGTGGCCGATGAACGCCTCCAGTGCCAGTTCGAACGCCGCGTCCGCCCGGTGAGTGCCCACCGCGGCCAGTGCCTCCGCGAGGCGGGGTGTCGTGAGGGCGTCGGGGAGTTCCCACATGGTCTCCGGGGCCGCCAGGTCCAGCGCCGAGCCCAGGACCAGGTTCTCCAGGGCGGTGATCACCGTCATCACCTCCGCCATGGCGAAGCCGACGCCCAGCAGCAGCCGTACCGCGCGCTCGTACTGCTCCAGGACCTTCGGGGCGCGCACCGGTGACGTCGTCAGCAGCGGGATCACCTGCGGGTGGGCGGCGAACGCGGCGCGGTAGGAGCGGGCCCAGGCCGTCATGGCCGCGTCCCACGGTTCCACGTCGAGGGTCGCGGAGTCGATCGCCGCGCAGACGCGTTCCCGGACGAGTTCGACGACTCCGCCCCTTCCGTCCACATGGTGGTAGAGCGACCCGGTCTGCACCCCGAGCCGCCGGGCTATCTGCGGAACGCTGAACTCGCCCTGCTCGTCGATGAGTTCGAGCGCCGTGGTGGTGATGCGCTCCCGGTCGAGCAGCGCTGTTCGCGGCCGTCCCATGTGCGGTTCTCCCGATGTGTGTAGGCATGTGAGTCTGCCGGGAGGTCTTCCCGGATGCCCGGGAGCGAGGCTACATTGCGGAAACCGAAAGCCTTTAGGTTTCTGGTTCCCGGTCCCTGCCCCGCCCGTCGCAGAAGGGCTCCTCTTTCGCATGTCCGCGCCCACCCTCAGGAGAGGCACCCTCGGCACCGCCGACATCGCCTTCTTCGTCATCTCGGCCGCCGCCCCGCTCACGGTGATGGCCGGAGTCGCCCCCGTCGCCCTCCTGCTCGGCGGCATCGGCGCCCCCGTCGGCTATCTGCTGGCAGGCATCACCCTCGCCGTCTTCGCCGTCGGGTTCACCACGATGAGCCGCCATGTCCGCAGTGGCGGTGCGTTCTACGCGTTCATCACCCGGGGAATGGGCCGCCCCCTGGGCATCGCCGCCGCCCTGCTCGCCATGCTCGGCTACAACGGAATGGAGATCGGCGTCTACGGGCTCCTCGGCTCGGCCACCGCCGACACCGCCCAGGCCCTGTGGGGCATCGACATCCCCTGGCTGCCGATCTCCCTCGCCGGGCTGCTGCTCATCTGGTACGGAGGATTCCGTTCCATCGACTTCGGCGCCAAGGTGCTCGGCGTGCTGCTCGTCGCCGAGACCGGCATCCTCCTGCTGCTCGCGGGCGGCGTGCTGCTGGACGGCGGGGCCGACGGGATCTCGCTCGCCTCGTTCGCGCCCGGCAATGTCCTCGTCCCCGGCATGGCGGCCGTACTGGCCTGCGCCTTCGCGGCGTTCACCGGCTTCGAGTCCACGGTGATCTACCGGCGCGAAGCACGGAACCCGGACCGTACCGTCCCGCGCGCCACCTACATCGCCGTCGCCTTCCTCGGGCTCTTCTACTCCTTCATCGTCTGGACCGTCATCCAGGCCTTCGGCGACGCACAGGTCGTCGAGGCCGCCGCCACCGACCCGGGCGGGCTGTTCTTCTCCGCCATCACCCACTACGTCGGTGCCTGGGCCGCGGACCTGATGCACATCCTCATCGTCACCAGCGTGCTCGCCTCGCTGCTCGCCTTCCACAACGCCATCAACCGGTACGGACTCGCGCTCTCCGAGGAGGGAGTGCTGCCCGCCGCCCTCGGCCGCGTCCACCCCCGGCACCGTTCCCCGTACGTGGCCGGCGCCGCCCAGATCGTGCTCGGCGCCGTGATCGTCATCGGCTTCGCGGCGGCCGGCGCCGATCCGTACGCGCAGCTGCTGCTCTGGGTCAACACCCCGGGAATGATCGGCCTGATGGTGCTCCAACTGCTCGCCGCGATCGCCGTACCGCTCTTCTTCCGGCGGTTCGACCACGGCGAGGGCAGAATCCGCACCGTCGTCGCACCGATCGTCGCGGCTGTGCTGCTCGCCACCGCGATCGTCCTGGTCACGGACAACGTCGGCCTGTTCTCCGGGGCCTCGACCGGCGTGAACATCGTGCTCGTCTCGCTGGTGCCCGCGGTCTTCCTGATCGGACTCGTACTCGCGTACCGGCTCAAGCGCACCAGACCCGAGGTGTACGCCCGGTTCGCGGCCGAGCCGCCGCCGCAGGAGGAGACCGGGGACACGACCGCCCCCGGCCCCACCGCCCCCGCCCTCACCGCCCCCGACCCCACCACCGTCTAAGGAGCACCCCGTGCCCGCAGCCGACCTCCTCCTCACCGGAGCCCGTGTCCGCACCCTCGACCCGGCCCGGCCCGCAGCCACCGCCGTGGCGGTCAAGGACGGGGTGATCACCGCCGTCGGCGACGAGGCCGGGCTGCGCGAGTGGCGCGGGACCGGCACCGAGCGCATCGACCTGGCCGGGGCCACCCTCACGCCCGGCCTGGTCGACGCGCACAGCCACCCCGTGTGGGGGCTGGAAATGGCCACCGGCACGGACCTCACCGCCGTCCGCGACCTCGACCAGCTGCGCACCGCACTCGCCGGGGCCGCCCGGACCGAGGGCTGGATCACCGCCTGGGGCCTGGACCACAACGCCTTCGGCGGCCGTCCCGTCGACCGGGCCCTCGTCGAGGACGCCATCGGCGGCGCCCCCGCCTTCATCCGGCTCTACGACGGACACTCCGCCCTGGCCAGCGGCGCCGCCCTGGAACGTGCCGGGATCACGGGCCCCCGGACCTTCGTCCAGCGCTCCGCCGTCGTCTGCGACCCCGACGGGCGCCCCACCGGCCACCTCGTCGAGCACGCCGCGATGGACCTGGTCGCCGAACGGCTGCCCAAGCCCTCGTACGCGGAGCGCCGCGCCCGCCTCGTGGAACTCCTCTCCGGCATGGCCGCCACCGGTCTCACCGGCGCCCATGTGATGGACCTCGGCGACGGTTCCGTGCCCGCGCTGCTGGCCGCGGTGGAGGAGGAGACGGAGCTGCCCGTACGGCTCCGGCTGGCACCCTGGTGCATGCCGGGCGCCGACAGGCAGGTCCTGGACGAGTTGGTGCGGGTGCAGAGCGAGGCGGGCAGGCTCTGGCGGGTCGGCGGCGTGAAGTTCTTCATGGACGGCACCGTCGAGGGCGGCACCGCCTGGCTGGACCACGCCGACTGCCA
Organism: Streptomyces sp. NPDC057963; assembly: GCF_042887155.1. Taxonomy (NCBI): domain Bacteria; kingdom Bacillati; phylum Actinomycetota; class Actinomycetes; order Kitasatosporales; family Streptomycetaceae; genus Streptomyces; species Streptomyces sp. NPDC057963. The sequence continues at coordinate 33,256 of NZ_JBHVPX010000008.1, forward strand.
CGGGGAGGGCACCGAGGCGTTCTGGCCGGACCCGGAGGCGTACACCGCCGCCGTCCACCATCTGCACCGCGCCGGGGTGGGGACCGCCACGCACGCCATCGGGGACGCGGCCGTGCGGCATGTGCTGGACACGGTCGAGGCGCTGGGGGAGAGCGGCCGGCTCCGCCACCGCATCGAGCACATCGAGACCGTGCCCGGGGAGGTGGCCGCCCGGTTCGCCTCGCTCGGGGTGATCGCGTCGATGCAGCCCACGCATTCCGCGTACACCCGCGCCGACCACACCGACGAGTGGTCGAAGCGGCTCGGGGACGAGCGGGCCGGGCGGGCCTGGCGCTGCCGGGACCTGCGGGACGCCGGGGCGTACCTGGCGCTGGGCTCGGACTGGCCGATCGCCCACTACGACGTACGGCAGGTGCTGGCCACGGCCCGGCTGCGGCGGCTGCCCGGGGCGTACGACACCGAGCCGGTCACCGCCGAGCAGGCGCTGACGGGGCTGATGGCGCTGGAGGGCTGCACCTCGCACGCGGCGGTCGCCGCCGGGGAGCAGCGGGTCGCGGGCCGGATCGCCGTGGGATACCGGGCCGACCTGACGGCGCTGGGGGTGGACCCGGTGACGGCCCCGGCGGACGAGGTGGGGGAGGCGCCGGTGCGGGCCACGGTGTGCGGGGGGCGTGTGGTGCACCGGGGGTAGCGGCGGGCTGACGCCATGTCCGTCCGGCGGTCGGGGGCGGAGCCGCTCAGTGGGGTCCCGGCGCGCCGGCGGACAGGGCGGCCAGCCGCGGCCCCTCCCACGGCAGCGGCACCCGCTTGGCGAGGTGGTGCGGCAGCGAGCCGTACCAGGCGTACGACACCGCGTACCCGATGGCCAGGCACGTCATGCCGCCCAGCGCGTCCAGCCAGAAGTGGTTGGCGGTCGACACGATCACGAGCAGGGTGGCCGCCGGGTAGAGCAGGCCCAGGACGCGGGCCCACGGGGCGGAGGCCAGGGCGAAGACGGTCAGGCCGCACCAGAGCGACCAGCCGATGTGCATCGAGGGCATGGCCGCGTACTGGTTCGACATGTTCTTGAAGTTGCCCGAGGCCATCGAACCCCAGGTCTGATGGACCAGGACCGTGTCGATGAAGTGGCCGCCGGTCATCAGCCGCGGTGGTGCCAGCGGATACAGGTAGTAACCGAGCAGTGCCACGGCCGTGGTGGCGAACAGGGCCAGGCGGGCTGCCGCGTAGCGGCCGGGATGACGGTGGAACAGCCACGCCAGCACGCAGACGGTGACGACGAAGTGCAGCGTCGCGTAGTAGTAGTTCATCGACACGATCAGCCATGTCACGGAATTCGCGGCGTGGTTGACCGCCTGTTCGACGGCGATGCCCAGCTGGGTCTCGACCGACCAGATCCGGTCGGCGTTGTGCAGGGCCTCGGCCTTCTGCTCCGGGACCGCGTTGCGCACCAGCGAGTACACCCAGTAACTGGCTGCGACCAGCAGGATTTCGAACCAGATGCGTGGCCGGCGAGGGGACCGCAAGGACCGCAGGGAACGCGGGGGACGAGCTCTCGCCGGGCCGCCGTCGCGCTGCCCGGCGTTCCGCTCCGTGTCAGCCGCGGAGGCCGCCTCGTCCGCGATGGGTGACGGGGCGGCCTCCCATCGGCCTTCCTGTGTCGTCACGCTCAATTCACCCATAGGCGCAGAGTCTGCCAGAAATGTCCTCCCTGCCCGATCAATCGCCGATCGGATCGGGGTCGCACATCTGTGTGCCGGACCGCGGGCCGGGAGTTGTCCGGGCGATCACGTGTCTGTCCCGTGCCCGGGACGTGCTCCGGGTGCGGGGCGGGGCGATCGCGCAGGTGCCGGGTGGGAACGGCTGCGGCCGTTCCTGCCGGTCCGCAACAGGCGCCTGCCGGTGGTCCCGCCACCCGGTGGGCGTCCAGGTGGGTCCAGGCCGCCTTCCCGACCACATCGGGTGCGGCGGGCTCAGGCGGTGGGGGCTCCGGCGACCCGGCGTTCGCCGCCGTTGTTCTCCTGCCAGAACCGGTAGACCTCGACGGCGTCCTCGCGCGGCTCGTGGCGCATGGGCAGCCGGCGTTCCTGCCAGGGCTTGGCGAACTCGTCGTAGAAGGTGTTCAGTTCGAAGTACTTGCGGTCGTCGACGTAGTAGGGCTCGTAGGCGTCGCGGGTGGTGAGGAAGACGACCTCGTCCGGCGAGCAGTAGTACAGCGAGCCCAGGCACATCGGGCAGGGGTGGGCCAGGACGTAGATGGTGGTCCCGGTCAGGTGCTCGGTGCCCAGCTTCGTGCAGGCGTCGCGGATGGCGAGGATCTCCGCGTGCGCGGTGGGGTCGCCGGTCTGGGCGACCCTGTTCGGGCTCTCGGCGAGGATCTCGCCGTCCTTGGCGATGACGGTCGCGAACGGGCGGCCGCCCTCGGCGACGTTCTGGCGGGCCATGTCGATGGTGCGCTGGACGAAGTCCATGGGGGTCCTCCGGAGGTGAAAGAGGGTACGGGCCGTCCCGCAGGGTGGCGCGGGGGCGGGTGGCGCGGGGGCGGGCCGGTCGGACGGGTGGTCCGGACCCGCCCCGCCGCACTGCCCGGCGTGTGACGCGGCCCCGGGTCAGAAGGGCTTGGTCGGCAGGTACTTGCCGTCCAGGGTGATGACGGCGCGTTCGCCGCCCTCGGGGTCGGCGACCTTCTTCACGTCGAGCTTGAAGTTGATCGCGGAGATGATGCCGTCGCCGAACTGCTCGTGGACCAGGGCCTTGAGAGTGGTGCCGTAGACCTGGAGCATCTCGTAGAAGCGGTAGATGGTCGGGTCGGTGGGGATGCCGCCGGGGATCGAACCGCGGGTCGGGACCGTCTGCAGCAGCATCGCCGCGTCCTCGTCCAGGCCCAGCAGCTCGGCCACGGCCTCGGCGGACTTCTCCGGCAGGGCGTGCTGGCCGAGGACCGCGGCGGTGACGAACGCGACGGACAGGCCGGCGGCGTCGGCGATCTGCTGCCAGGACAGGTTCTTGCGGCTCTTGGCCTCGACAGCGGCGTTGGCCAGAGCCTGGCGGGCGGTGGGGTCGAGCTGGGCGTGCACCATGATCGGTACTTCCTTCTCTCCGAGTGGACCACTTCCCGAAAAGGAAGTGGCGGGTCGATGGGTTCCCGGCGCGGTGTCGCGGACGGGAGACCGGATCGGATCCGGCAGGTGGGGGTCAGGCCGCGAGCGCGGGGCCGGCGGTGGGCAGTTCCTCGACGCGGCCGGTGGCGATGTCGAAGACCCAGCCGTGCAGGGCGACCTTCCGTTCCGCCAGGGCGCGGGCGACCGAGGGGTGGGTCGCCAGGTTCGCCAGCTGCGCGAGCACGTTCCCGCGTACCAGAGCCGTCACGTCACCCGGGGCGGCGGTGCGGGCCCGGGAGGCGTCGGCGTGCCGCAGCCAGGTGGCGACCGCCGGGGCGCCGCTGAGGTCGTGGCCTTCTGCCAGGGCGGTCATCGCGCCGCAGGCGGAGTGGCCGCAGACGACGATGTCCCTCACGCCCAGTGCGGCGACGGCGTACTCGATGCTCGCCGCCACACCGTCGGCCTCGGGGGCGTAGGCGGGCACCAGGTTGCCGGCGGTACGGATGACGAACAGGTCGCCCGGCTCGGTACCGGTGATCAGCTCGGGGACGACGCGGGCGTCGGAGCAGCTGATGAACAGGGTGTGCGGGGTGTGGTGGGTGGCCAGGTGGGCGAAGAGGTCCGCCTTGGCCGGGAAGACGTTCCGCTGGAAACGGGCGACGCCCTCGGTGAGGTCCTGCACGGGTCACTCCCTTCGGTGGCTGTCGGCCCCTGTGGGCTGGTGAGATCCACCATGCATGACCTGTATCTATAGTGTCCAAGAGTTGTCAGGCATAGAAGCTAGTGGTCACATCTATAGTTGCGGCCATGGCCGTTCTCGAACTGCGTCACCTGCGCTATCTGCTCGCCGTCGCCGAACACGGCAACTTCACCCGCGCCGCCGAAGACCTGCATATCTCCCAGCCCACGCTGTCCCAGCAGATCAAGCAACTGGAGCGGACCCTGGGAGTGCAGCTGCTGGACCGCACCGGCCGCACGGTACGGCTCACCGACGCCGGCGCTGTCTACACCGACCACGCCCGGCGCGCACTGCGCGACCTGGCCGCCGCCGAACGCGCCGTCCACGACGTCCAGGACCTCTCCCGCGGCCACCTGCGCCTGGGCGTCACCCCCACCTTCACCGCCTACCTCGTCGGCCCGCTCACCGCCGAGCTCCACACCCGCCACCCGGGCGTCAGCCTGACCCTCACCGAGACAACCCAGGACCGCATCGAAGCCGCCCTGCTCGCCGACGACCTCGACCTCGGCATCGCCTTCGCCCAGACCCACCTGCCCGGCATCACCCCCACCCCGCTGTTCACCGAAACCCTCAGCCTCGTCGCCGCCGCCCAGCACGCCCCGACGACGCCGCACCCCCTACCGGCCCACGCCCTGAAGGACCACCAACTGGCGTTGCTCAGCACCGACTTCGCCACCCGCGGCCATATCGACGTCTACTTCGCCGACCACCGCATCGCTCCCCGCATCACGGTCGAGGCCAACTCCATTCAGGCCCTCACCGAAATCGTCCGACGCACCGATCTGACCACCGTGCTGCCCGACGCCATCACCCACGACCACCCCCACCTCGCTCCCATCCCCCTCGACCCGCCCCTGCCCGCCCGGACCGTCACCCTCCTGCACCGGCAATCCGCCTACCGCAGCGCCGCCACCCGCGCCTTCACCCAGCTCGCCCACGACCTCGTCCACACCCGCGGATACACCCCACCGCCATGCCCATCCGGAAGCGGCCCGGCCGAATCACTTCCGGGCCGGTGATCCGGCCACCGGGCCGACCGGGCCGCCGCGCGTGGGTCTCCGTCCGCCGAGTGGCCGCAGGTGGGCCTCGACCAGTCGCCTGATCGACCGGACGCGTCCTGGCTAGGCGCGGGCGTGCGAACCCGGATGGGGCCCGGCCGCGGAGGCCGGAGCGGGCCCGGGACCCGCGGCCGTCGAACCACGGACGACCAGTTCGGGCATGAAGACGAACTCGCTGTGCGGCGCGGGGGTACCGCCGATCTCCTCCAGGAGGGTGCGGACGGCGGCCTGGCCCATGGCCGTCACCGGCTGACGGATCGTCGTCAGCGGGGGATCGGTGAACGCTATGAGCGGCGAATCGTCGTAACCGACCACCGACAGATCGCGCGGCACGTCCATCGACAGCCGGCGGGCGGCCCTGATCGCGCCGAGCGCCATCATGTCGCTCGCGCACACCACCGCCGTGCACCCTCGCTCCATCAGCGCCGACGCGGCGGCCTGTCCGCCCTCCAGGGTGAACAGCGAGTGCTGGATCAGCCCCTCCACCTCGTCCGGCGCGAGGTTCAACTGCTCCTGCACGGTGGCGCGGAAGCCCTCGATCTTGCGCAGGACCGGCACGAACCGCTTGGGCCCGACCGCCAGGCCGATCCGCTGATGCCCCAGCGACACCAGATGCGTCACGGCGAGCCGCATCGCGGCCCGGTCGTCCGGCGAGATGAACGGCGCTCGGACCTTGGGCGAGAAGCCGTTGACCAGGACGAACGGGACGCCCTGGGCGCGCAGTTGCTCGTAGCGCTGCATGTCGGCCGAGGTGTCGGCGTGCAGCCCGGACACGAAGATGATGCCCGAGACGCCGCGGTCGACCAGCATCTCGGTCAACTCGTCCTCGGTGGAGCCGCCGGGGGTCTGGGTCGCCAGCACCGGGGTGTAGCCCTGCCGGGTCAGCGCCTGGCCGATGACCTGCGCCAGCGCCGGGAAGATGGGGTTCTCCAGCTCGGGCGTGATCAGCCCGACCAGTCCCGCGCTGCGCCTGCGCAGCCGTACGGGGCGTTCGTAGCCGAGAACGTCGAGCGCGGCGAGAACGGATTCACGGGTGGCCGCTGCGACACCGGGCTTGCCGTTCAGTACGCGGCTGACCGTAGCTTCACTGACCCCCGCCTGAGTTGCGATATCGGCAAGCCGTGCGGTCATGGAAGTGGACTGTACCGGGCGTATGTCGGATTGCCCACCATCCGCAGGAATCGGGCGACCGTGCCTGCGAGAGGGTCCGAGGGGGCGTCGCGGCAACTTCTTGCAAAGCCTTGCGGGCCCGGTTTGCGGATCGCGGTCGGATCGTCGCACTGCGGGGTTGCGGGCTGTCACCTGCCCCTGCCAGGGATCAATGCCTTCCGTCAAGAGGCTTGACGGCAACCGTGAGGACACGCGAATGTAACGATCGCCGGGGCTTGCAGAAATCTTCCGCAAACTCTTTCGGCGTTCTTTCATCCTTGTTACGTTCACGTCGACCCGGCGCCGCGACGGAGCGGTACGGCAGTTGAAGGAGTTCAGATGCGACGTGGCATAACGGCCACCGCCCTGGTCGCGGCCCTGGCGCTCGCGGCGACCGCCTGCGGCAGCGACAGCGAGTCCGACGGCACGAGCAAGGGCTCGGGCGAGCTCTCCGGAACGGTGACGTGGTGGGACACCTCCACCGCGGGCAGCGAGGACAAGGTCTTCAAGAAGATCGCCGAGGACTTCACCAAGCAGCACCCGAAGGTCCGCATCAAGTACGTCAACGTGCCCTTCGGTGACGCGCAGAACAAGTTCAAGAACGCGGCGCAGTCCGGCTCCGACGCCCCCGACGTCATCCGCTCCGAGGTCGCCTGGACCCCCGAGTTCGCGGACCTCGGCTACCTGGCCCCGCTCGACGGCACCTCCGCCCTGCAGAAGCCGGACGACTTCCTGAAGCAGGCCGCCGCGTCCACCAAGTACAACGGCAAGACGTACGCGGTGCCGCAGGTCATCGACTCCATGGGCATCTTCTACAACAAGAAGATCTTCAAGGACGCCGGCGTCGAGGTCCCCAAGACCGTCGACGAGCTGAAGACCGTCTCCAAGAAGATCAAGGACAAGACCGGCAAGACCGGCATGTACCTGCGCGGCGACGACGCGTACTGGTTCCTCTCCTTCCTCTACGGCGAGGGCGGCGACATGGTCGACGCCTCCACCAAGTCCGTCACCATCGACAACCCCGAGGGCGTCAAGGCGATGAAGGTCGTCAAGGACCTCGTCGACTCCGGTGCCGCCAAGACCGATGCCACGGACGGCTGGGAGAACATGCAGGCGTCCTTCAAGGACGGCAAGGTCGCCATGATGATCAACGGCCCGTGGGCCGTCGCCGACACCTTCGCCGGCAAGGAGTTCAAGGACAAGGCCAACCTGGGCATCGCCCCGGTCCCGGCCGGCTCCGCCGCGCAGGGTGCTCCGCAGGGCGGTCACAACCTGGCCGTGTACGCGGGCTCCAAGAACCTCGACGCCTCCTACGCGTTCGTCGACTACATGACGTCCGCGGACACCCAGGCGAAGGTCACCAAGGAGCTGAGCCTCCTGCCCACCCGTACCTCCGCCTACGCCAAGCAGGACGTCGTCGACAACGAGATCGTCGGCTTCTTCAAGCCCGTCGTCGAGACCGCCGTCGAGCGCCCCTGGATCCCGGAGACCGGCAGCCTCTTCGCGCCGCTCGTCACCGAGTACACCAAGGTGCTCACCGGTCAGACCCCGCCGGAGAAGGCCGTCAAGACGACCGGCGACTCCTACCGCAAGCTCCTCAAGGGCTGGAAGTAACAGGAAGGCAGGCCGGCTGATGGCTGTCCACACCAGCCAGTCGGTGGCGAAGGCCGCGGGCGACGACGTCGCCCGCGGCCGGGGCCGCGGTACTGGCAACCCCCCGCCGCCGAGCAGGCTCCGGCGGGCCCTGTCGACCCACTGGTACGCCTGGACCATGGTCGCCCCGGTCGTCGTCGTCATCGGCGTGATCATCGGCTATCCGCTGGTCCGCGGCATCTACCTGTCGATGACCGATGCCAACGAGCGCAACGTCGAGCGGTCCATCGGTGTCAACCACATGCCCGCCACGTACAAGTTCGTGGGCCTGGACAACTACACCGAGGCCCTCACCGGCAATCAGTTCCTCGGCACGCTCGGCTGGACCCTGGTGTGGACGGTCTCCTGCGTGGCCATCACCTTCTCCCTCGGCATGGCCCTCGCCAACATCCTCAACCGCAAGATCGCCGGACGCTCCGCGTACCGGATGGCGCTCATCCTGCCCTGGGCCATCCCCGGCTTCGTCTCCGTCTTCGCCTGGCGCTTCCTCTACAACGAGGACCGCGGGCTGCTCAACAAGATCCTCTCCGGCGGCGGGATCGACGGCATACCGTGGCTGAACGACCCGACGTGGGCGAAGTTCTCCGTCATCGCCGTCAACGTCTGGCTCGGCGTGCCGTTCATGATGGTCGCCCTGCTCGGCGGACTGCAGTCGATCCCCAGCGAGCACTACGAGGCCGCCGAGATGGACGGCGCCACCGCCTGGCAGCGGTTCCGCCACATCACCCTGCCCGGACTGCGGCCGGTCTCCACCACGGTGATCCTGCTCTCCACCATCTGGACCTTCAACATGTTCCCGGTGATCTACCTGCTGACCCGCGGCGGACCCGGCGAAGCCACCCAGATCCTGGTGACCCAGGCGTACAAGTTCTCCTTCGAGATCAGCCCGCGCGACTTCGCGCAGTCCTCCACCTGGGGCGTGCTGATCCTCGTACTCCTGCTGATCTTCGCGGCCGTGTACCGGCGAGTCCTGCGCACCCAGGGAGACGACTGGTGACCACCGCCCCCGCAACCACCGCCCCGGCGACCTCCGCCCGGCACTCCGCGCGCAAGGTCCGGCTGCGCGGCGAGCGTTCGCCGATCGCCTCCGCCGGGCTGCACCTCACGCTCGTCGTCGCGTCCGTGATCGCCGTCTTCCCCGTGCTGTGGGTCCTGCTCACCTCGCTGAAGCCCGCCACCTACGCGACCACCACGGACTTCTTCAAAGAGACCACGTTCGAGAACTACACGAACCTGATCCAGAACACGAAGTTCCTCACCTGGTTCGGCAACTCCCTGCTCGTCGCGGGGCTCACCACACTCCTCGGCGTCATCATCTCCGCCTCCACCGGCTACGCCGTGAGCCGCTTCCGCTTCCCGGGCAAGCGCGGGCTGATGTGGACGCTGCTGGTCACCCAGATGTTCCCGGTCGCCGTCCTCATCGTGCCGATCTACAACATCATGGCGGGCATGGGGCTGCTGAATCAGCCCGCCGGCCTCGTCATCACCTACCTGACCATCTCGGTGCCGTTCTGCGCCTGGATGATGAAGGGCTTCTTCGACACCATCCCGCGCGAGATCGACGAGTCCGGGCAGGTCGACGGCCTCACCCCGTTCGGCACGTTCTGGCGGCTCATCCTGCCGCTCGCCAAGCCGGGCCTCGCCGTCACCGCGTTCTACTCCTTCATCACCGCGTGGGGCGAAGTGGCGTACGCCTCCGCCTTCATGGTCGGAGAGGACAACCTCACCCTCGCGGGCGGACTCCAGCTCTTCGTCAACCAGTACGGAGCCCAGTGGGGTCCGATGACCGCCGCGTCCGTGCTCATCGCGATACCCGCGGCCCTGGTCTTCCTCTTCGCCCAGCGCCACCTGGTCACCGGCATGTCCGCCGGAGCCGTCAAGGGCTGAGAGCCTGCCGGGTGACCTCCGATCGAAGGTCACCCGACAGGCTCTGGCGGCACGCCCCTACGCCCCGCACGCACCAAGTCACGGCCTCGCCGGATTCCCGACCGGTCCCGGCGACGCTCCCCACCCAGACACCCCAGGGACGACATGACCCAGCACCTCGCTGCCCCCTCCACCGGCACGTCCGCCGACGCTCCGGCCCACCAGACCGGCTGGTGGCAGGACGCGGTGATCTACCAGGTCTATCCACGGAGCTTCGCCGACGGCAACGGCGACGGCATGGGCGATCTCGCCGGCGTACGCGCCAGACTCCCGTACCTCAGGGACCTCGGTGTGGACGCGGTCTGGCTCAGCCCGTTCTACGCGTCCCCGCAGGCCGACGCGGGCTACGACGTCGCCGACTACCGCGCCATCGACCCCATGTTCGGCACCCTGCTGGACGCCGACGCGCTGATCCGGGACGCCCACGACCTGGGCCTGCGGATCATCGTGGACCTGGTGCCCAACCACTCCTCCGACCAGCACGACTGGTTCAAGCGCGCCCTCGCCGAGGGGCCCGGCTCCGCGCTGCGCGAGCGCTACCACTTCCGCCCCGGCAAGGGCGCGGACGGCGAACTCCCGCCCAACGACTGGGAGTCCATCTTCGGCGGCCCCGCCTGGACCCGGACCACCGACCCGGACGGCGCCCCCGGCGACTGGTACCTCCACCTCTTCGCGCCCGAGCAGCCCGACTTCAACTGGGAACACCCGGCCGTCGCCGACGAGTTCCGCTCGATCCTGCGCTTCTGGCTCGACATGGGCGTCGACGGCTTCCGGGTCGACGTGGCCCACGGCCTCGTCAAGGCCGCCGGTCTGCCCGACCTCGGCAGCCACGACCAGCTCAAGCTGCTCGGCAACGACGTCATGCCGTTCTTCGACCAGGACGGGGTCCACGCGATCTACCGCTCCTGGCGCACCATCCTCGACGAGTACCCCGGCGACCGCATCGCCGTCGCCGAGGCCTGGACCCCGACCGTCGAGCGCACCGCCAACTACGTGCGCTCCGACGAGATGCACCAGGCGTTCAACTTCCAGTACCTGTCCACCGCCTGGGACGCCGCCGAGCTCCGCAAGGTCATCGACACCTCGCTCGACGCCATGCGTCCGGTCGGCGCCCCCACCACCTGGGTGCTCTCCAACCACGACGTCACCCGGCACACCACCCGGTTCGCCAACCCGCCCGGCCTCGGCACCCAGATCCGCACGGCCGGCGACCCCGAGCTGGGCCTGCGCCGCGCCCGCGCCGCGACCCTGCTGATGCTGGCGCTGCCCGGTTCCGCGTACGTCTACCAGGGCGAGGAACTCGGCCTGCCCGACGTCACCGACCTGCCCGACGAGGTCCGCCAGGACCCGTCGTTCTTCCGCGCGGAGGGGCAGGACGGCTTCCGCGACGGCTGCCGGGTGCCGATCCCGTGGACCCGCGACGGCAGCTCGTACGGCTTCGGCAGCGGTGGCAGCTGGCTGCCCCAGCCCGACAGCTGGGGCGCGCTGAGCGTCGAGGCGCAGACCGGCGACGCGCACTCCACGCTGGAGCTGTACCGGGCCGCGATCGCCTCCCGCCGGGTGCACCCGGGGCTCGGCGCCGGTACCGCGGTGGAGTGGCTCCAGGCCCCCGAGGGGCTGCTGATCTTCGCCCGCCCCGGCTTCGTCTGCACCGTCAACACGACGGCCCGCCCGGTACGCATCCCCGTACGCGGCACCGTCCTGCTGTCCAGCACCCCGGTCGTCACCGACGGCGCCGAGTTCGAGCTGCCCGCGGACACCACGGTGTGGTGGACGGTGTGACCGTCCCTCTGCCCAGAACCGGCGGTGCACCGAGGCTTTCGGACATCGCCGGCCAGGCAGCGGTCAGCGAGGCGACCGTCAGCCGGGTGCTCAACGGGAAACCGGGCGTCGCGGACACCACGCGGCAGCGGGTGCTCGCGGCGCTGGACATCCTCGGCTACGAACGCCCCGTACGGCTGCGGCAGCGCAGCGCCGGGCTGATCGGACTGGTGACACCCGAACTCACCAACCCGATCTTCCCGGCGTTCGCGCAGTCCGTCGAGCAGATACTGGCCGGGCACGGTTACACCCCCGTGCTCTGCACCCAGACGCCCGGTGGCGCCACCGAGGACGAGCTCGTCGAGCAGCTCGTCGAACGGGGCGTCGGCGGGATCGTCTTCCTCTCCGGGCTGCACGCCGACATGTCGGCCGACCCGGCCCGGTACGCCGCGCTCACCGAGCGCGGCGTTCCGTTCGTTCTGATCAACGGCTACAACGAACGGATCAGCGCCCCGTTCGTCTCGCCCGACGACTCCGCCGCCGCGCGGATGGCCGTCGGCCACCTCGCCGATCTCGGCCACCGCAGGGTCGGCCTGGCCATCGGGCCGCAGCGCTATGTGCCGTCCCGCCGCAAGCGGGAAGGTTTCGTCGAGGCCGCCGTGAACCTGCTGGCCCTGGACCGGGCCGAGGCCGAACTCCTGGTCTGCTCCGCGCTGTTCGGCGTCGAGGGCGGCCAGGTCGCGGCCGGTGCGCTGCTCGACCGGGGGTGCACGGGCATCGTCTGCGGCAGCGACCTGATGGCGCTGGGCGTGGTGCGCGCGGCCCGGGAGCGCGGGCTCGACGTGCCGCGCGACGTGTCGGTGGTGGGCTTCGACGACTCGCAGCTGATCGCCTTCACCGATCCGCCGCTGACGACGGTGCGCCAGCCCGTGCAGGCGATGGCGGCGGCCGCGGTGGGCGCCCTGCTGGAGGAGGTCGGCGGGAGCCCCGTGCAGCGTACGGAGTACGTGTTCCAGCCGGAGCTGGTGGTACGGGGGTCCACCGCCCCGGTCCGCGGTGTCTGAGGTCAGGCCCGAAGAGGTCAGGCCCGAAGAGGTCAGGCCCGAAGGGGGCAGGGCGTACCGGAGAGGCGCCCGGAGTCGGCCCTGAACGGGCCGGCGGGGAGTGAGCGACTCCCGGCGCCTCTCCTGTCGTGACCGGCCCGGCCGGCCGGGCGCGTGGGGTCCGGGGTCGCCGAACCCCCGGCCGACCGGACCGGAGTCGGGAGAAACCTAACAGCGCTGCAATGTTTTGCGTAAGTCCTTGCAGGAAGAAAGCTGCTGGATTTCGCGGATGTGAGCGGGTGGTGTCCAGAGGGTTGACCGGGGCCGGACAGGCTCGTACGGTCTCGGCTGCGGCAAGGTTTGCATTCTTGCAGCAAGAACCTTCAGGAGCCTTGAGGGCATGGCGCGTTGCCACGTGAGGCTGCACCGTCACCCGCATTTCCCCCCACAGCAGGAGGAAACATGGCACGCAGACCACTGTCCGCGGCGCTCGCCCTGATGGCCGGCGCCGCCGCCCTCGTGACCCCCACCGCGACCGCCCAGGCATCCACGCCGGGCGGCAAGGACGTCACCGCCGTCCTCTTCGAGTGGAAGTTCGACTCCGTGGCCAAGGCCTGCACGGACTCCCTCGGCCCGGCCGGCTACGGCTACGTACAGGTCTCGCCGCCCCAGGAACACATCCAGGGCGGCCAGTGGTGGACCTCGTACCAGCCGGTCAGCTACAAGATCGCCGGACGGCTCGGCGACCGCGCCTCCTTCGCCGCCATGGTCGGCACCTGCCACAGCGCGGGCGTCAAGGTCGTCGCCGACTCCGTCATCAACCACATGTCGTCGGGATCGGGCACCGGCACCGGCGGCTCCTCGTACACCAAGTACGACTACCCCGGCCTGTACTCCGCGCCCGACATGGACGACTGCACGGCACAGATCAGCAACTACCAGGACCGGGCCAACGTCCAGAACTGCGAACTCGTCGGCCTGGCCGACCTCGACACCGGCGAGGAATACGTCCGCGGCAGGATCGCCGGATACCTCGACGACCTGCTCTCCCTCGGCGTCGACGGCTTCCGCATCGACGCCGCCAAGCACATGCCCGCGGCCGATCTCGCCGACATCAAGTCCCGGCTGAGCAACCCCGGCGCCTACTGGAAGCAGGAGGCGATCTACGGGGCCGGAGAGGCCGTCCAGCCGGACGAGTACACCGGGACCGGGGACGTCCAGGAGTTCCGCTATGCCCGCAGCCTCAAGCAGGTCTTCAAGAACGAGAACCTCGCCCACCTGAAGAACTTCGGCGAGGGCTGGGGCTTCATGCCGTCGTCGAAGGCCGCGGTCTTCGTCGACAACCACGACACCGAGCGCGGCGGCGACACACTGAACTACAAGGACGGCGCCGACTACACCCTCGCCAGCGTCTTCATGCTGGCCTGGCCGTACGGCTCGCCCGACGTCCACTCCGGCTACGAGTGGACCGACAAGGACGCCGGACCGCCCAACGGCGGTACGGTGAACGCCTGTTACAGCGACGGCTGGAAGTGCCAGCACGCCTGGCGCGAGATCTCCTCCATGGTCGGCTTCCGCAACACCGCGCGGGGCGAGGCCGTCACCGACTGGTGGGACAACGGCGGCGACCAGATCGCGTTCGGCCGCGGCTCCAAGGCGTATGTCGCGATCAACCACGAGGGCTCCTCGCTGACCCGTACGTTCCAGACGTCGCTGCCCGCCGGTGACTACTGCGACGTCCAGTCCGGCAACGGCGTCACCGTCGACGGCTCCGGCCGGTTCACCGCGACCCTCGGCGCGAACACCGCCGTGGCGCTGCACACGGGTGCGCGCACCTGCTCGGGCGGCGGCGGTGGCACCGACCCCGGTGCGGGCTCCTCCGGCGCCTCCTTCGGCGTCGACGCCACGACCCGGCTCGGCGAGAACATCTACGTCACCGGCGACCAGCCCGCCCTCGGCGACTGGAACACCGGCAGCGCGCTGAAGCTGGACCCGGCGGCGTACCCGGTCTGGAAGCTCGACGCGGCCATGCCCGCGGGAACCCCGTTCGCGTACAAGTACCTCCGCAAGGACGCGAGCGGCAACGTCACCTGGGAGAGCGGCGCGAACCGCACCGCCACCGTGCCGCCGTCGGGGAAGGCCACGCTGACGAGCGACGTCTGGCGCAGCTGACCTCGGTGGCCGGACCGGGGCCGGCCCAGGCGCCCCGGTCCGGCAGGCGGCCTGTCCGCCCGCCCCGAGAACCCCACCCCGCACACAAGGAGACCCCGACCGTGTCCCGTTCCACCCTGAGACGGGGAGCCGTCGCCGCACTCTGCGCCGCGCTCCTCCCCGTCGTCCCGGCGGCATCCGCGTCCGCCGCGCCGAGACCTCCGGGCCCGCCCTCGGACGCCCGGCTGGCGGCCGAGCCCGCCCGTCACGATCTGACGCGTGAGCAGTTCTACTTCGTCATGCCCGACCGGTTCGCGAACGGCGACACCTCCAACGACCGCGGCGGGCTCACCGGTTCACGTCTGGAGACCGGCTACGACCCCGCGGACAAGGGCTTCTACCAGGGCGGTGACCTCAAGGGCCTGACCGAGCGGCTCGACTACATCAAGGGCCTCGGCACCACCGCCATCTGGCTCGCCCCGATCTTCAAGAACCGCCCCGTCCAGGGCACCGGCAAGGACGCGTCGGCCGGCTACCACGGCTACTGGATCACCGACTTCACCCAGGTCGACCCGCACTTCGGCACCAACGCCGACCTGTCGAAACTGATCGACAGGGCCCATGGCAAGGGCATGAAGGTCTTCTTCGACGTCATCACCAACCACACCGCGGACACCGTCGACTACGCCGAGAAGAGCTACGGCTACCGGCCGAAGGGCGCCTACCCGTACCTCGACAGGGACGGCCGCCCGTTCGACGACAGCAAGGGCCTGGCGAAGGTGGACGCGGACTCGTTCCCGTACACACCGAAGAACACCGGGAGCAAGGTCCCGGCCTGGCTCAACGACCCGGCGATGTACCACAACCGCGGCGACTCGACCTACGCCGGCGAGTCCACCACGTACGGCGACTTCTCCGGGCTCGACGACCTGTGGACCGAGCGGCCCGAGGTCGTCTCCGGCATGGAGAAGATCTACGAGAAGTGGGTCCGGGACTTCGGCATCGACGGCTTCCGGATCGACACCGTCAAACACGTCGACCTGGACTTCTGGACCCAGTGGGCGACAGCGCTGGACGCCTACGCGGCCAAGCGCGGGCGCAAGGACTTCTTCATGTTCGGCGAGGTGTACTCCGCCGACACCGCGATCACCTCGCCCTACGTCACCCGGGGCCGGCTCGACGCGACGCTCGACTTCCCGTTCCAGGAAGCGGCCAGGAAGTACGCCTCGCAGGGAGCCCCGGCCCCGGAACTCGCCGCCGTCTTCGGCGACGACTACCGGTACACCACCGACAAGGCCAACGCCTACGAGCAGGTCACCTTCCTCGGCAACCACGACATGGGACGCATCGGATCGTTCCTGAAGCAGGACAACCCGAAGGCCGGCGACGCGGAACTCGTCAAGCGCGCACGGCTCGCCAACGAGCTGATGTTCCTCAGCCGCGGCAACCCCGTCGTCTACTACGGCGACGAGCAGGGCTTCACCGGCGCGGGCGGCGACAAGGACGCCCGCCAGACCATGTTCGCGTCCAGGACCGCCGACTACCTCGACGACGACGAACTGGGCACCGACCGCACCCACGCCTCGGACGCCTACGACACGGCCCACCCGCTCTACCGGAACATCGCCGCGCTCTCCGAGCTGACCCGGAAGAACCCGGCCCTGCGCGACGGCGTCCAGACCCAGCGCTACGCACAGGGCTCCGTGTACGCGTTCTCCCGTACGGATCCCGAGCAGGGCCGCGAGTACGTAGTCGCCGCGAACAACGGGGACGAGCCGAGGACCGTCGAGCTGTCCACCGCATCGGCCGGCATGAACTTCCGTACGCTGTACGGAGGTTCGGGAACCCTCCGCAGCGGCGCCGACAGGAAGGTCACCGTCACCGTGCCCGCCCTGTCCACCATCGTGCTGCGCGCCGAGAAGGCGATGGGCGAACCCGCCGCCAAGCCCTCGATCACCCTGAAGGCCCCGGCCGCCGGAGCCACCGGCACCGTCGAGATCTCCGCCGACGTCGACGGCGGACAGCTGAACCGGGTCGTCTTCGCCGCCCAGACCGGCAACGGAAAGTGGGTCACTCTCGGTTCCGCCGACCACGCCCCGTACAAGGTCACGCAGACCGTGGGCGACACGGTGGCCGCCGGAACCCCCTTGCGGTACAAGGCGGTTGCCGTCGACCGCGCCGGCCGCACGGCGAGTGCCCTCGCCTCGTCCACCGCGGGCCAGGCACCCGCGCCCGAGAAGCCCGTCGCGGTCGCACGCGACTACGCCGTCGTCCACTACCGGCGTGCGGACGGCGACTACGACGGATGGCAGCTCAAGGCGGGCGGCACGTCGGCCGGGTTCACCGGACGGGACGCCTACGGCGCCTTCGCATGGATCAAGCTCGACGAGGGCGCCTCCTCGTTCCCGTACACCGTGGAGAAGTCCGGCACCGCCGACGGGCCGCCGCGCACCGTCGACCTCGGGAAGACCGGTCAGGTCTGGATCGAGCAGGACAAGGACGGCCAGGCCGACACGGCACCCGACGGCGCCTACCCGCCGCAGGACACCACCAAGGCCGTCCTGCACTACTACCGGGCCGACGGCGACTACGACGGCTGGGGGCTGCACACCTGGACCGGCGCCAAGAACCCCACCGACTGGGCCGAGCCGCTCCGGCCGGTGAAGAAGGACGCCTCCGGCGCCACCTTCGAGGTACCGCTCACCGACGGTGCCACCTCGCTCGGCTACATCCTGCACAAGGGCGACGAGAAGGACCTCCCCAGCGACCAGTCCCTCGACCTCGCCACCTACGGGCACGAGGTCTGGATGCTCGGCGCCACGCCCGGCTACCTGCTGCCGCAGACCGGCGGTGTACCCGCGCCCGACCTCACCAGGGCCGAGGCGCAGTGGATCGACTCCGGCACCGTCGTATGGAAGGTGAAGGCCACCGGAGCCACCAGCCAGCAGCTCGTCTACGCACCGGGCGGCGGCATCTCCGTCGTCGACGGGGCGCTCTCCGACGAGGGACAGTGGCTGCGGCTCGCACCGTCCGCGCTGACCGACGCGCAGAAGGCGAAGTACCCGCACCTCAAGGACTATCCGGCGTTCACCGTCGACGTCCGGGACCGGGACCGGGTCCGCGAGGCGCTGCGCGGCCAGCTGATCGCCACCCAGCGCGCCGCCAACGGCGCCCTGCTCGCCGCCACCGGCGTGCAGAGCGCGGGCGTGCTCGACGACCTCTACGGGAAGAACGCGGCCACCGCCCCGCTCGGCCCGGTCTTCCACCACGGCCGCCCCACGCTGTCCGTCTGGGCGCCCACTGCCCGTACCGTCGCCCTGGAACTCGACGGCCGGAGCGTCCCGATGCGCCGCGACGACCGCACCGGCGTGTGGTCCGTCACGGGCACGGCGAAGTGGGCCGGCAAGCCCTACCGCTACGCGGTGGACGTCTGGGCACCCACCGTCCAGAAAATCGTCACCAACAAGGTCACGGACCCCTACTCCACCGCCCTGACCACCGACTCCGCCCGCAGCCTCGTCGTCGACCTCGACGACCCGAAGCTGGCGCCGCGCGGCTGGTCCGGGCTGCGGAAGCCCGCCGCCGTCCCGCTGCGTGACGCCCAGATCCAGGAACTGCACATCCGCGACTTCTCGATCGCGGACCGCACGTCGAAGCACCCCGGCGAGTACCTCGCCTTCACCGACACCCGCTCCGACGGGATGAAACACCTCAGGCGGCTCGCCGACTCCGGCACCGGTTACGTCCATCTGCTGCCCGCCTTCGACATCGGCACCATTCCCGAGAAGAAGTCGGCGCAGCAGAAACCGGCCTGCGACCTTGCCGTGTACGCCCCCGACTCCGAGGAGCAGCAGGCCTGCGTGGCGAAAGCCGCCGCGAAGGACGGCTTCAACTGGGGCTACGACCCGCTGCACTACACCGTCCCCGAGGGCTCCTACGCCTCCGACCCCAACGGCACCCGGCGCACCGTCGAGTTCCGGCAGATGGTGCAGGGGCTGAACGGCGCGGGTCTGCGGACCGTCATGGACGTCGTCTACAACCACACCGTCGCCTCCGGCCAGGACGGCAAGTCCGTGCTCGACCGGATCGTCCCCGGCTACTACCAGCGGCTGCTGGAGGACGGCACCGTCGCCACCTCCACCTGCTGCGCCAACACCGCGCCCGAGAACACCATGATGGGCAGGCTCGTCGTGGACTCGGTCGTCACCTGGGCCAAGGAGTACAAGGTCGACGGCTTCCGCTTCGACCTGATGGGCCACCACCCCAAGGCCAACATCCTCGCGGTCCGCAGGGCGCTGGACGCGCTGACCGTGGCGAAGGACGGCGTCGACGGGAAGAAGATCATCCTGTACGGGGAGGGCTGGAACTTCGGCGAGATCGCCGACGACGCCCGCTTCGTCCAGGCCACCCAGAAGAACATGGCCGGCACCGGCATCGCCACCTTCTCCGACCGGTCCCGCGACGCCGTCCGCGGCGGCAGCCCCTTCGACGAGGACCCGCGCGTGCAGGGCTTCGCCAGCGGCCTCTACACCGACCCGAACACCTCGGCCGCCAACGGCACGAAGGCCGAACAGAAGGCCCGGCTGCTCCACTACCAGGACCTGATCAAGGTCGGTCTCACCGGCAACCTCGCCGACTTCACCTTCACCGACTCGTCCGGCACCGCGGTCAAGGGCTCCGGCGTCGACTACAACGGGGCCCCGGCCGGATACGCGGCGGCCCCCGGTGACGCCCTCGCCTACGCGGACGCCCACGACAACGAATCGCTGTACGACGCGCTCGCCTTCAAGCTCCCGGCGGGCACCTCGGCGGCGGCCCGGGCCCGTATGCAGGTCCTGGCGATGGCGACGGCCACCCTCTCGCAGGGGCCCTCGCTCTCCCAGGCGGGCACCGACCTGCTGCGTTCCAAGTCCCTGGACCGCAACTCCTACGACAGCGGCGACTGGTTCAACGCCCTGCACTGGGACTGCCGCGACGGCAACGGCTTCGGTCGCGGACTGCCCCCGGCGGCCGACAACGGGTCCATGTGGTCCCATGCGAAGCCGCTGCTGGCCGATGCCGCGCTCAGCCCCGGCTGCGCGCAGATCGACGGCGCCTCCGCCGCGTACCGCGACCTGCTCACCATCCGGTCCACGGAGAAGGACTTCGGCCTCTCCACCACCGGGCAGGTGCAGTCCGCCCTGTCCTTCCCGCTCTCCGGGAAGGACGAGACACCGGGAGTGATCACCATGCGGCTCGGAAAGCTGGTGGTCGTCCTCAACGCGGCCCCCGGCACCGAGACCCAGACGATCGCCGGCCTGGCGGGGAAGCGGTACGCCCTGCACCCCGTCCAGGCTGCGGGCGCGGATCCTACCGTCAAGGAGTCCACGTACGCGCGGAGTTCAGGAAGCTTCACCGTCCCGGGACGTACAGTGGCGGTGTTCTCCCTCAGCTGAGCCGCAATGGGTCTAACGTGGGAAGGCAGTAGCCGCCAGGCAGTGCCAGCAGTACCGCACTTCCGGGCGCGCCCTCCCACCCCCGGCCGGTCCCGGCCCCTTTCCGGTACGCCAGGTGCTCTCCCATGCCTGAGCCGTACGGAACCAGGGGCCGGGACCGGCCGGTCCACCTGTTTCAGCGACGGTGACCATGGCGAGCAACATCCCCGAGGAGACAACGAGCTTTGTCGGACGGAAAGCGGAACTTGCCCGGCTCGAACACGCCCTCGCCACGTACCGGCTGACCACCCTCACCGGCAGCGGCGGTGTCGGCAAGACCAGGCTCGCGGTCCGCGCGGCCCGGCAGGCGGCGCACGCGTACCGCGACGGAACGTGGTGGGCCGATCTGTCACCGCTCCACGACGACGGGCTGCTCCTCGCGACCGTCTCCGACGCGGTCGGGCTCTCCGACCACACCCTGCGCATGCCCATCGACGCCCTGTGCGAGTGGCTCGTCGACAAGGAACTGCTGCTGGTCCTCGACTCGTGCGAGCATCTGCGCTCCGCGTGCGCCCATCTGCTCGGCGAGATCCTCACCACGTCACCCGGCCTCACCGTGCTGGCCACCGGCCGGCAGCCCCTGGGTCTCAGGGGCGAGCAGCTCGTCGAGGTGGAACCGCTGCCTGTCGAGGGCGCGGGCGACGCCCTCACCCTGTTCCGGGACCGGGCGGCCGCGGCGGCCCCCGACCTCGACCTCGACGCGCCGGGCAACGCCGAGGCCGCCGCCGAGATCTGCCGCCGCCTCGAAGGCATCCCGCTCGCCGTCGAACTCGCGGCGGGAGCCCTCGGCCGGGACACCGTCGAACAGGTCGCCGCCCGGATCGGCTCCCGCTTCGACGTACCGACCGACGACTCGCTCTGGCCGCCGCGCCACCGCACCCTGCGCACGGCCATCGGCTGGAGCCACGAGCTGTGCACCCCGCTGGAACGGCTGCTCTGGGCGCGGCTGACCGTCCTGCGCGGCGACTTCGACGAGGCCGCGGCCCGCCGGGTCTGCGCCGAGGGGCCGCTCACCGAGGACGGTGTGGCCGAGGCGCTGAAGGGCCTGGTCGCCAAGTCCGTCGTCAGGCGGGACGGCGTACGGCACCGCATGCTCAACACCATCCGCGAGTACGGGCGGATGTGGCTCGCCGAACTCGGCGAGGAACGGGCCGCCGCCGACCGGCACGCCGCCTGCTTCCTCAGCCTGGCCCGGCACGCCCACGCGGGCTGGACCGGTGACGACCAGATCTTCTGGTACCACCGCATCGCCGAGTCGCACGCCGACCTGTGCGCCGCCCTCGACCACCTGCTGGCCCACGACACCGCGGCCGCCCAGGAGATGGCGGGCCGGATCGGCTTCTTCTGGTGCTGCTGCGGCCATCTGCCGCAGACCCGTGACTACGCGCAGCGCGCTCTGGACGTCGGACCGGCCGAGGGCCCCCACCGCACCCGCGCCCTGTGGGTGCTGGGCATCACCGTCATGCTCCAGGGCGACTACCCGGCCGCCCGGCGCCTGGGCAGGGAGTGCACCAGGGCCGCGGCCCGCGACGGGGCCGACGAAGGGATCCTCGCCGCCGCCTATCTGTGCGGCCTCACCCATCTGATGACGGGCCGCCCCGAGGCGAGCCTGCGCCAGGTCGACCGGGTACTGCGCTCCACGGGCGCCGCCACCCCGCTGGAATCGGCCTACCGGCTGCGCTGCCACCTCATCACGGTCTTCGCCCTCACCAGCCTGGGCCGGCTGGACGAGGCGGCGGAGGCGGCCATGGACCTGCGCACGGCCTGCGAAGCCCAGGACGAGTGCTGGACCCGTAGCTACGTCGACTACCAACTCGCCCTGATCGCCCTGCTGCGGGGCGACGCCGACTCCTCCGCCACCTACGCCCGCTCGATGCTCGCGGGCAAGCACCGCATGCGCGACAGATTCGGCATCGCGCTCGGCCTGGACATCCTGGCCGCGGCGATCGCGGCCCAGGGCGCGGGTGCCCGCGCCGCCCGGGTCTACGGCACGGGGCAGGTCTACTGGCGCATGGTCGGCCACCCGCAACGCGGCACCCCGGAACTGGGCCCGCTGCGCGAGGCCTGCGAACGCCAGGCCCGCGCGGCCGTCGGCGACGCCGCCTACCAGCGCGCCTTCGAACGGGGCCGGGCGGACAACGCCGAGGTCGGCCTGGCGGCCGCGCTCCAGGGCGAACTGCTCATGTAGAGCGTGGCCGGCCCCACCGGAACGACCAGCCGCGACAGCCCAGCACCCACGCGGCCGTGCACACGGCGCACGCCTCCCCGGGGCCCCGCCGGACGCCGTCCGGACAGAACGCGGCCCGCTCCGCCGCGGCGGCGAGCGCCACGGCCGTCCTCGTCGGCGGGGCCGCCACCGTCCTCGGAATCCAGCAACTCCTGCGCCGGCCGTGCGGCGCACACCTCCGGATCGCTCTGCGGCGCGAGGCGGAGCGAGCCCCGGCCCCGTACGACCGAACGGCGCCAGGGCGTGTGGGGAGAGTCCCGCCTGTCCCGCGCGCGGCGAGCCGCGCCGGCGCTCACGCCGGCCGTTGCGCGGGAACGGCCGGTACGGCGGGTGCCAGCGCGGAGAGCCGGTT
This sequence comes from Streptomyces sp. NPDC057963, assembly GCF_042887155.1. NCBI lineage: Bacteria > Bacillati > Actinomycetota > Actinomycetes > Kitasatosporales > Streptomycetaceae > Streptomyces > Streptomyces sp. NPDC057963. Next base: position 55,887 of record NZ_JBHVPX010000008.1, read on the forward strand.
CAACAGCTCCCCGAACGGCCCGTCCGCCGGCTCCTGCGAGAGGACCCGCAGCACGATGCCCGCCATCTCGGTGTCGTACGCGGCACTCACCGCGGCCAGCGCCGCGAAGTCGTGCACCAGCTGCGTCTCCAGCTCCTCGCGCGGAATCCGCCGCCCGTCCAGCCAGATCAGCGCCGTCGACTCGGCCAGCGACACCCACGACCGCACAACCAACTCCAGCCGCGCCGGGGGGATTTCGACCCCCAGATGGGCCAGAATCTGCTCGTACGCCGCCTGCCGGACCCCGTCGATCATCGCGTTCGCCGTCGACGACCCGACGGCGGGCCCGCCCCGCATCAGCGCCGAGAACCCCGGACCGTGCTCGTCGACGAAGTCGAAGAACCGCCCCATCACCCTCAACAGCCGTTCCCCGAGCGGTCCTTCGCATGGCTCCACGAACCGCGCCGCCAACTCGTCGGCCGCCCGCCGCAGCGCCGCCTCGTACAGGCTCTGCTTCCCGGGGAAGTAGTGGTAGACCAACGGCCGTGAGATCCCGGCCGCGGCCGCGATCTCGTCGATCGACACCTCGTCCGGGGAGCGGTGACCGAACAACTCCAGCGCGACACCGATCAGCTGCTGTCTGCGTTCCTCGACGCCCATCCTGCGCCGCACCCCGGTCGTCATGGTGGACAGGGTACCGAGTGCGGCGGTGGGGGAGCGGTGGTGGGCCGGGGCCGTCCGGGTCATGGAGCGACATCCGGCCACCCCCGCTACAGGTCCAGCACCAGCCGCTTCCCCCGGCACCGCGACACACAGATCAGCATCGAGTCCTCCCGCTCCGCGTCCGCCAGGAGATCGTCGCGGTGGTCGATCTCGCCTTCCAGGACACGTTGTCGGCAGGTACCGCAGAATCCCTGTTCGCAGGAGTACGAGACGTACGGGAGCTCTTCGCGCACCGCGGCCAGCACCGACTGGCCGGCCGCCACCCGGACCGTGCGGCCGGAGCGGCGCAGTTCGACCTCGAAGGGGCCGGAGCCGGCCGATGACGCGGCCGCCGCCGTGAAGCGTTCCAGGTGCAGGGTGCGGCCGGGCGGGAGGGCGGAGGCGACCGCGTCCATCAGGGGCCCGGGACCGCAGCAGTAGACGGCCGTGCCCTGCGCCGTGTCCGCCAGGGCCGCGGCCGGGTCCGGACGGCCCGCCTCGTCCTCGGCGACGACGGTCACCCGGTCGCCGTCCGCGCCCAGCTTCTCGATCTCGTCCAGAAACGGCATCGAGACGCGGGACCGTCCGCCGTACAGCAGCCGCCAGTCGGCGCCCGACGCGGCGACCGACCGCAGCATCGGCAGGATCGGAGTGATGCCGATGCCGCCCGCGATGAAGAGGTACCCGGGCGCCTCGACGAGGGGGAAGCGGTTGCGGGGGGCGCGGACCTCGACCTCCGCGCCCTCGTGGAGCTGCGCGTGGACCTCGCGGGAGCCGCCCCGGCCGTCCTCCACCAGGCGGGTCGCGATGGTGTACGTGCCGGGATCGGCCGGGTCCCCGCAGAGGGAGTACTGGCGGACCAGACCGGACGGCAGCAGGAGATCCAGGTGCGCGCCGGGCTGCCAGGCCGGCAGGTCGGGCCCCTCCAGGCGGAGTTGGACCACGCCGTCGGCGGGTGCGGTCCGCTCGCTGATCAACAGGCGGCGCGTGGTGGTGGGGCGGCGGCCGGAGTGGCCCGAGACCGGGTTCTCCAGCGCGGGCAGCGGCCACAGCGGGGAGCTCCGGACGCGTCGGCGCACGGCCCGCCTGGCGAGCAGCGCGGCGCCGGTGACGAGGACGACGGTACGCAGGCGGGGCAGGGGGAGCGGCATGGTCAGCTGGTTCCCGTCGTACGGGCCTCGGCGGCCACGGCCGCGGGCGAGTGGGCGAGGTAGTCGACCGCCTGGGCCGTACTGCCCTCCTGCGAGGGGTGGTAGGCGTGACTGAGGTAGCGGGGGATGGAGCGCAGCAGATCACCGGTCGCGGGCAGGGTGCCGCGTCTGCCGCTGGTGTAGAACTCCCTGAACGACGCCTTGCCGTGCAGCAGGCTCGGGTCGTTCTCCATGAAGAAGCGTGTGCCCCGCTGCCAGAGGAAGAGCAGCGCGGTGAAGGCCGTGGCCCAGGTCCGCACCCTCCGCCGGTAGCCGCCGTCGACATGCGTGAACACGTCGAACGCGACCGAGCGGTGCTCGACCTCCTCCGCGCCGTGCCAGCGCAGCAGATCCAGCATCGTCGGATCGGCGCCCCGCCGGTCCAGTTCGCCGGCGTTCAGCACCCAGTCGCCGAGGAACGCGGTGTAGTGCTCGATCGCCGCGATCGTCGCCACCCGCTCCATCAGCCACCACTTCCGCGCCCGGCCCGGCGGCAGCGTCCGGTCGCCCAGCAGCTTCTCGAAGAACCAGTCGACCTGCGCGGTGTACGGCGTCGGATCGAGACCGAGCTGCTTCAGCCGGGGCAGGACGTCGTCATGGGCCTGGGAGTGCACGGCCTCCTGGCCGATGAACCCGATGACGTCCTGGCGCAGTTGCTCGTCGTGGATGTACGGCAGTACCTGTCGGTACACACGGATGAACCAGCGCTCCCCGGCGGGCAGCAGGAGATGGAGCACGTTGATGGTGTGCGTGGTGAACGGGTCGCCCGGCACCCAGTGCAGAGGCGTCTTCTCCCAGGCGAAGGAGACCCTGCGGGCCTTGAGCTGCGTCCGCTCCGACGCGACCGGTGCTGGCTGCGTGTTAGACATGTTGTCAATGTACTGAGGGGTAAGCCGGGGGGACAGGGGCGTGCGGCGGTTTTCCCGGCGTCCGCGGCGCCGGGCCCGGTGCGGGGTGCGCCGGACGGCGGGCCGAGTCTCAGGCGAAGGCGGCCATGTGGGGATCCAGGGGAGCCCCGGTCATCCGGTTTCCCAGGGTGGACATCGTGTACGCGCCGATGCCCAGGACCACCTCCAGCGCATTGCGGGGGGTGTATCCGTGTGTCAGGAACGCCTGGAGCGTCGCCTCGTCGACCGCTCCGGCCGTCGCGAGCACGGACAGGGTGAACTGCCGCACGGCTTCCAGTCGTTCATCCGGCAGGGTGCGCGCCTCCGGCTCGCGCAGGGCGGCGATCAGCTCGGGGTCCGCACCGAGGGCGGTGAGCTTGGCGGTGTGCATGGCCACGCAGACGTGGCAGTGGTTGCGGGTCGCCATCGTCATGATCAGGACCTCGCGGGAGAGCGGGTCCAGGGTGGACGACTCGAAGATCGCGCCGATCTTCAGGAAGCCGTCGAGGAGCTCCGGTGATGTGGCGAGCCGCGCGACGGCGGCGGGCAGATGGCCCTGCTTCTTCGTCACCGCCTCCATGGTGCGGCGGGCGGCGGCGGGGGCGGAGTCGAGGGTGTGGTCGGGAAACGCGGACATGGGCATGGGTGGCCTCTCCTGGTGGGTGCTCACGCTAAAATCGACAACGTGATTGACGAAAAGGTAAACCAAGTTGTCGAGTCTTGCAATGGCTGAGCGGCGGGCCGGGCGAAGGGGTGAGCCGGGCGTGCGGTCGTCCGCGCCCGTCGAGGCGGGCTTCGAGCTGCCCCTGCTGCTGTTCGCCGGATTCCGGTCGATCGTCGACGAGTTGCACCGGGAGCTGGCCGGGCGCGGTCATCCCGACATCCGTCCCGCGTACGGCTTCGCCCTACAGGCCGTCGGTCGCGACGGTGCGACGGCCAGCGAGATCGGCCGGCGGCTCGGGGTCTCCAAGCAGGCCGCCGGGAAGACCGTCGAGAAGCTGGAAGGGCTCGGATACGTGGAGCGCGTCGACGACCCGCAGGACGGCCGGCGCAAGCTGGTGCGGCTGACCGCACGGGGGGTCGACGTGCTGGTCAAGTCGGCCGAGGGGTTCGACCGGGTGCGCGCCGAGTGGGTCCGGGTGCTCGGTGCGGACCGGGTGCGTGCGATGGAGGAGGGCCTGCGCGCGATGGTGCCCGCGAGCGCGTTCCGGCTCGATGCGGCGGGGTGGTTCACCGGCTGAGGTGCCGTGCGGTGCACGCTCGGGCCCGGTGTGCACGGGGACTTTGCGAGCGAGAGATGGGACGTACGGTGTGTGCGCCCTTCCCGTGGGCTCAACTGCACGGCAGCATGCGCACGTTGCCGGTTCCGGCGTGCGCCGGACCTACGGCACCGACGTGCGCAAGGGGAACCCGGTCCCGTACACCTTCGACCGGGTCGCCGTCCGTGAGGACATCCGGCACGGGCAGCGGGTGGAGAGGTTCGCCGTCGGGGCCCGGATCAGCGGCACCTGGCGGCGGATCACCGAGGGCACGACGATCGGCCGCCGCCACATCCGGCCGCCGGCCGCACCGGTCACGGCCACCTCGGTGCGCGTGAAGGTGCTTCAGCCGCGCGCCGCGCCCCACCTGGGGACGGCCGCACTCCACCTGAGCACGGCTCCGTGACCCCGCGACCGCGCGCGGACCCTGCTCAGCCCCGGTCCAGATAGGCCAGGACCGCGAGAACGCGGCGATTGTCGTCGTCGGACGGCGGCAGGCTGAGCTTCCCGAAGATGTTCGAGGTGTGCTTGGCCACCGCCCGCTCCGTGATCACCATCTGCGAGGCGATCGCCACGTTCGAACGGCCCTGCGCCATCAGCTCCATGACCTCCCGCTCACGCGGGGTCAGCGCGCCCATCGGCTTGTCCTGCGAGCGCCGCGACAGCAACTGCGAGATCACCTGCGGATCCATCGCCGTGCCGCCCGCGGCGACCCTGCGCACCGCGTCGACGAACTGCTCGGCGTCGAAGACCCGGTCCTTGAGCAGATAGCCGATGCCGCCGTCGCCGTCCGCCAGCAGCTCGCGCGCGTACAACTGCTCCACATGCTGCGAGAGAACCAGCACCGGAAGCCCCGGCCTGGCCCGCCGGGCCGCCAGCGCGCACTGCAGGCCCTCGTCCGTGTGGGACGGCGGAAGCCGTACGTCGACCACCGCGACGTCCGGCGCCGACTCGGCCAGCGCGCGGGTCAGTTCGGGGCCCGTCTCGACGGCCGCCGCGATCTCGAAGCCGTACGCCTCCAGCAGCCGGACCAGGCCGTCGCGCAGCAGGAAGAGGTCTTCGGCTAGGACAACTCGCAAGGGATCTCCATGGTCACCATGGTGGGACCGCCCGCGGGGCTGCTGACGGCCATGATGCCGTCGAATGTACCGAGTCGGCGTTCGATTCCGCTCAGTCCCGAGCCGGACCCGACCGACGCACCGCCCCGGCCGTTGTCCGTGACGGAGATCCGCAGCACGGTGTCGGTGTGGTGGATGTCCACCCAGACGCGATTGGCCCCCGCATGCTTGGCGGTGTTGGTCAGCGTCTCGCTCACCGCGAAGTACGCGGCCGACTCGACGGCGGCGTCCGCCCGGCCGTCCAGCTCCACACTGACCTCCGACTCGATGGGCAGCCGCAGCGCCAACGCCCGGACCGCGTCCCCGAGTCCGCGCTCGGCGAGGACCGGCGGGTGGATGCCCCGCACCAGATCGCGCAGTTCCGTGAGGGCCTCGGCCGAGGACTCGCGGGCCATGGCGAGGAGCTTCTTCGCCTGCGCCGGGTCCTTCTCGATGAGCGCCTCCACGGTCCCCAGGTTCATGCCCATGGCGACCAGCCGGGCCTGCGCCCCGTCGTGCAGATCGCGCTCGATGCGCCGCAGTTCGGAGGCGGCGGTGTCCACGGCCTCGTGCCGGGTCTCGGTCAGCCGGTCGATGCGGCGGGCCAGCTCCTGCTGCTGGGTGGGGGCCAGCATCGCGCGGGTGATCACGAAATGCAGCCGCACCAGCCGGTGATTGACCAGGACACCGATCGCCAGGAGCACCAGGCCGAGCGCGGCGGCGGCCAGGCCCGACGCCTGGCTGTCGACCGGCACGAACCCGTACCAGTAGCGGTCGTCGGTGAAGACCCGCCACAGGCCGGCCGCCAGGACGAAACCCTCCAGCGGGTACACCAGCAGGGCCGTCGTCAGGGTCGCCACGACATAGCCCGCGGTCATGTCGACCAGCAGCCACTGGAGGTCCCGCCAGGTCGCCGGGTCCTTCAGCAACAGCGTGGTCCGCTCCACCTGCCCCCTGAAGCCGGTGCGCAGGTCCTTCGGGAAGGGGCGGTAGGGGACCGGGATGCGGATGTCGCACCAGGTGACCGCGAGCAGCCGGCGCCGGTTGGCGTGCCTGCGGACCAGTTCCAGCAGATAGGGGGTGGTGAACACGCCGACCCCCAGCGGGATGAAGACGATGGAGAGCACCGCCCACACGAAGAGGGTGAGCGACCCGACCAGGCCGGCGAGCGACAGCAGGAACCCGTGCCGGGTGGCCACCAGCGCGCCCCGTATCCGTGTCCGTATCGCGTTCATCTCGGTCCCGTCCTCCCTACGCCGGGTCCCGTGGCGGACCCGTCCGGGACAGTCTCACCCACCGGGCGTCCTGGACGTCAGCCGGTTCGCCACCCGGGCGGGGTGTACCCAGCACCACCCCGCCGACCTCGCCCTACGGCTCCGCGAGTGGGGGCTCCGGCGGCTGGGGCGGCCCGGTCCCCGTTCCTAGATTCATCGGCGACGTACTTCTTCCACCTCTTCCACTTCTGTCTGAATCTCTGGGGGCGAACACGCCATGAGGCGCAACCTCGCGGCACGCATCGGTGTGTGGAGCGCACACCACCGCAAGACCGCTGTTCTCGGCTGGCTGATCTTCGTCGTGCTCGCCACGGGCATCGGCGGCGCGTCCGGGCTGGTCGAGATGACCAACTCGGAGAACGCCGCGGGTGATTCGGCGCGGGCCGAGCGGATCCTCGACGACGCCGGACTCGGGCAGCCCGCCGGCGAGCTGGTCATGGTGTCCGCCGCGAAGGCGGGAGACTGGCGGGTCGCCGCCCGCGACGTGTCCGCGGCCATCGTGCGGACCGGCGAGGTGGCGAACCTCGCGGCCCCGGTGCCCTCGAAGGACGGCAAGGACGCGCTGATCACCTTCGACCTGAAGGGGGACGCGGCGACGGCGGCGGACCGGGTGCAGCCCGTCCTCGACGCGGTGGCCGCCGCCCGGACGGACCACCCCGACGTCACCATCCACCAGTTCGGCGAGGCCAGCGCCGGGAAGTGGCTCGCCGACCTGCTCTCCGAGGACTTCAAGAAGGCCGAGTTCACCGCCGTTCCCCTGGCGCTGGGCATTCTGCTGGTCGCCTTCGGAGCCGTCGTCGCGGCGCTGCTCCCGGTCGGTCTCGCGCTGACCGCGTGCATGGCCGCCTTCGGGCTGCTGTCGCTCGCCAGCCACCAACTGCACCTGTTCCAGACCACGTACTCCGTGATGTTCCTGATGGGCTTCGCCGTCGGCGTCGACTACTGCCTCTTCTACCTGCGGCGCGAACGCGACGAGCGGGCGGCGGGACGCGACGCCGAGACGGCGCTGCGCATCGCGGCGGCGACCAGCGGCCGGGCCGTGCTCGTCTCCGGGCTCACGGTGATGGTCGCGATGGCCGGCATGTTCCTGTCCGGACTGATGCTGTTCAAGGGCTTCGCCCTCGCCACGATCATCGTGGTCTTCATCGCGATGCTGGGTTCGGTGACGGTGCTGCCCGCGCTGCTGTCCTGGCTGGGCGAGCGGATCGACGCGGGACGCGTGCCCTTCCTCAACCGGCGAGGGGGCCGGCGCGCTCGCACCGCCGGCGGGACCGCCGGCACGGTGCTGAGGCCGGTCCTGTCGAGGCCGAAGATCTTCGCGGTCGCCTCGGTCGCCGTGCTGCTCGCCCTGGCCGCGCCCGCCCTCGGGATGAAGACCGAACAGCTGGGCCTGGAGAAGCAGTTCGGCTCCGACTCGGAACTCTCGGTCGCCTACCGGCAGATCGACGAGAGCTTCCCCGGCGGCCCCGCCCCGGCACGGGTGGTGGTCAAGGCCGACGACATCGAGGCGCCCGCCCTGCGCAAGGCGTTCGGCGGCTTCGACGGGGTGAGCGTCCACCGGGCGCAGAATGTCGCGGAGATCGAGGTGCCCCTCCCCGGCGGCAGGGCCGATCTCGCCGAACTGCGCGAGAAGAGGTTGCCCGCGGCGTTCGAGGGAACGGGGGCGCAGGTGTACGTGACCGGGGAGATCGCCGGGTCCGTCGACTTCAACGACCAGCTGAAGCGCGGCATCGTGCCCGTCTTCGCCTTCATCACGGTGGTGACGTTCCTGCTGATGCTGTTCTGCTTCCGTTCGTACGTCGTCGCCGTGACCTCGATCCTGCTCAACCTGCTCTCCGTGGCCGCCGCGTACGGGGTGATGGTCGCCGTCTTCCAGCACGGCTGGGGAGCCTCGCTGATCGGCTCGGAGGGCGTCGGCGCGATCGAGGCGTGGATCCCGCTGTTCGTCCTGGTCGTCCTGTTCGGGCTCTCCATGGACTACCACGTGTTCGTGGTCTCCCGGATCCGTGAGGCGCGCGACCGGGGCCTGTCCACCCGGGCCGCGATCGACGAGGGCATCCGGCGGACGGCGGGCGCGGTGACCGGTGCGGCCGCGATCATGGTCGCGGTGTTCGCGGTCTTCGGGACGCTGTCGATGCAGGACATGCAGCAGATGGGCGTCGGCCTGGCCGTCGCGGTGCTGCTGGACGCCACGGTCGTCCGGATGGTCCTGCTGCCCTCCGTGATGGCGCTGCTGGGGGAGCGGAACTGGCGGACCCCGCGCGGACTGGCCCGACTGCCGAGCCTGGAACACGGCGAGCCGGGTACGGGCGCGGGGGCGGAGGCGGTCGAGGTCCCGGTGGGGTCCGGGACGCGGGGCTGATCCACCCGGGCACGCGGAAGCGGCCCCGGTCCGGACGTACCGGACCGGGGCCGCTCTGCCGCGTACGCCGCGGACCTCAGGGGGCGTACTTGTAGCCGACGCGCCGTACCGTCTGGATCGACCGGCGGTGCTCGGCGCCCAGCTTGCGGCGCAGCCGGGCGATGTGGACGTCCACGGTGCGTCCGTCGCCCACGTGTCCGTAGCCCCAGACCGTGGTCACCAACTGGTCGCGGGTGTGCACCCGGTGCGGGTGCGCGACAAGGTGGGCGAGCAGCTCGAATTCCAGGAAGGTGAGGTCGAGCGTGTTCCCGTCCACCGCGGCGGTGCGCTGCACCGGGTCGATGCGCACCGGACCCGCGGCCGGGTCCTCCACCGGTGTCGGCACCACGTACTGGGCGGCCGCGGCGGCCGCGGTGACGGCCGGCCGCTGATCGGCCGGTACGAGCACCAGGTAGCCGATCATCGGCGGCCGGCCCGGCAGCGCCGGAACGGAGTGCTGGGGTGCCGGCAGCCAGGTGGCGTCCGGCGTCAGGAACTCGGCCACATCGGCCAGCTGGACGACCTCGTCGGGGTCGACGGCGCGCAGCCGGTGGCGGTTGGGGGAGAGGGGGCGGGCGGGGACGGTGGCCGCAGCGGTCGCCGAAGACGCCGCGGTGGCAGCGGTTGCGGCGGAGAAGGTACGAGTGTTCGCCATGAGGTCAGCTCTTTCGCGCGAAGGAGTCGTCGGGGGACGGACTTGCTTGCGTGCGCGCGGACCGAAGACCGGGGTGAGCGGCTTTAGAGGGCCTGCGCGTTCAACGCGCGGCAACACACCCGGTCGAAGTCGTGGTGCTGACGGGAAGGCCAGAACGGTTCGAGGTCGCTGCGACCTGTCGAGGTGTACTGGATGCCGACCATGCCCCCATTGAACCAGAGAACATGACGGCGCAGCAGACCCCTCCCACCCGTCGATACGGACCCTTTGCGTTACCTTCCTCACCCTGTACCTCCGAACCGGCGGACCGCCGCCGCCTCCCGGACGGGCGGGCCGGGCGGACCGGCGGCGTCCCGTCCCGGCCCGTCCCGCCCGGCACGCCTGGGACACCACGACGAGGGGCGCCCCACCCGGACGGGTGGAGCGCCCCTCGGACCGGCGGCGGCCGGGGTCAGACCTGGTCGGCCTTCTCCAGCGCGGTGCAGCAGGTGTCGACGATCAGCCGCGTGACGACGTACGGGTCGACGTTGGCGTTCGGGCGGCGGTCCTCGATGTAGCCCTTCCGGTCCTGCTCGACCTGCCACGGGATACGGACCGAGGCGCCGCGGTCGGAGACGCCGTAGCTGTACTCGTTCCACGGGGCGGTCTCGTGCAGGCCGGTCAGACGGTCGTCGATGCCCGCTCCGTAGTTCTTGACGTGGTCCATCGGCTTCGAGCCCTCGCCGAGCGACTCGCACGCGGTGATGATCGCGGCGTAGCCCTCGGGTCCTTCGCGCATCGCCTCGGTGGAGAAGTTGGTGTGCGCGCCGGCGCCGTTCCAGTCGCCCTTGACCGGCTTCGGGTCGAGGGTCGCGGAGACGTTGAAGTCCTCGGCGGTGCGGTACAGCAGCCAGCGGGCGATCCACAGCTGGTCGGAGACCTCCAGCGGGGACAGCGGGCCGACCTGGAACTCCCACTGGCCGGGCATGACCTCGGCGTTGATGCCGGAGATGCCGAGACCCGCCGCCAGGCAGTTGTCGAGGTGCTTCTCGACGATGTCGCGGCCGAATATCTCGTCGGCGCCGACCCCGCAGTAGTAGCCGCCCTGCGCGGCCGGGAAGCCGCCCTCGGGGAAGCCGAGCGGGCGGTGGCCGTCGAAGAAGGTGTACTCCTGCTCGATGCCGAAGACCGGCTCCTGGCCGGCGAACCGTTCGGCCACCGGACGCAGCACGGCACGGGTGTTGGACGCGTGCGGCGTCATGTCGATGCCGAAGACCTCGCACAGGACGAGGATGTCGTCGCCGCCGCGGATCGGGTCCGGGCACGTGAAGACCGGCTTCAGCACCCGGTCGGAGGCGCGGCCCTCGGCCTGGTTGGTGCTCGAACCGTCGAAGCCCCAGATCGGCAGTTCCGCCGCTTCCCGCGACGGGCTCCCGGCCATGATCTTCGTCTTCGAACGGAGCTTGGCGGTCGGCTCGGTGCCGTCGATCCAGATGTACTCAGCCTTGAACGTCACGGAAGCCATCCTCTGCGGGTGCTGCGGGTGCTGCGGTCCGGTCTACGCAGCACAGCCTCGCAAGACGCGATTTCCCGTCCGTTGCCCAGGTGTGAACCCCGTGTTACCGAGGATTTCCGCGGTGCGTGCGGTCCTTGAGCAGGGTCTCGAAACCGGCGGCGCGGATCCGGCGCACCAGTTCCTCCTCACTGGTGCCCAGCGACTCGGCCGCCCGCGCGAGCCGCCAGTCCGCGGCCGAGAGCCGGTGCAGCAGATGGCCCCGCCTGATCTGGGCCTCGGACAGCCGGAACGTCTTCAGATACGCGACCTGCCCCTTGTGGTCGGTGATCGTCTCCCCGATGTGCTGGCCCTCCCCGTTGCGGAGGAACGGCGGCAGGAACCGCCACAGCGTGTACGAACCCATCCGGTACACCCGGTCGAAGGCGTACGAGGTGTCCAGCAGCTCCCGCGCGAACAGGGTGTCGTGCGCCTCGGCCCACTCCCGCTCCTGCGCCCGCGCCGCCGCGCGCAGACCGGCGAGCGTCCGCAGCTGCGGACCGTCGGGGATCCGCGCCGCGAACTCCGGCACCGGCGCACCGTACAGCGCGTACTGGTGGACCAGCTCCCCGTACAGATCCTGGACCAGCGAAGGGTGCAGCAGGCGGTAGTCGTCCGGGTGCGGCGTCACGAAGGCGGCGGCGAGCGCGTCGGCCGCGTACACCATCACCCCGCACTGGCCGGGATGGATCTCGAAGGCCCGCAGCGCGTCCCCGAGCCCGCGCACCGACCACCCCATGTAGGCGTCCTCGGCACGCGGCGAGAGCCCGTCGCGCAGCGCCTGCCGGGACCACTCCTCCCAGGCGACGGAGGGGCCGCCGAAGTGCAGGGCGAGATAGCCCTCCAGCGCGAGGTGCAGCGGCAGGAAGCGCAGCCGGTGGCCCGGCTGCCGCTTGGCCATCCGGTGGTGGCGGTTGCGCTGGAGCCGGGCGGTCCGGGGCGGCGGGCCATCGGACGGGGCACCCGGTCCGGCGCCGAGCTGCGTACCGTACGCGGCGGACTGCGCGCCCTCGCCGGACCAGTCGGCGACGAAGCCGTGCGGGATGTACGAGGTGTAGTGCGTGCGCGGACCGGCGTCCACGACGCCGTACCCGTACCCCGTGTAGAGCTCCTGGTGCAGCCGGAGCCCCTCGACCGGCTGCTCGCGCACCAGCGGCACCAGCCGGATGCCGCCCCACACCTGGGCGGGGAGCGTGGCGAGCCCGGACAGTTCGAGCCTGTTCACGATGCGGCCCCCGGCCTCTGCTCACTGACGAAACGTGCGACCCGGCGGTCCAGATAGGCGTACAGGGCCGCCGTTCCCGTACGCCCCTCGGCGAACTGGGCGATCTCCACCAGCGAGGGCAGATCCTCCGCGTCCCGGATACCGGCCGTGGGCACGCCCGGCGCCAGGCGCCGCACATCGAAACCGTCCGCGTCGTATACGGGGTTCACATGCACCACCACCGTGCGCCGGTCCGGATCGAGCCGCGTCCGCCACACCCGCAGCACCTCGCCCGCGAGTCCGGGCGGCGCGTTGTCCCAGCCGTCCGAGACGATGACCAGCCGGTCCGGGCCGTGCTCCAGGGCCTCCAGCACACGGGTGCCGAGCGGGGTCGGGCCCCAGGGCCTGGCCAGCAGCGGGTCGGTGCCGCCCGAGGTCCACAGCGCGGTGTACGCGCCGGGCGCGGCCAGCGCCTCCAGCAGGAAGTGGCAGGCCAGCGCCACGGCGAGCGGACGGCGCCGCTTCTCACCCGACCCGGACGACGAGTAGCTGTCGTCCAGCACGGCGGCGACCCGGCCCCAGCCCCCGGCGTGCGGACCCGCCGCACGGCGGGCGGCGGTCCGCAGCGCGTGCGTCAGCTCCGTGCGGTGGAGCCGCCGCACCCCGAGGCCGAGCGAGAGGACATACAGGGCGAGCCGGGTCAGCGGCATCACGGTCAGATCGACGTCCGCGGGCAGCGGCGCCCCGTCCCCGGCGCCGCGCCGCCCCTGGGTCCGCAGCCGTTCCAGCCGGGTCATCCTCGGCACCATCCGCCCCAGGAACACCTCGCGCTTCATCCCGTGCCGGGCGGCGAAGCCCTCCGCGACGGTGAACGGCAGCTCGTCGACGGCGCCCTGCTCGTAGTGGGCGCGCCGCCACGCGTCGAGCAGCTGGTGCCGGTAGCGCGGCCGCCGCCCCGGCCGGAACAGGAAGTCTCCCGTCTCGTCCGGCTCACCCGGACCGCCGAACCGGAAGTGGGCATGGCGGGCGGCGGTCTTGAGACCGGAGCGGTACTTCACCGCGTCGTGCGCCGGATCAGGCCGGGCGGCCAGCCAGTCGCGCATGATCGCGCGGGTGCGCCGGTTGTTCACCTTGGCCCCGCGCAGCGACCGGAACAGCCGGTACACGCGCTGCGGCGGCAGCTCCGCCAGCCGGGCGGCGATCAGCCGGCCCTCGGTGCGCTTCTCCTCGGCGGTCGCGTCGGCGGCGGTCTCCAGCAGCCCCTGGACGATGCGCGCGGCGTTGTGGTCGTTGATGTCGAGCGCGAGCGCGGCAGCGTACACGCGGCGGTAGTTGACCCGTACGTACGCGTGGAGGAAGTCCAGCGAGAGCTGCTGCTGATGCGCGGTCGTGCGGAATTCGCGCTGTCCGGTCGCGGTGATCGCCGCGTTGACGAAGAGGAGCACGTCCTCGGCCGCCACGAGGCCGGTGCCACTGCCGGTGCTGGTCGTCATGGTTTCCCCCGTGGTGTCACGCGCCGCCGTACGCAGGGGCGGGGCGGAGCGCCGGCCGGGGAATGGGGGCGCGAACAGCGAAATCACTGCTTCAGAGGCAAGTCCCGGAAGTCGCGGCCGGAGTCCCGCGGCCGGCACCGCAAACGTAGCCATGAAGTTCACGCTGCGCCAACTCAATACGGGATCGGCCCGGTGAACCCGGCAGACTTGGGCCATGACGACACTTCCCCCGACCCCTTTGCGTATCGGCCTCGTCGGTGCGGGCCCCTGGGCCCGGAACACGCAGGCCCCCGCCCTCGCCGCGCACCCGGGCGCCGTACTGAGCGGCGTGTGGGGCCGCCGCCCCGAGGCCGCGGACGCGCTGGCCGCCGCGCACGGCACCACGGCGTACACCGGCGAGACGGGCATCGACGAGCTCTTCGCGGCCAGCGACGCCATCGCGTTCGCCGTGCCGCCGGACGTCCAGGCCCCGCTCGCCGCCCGCGCCGCCGCCACCGGCCGCCATCTGCTGCTGGACAAGCCGGTCGCGACCACGACGGCGGCGGCCCGTGAGGTAGCGCGCGCCGCCGAGGAGACCGGGGTCGCGTCCGTCGTCTTCTGCACTCTGCGCTTCGCGGCCGAGACATCCGCCTGGATCATCGAGCAGGCCGCCCTGGACGGCTGGTTCACCGCCCGCGCCGAGTGGATCGGGGCACTGTTCGCCCCCGGCGCGACCAGCGAGTACGCGGCCTCGCCCTGGCGCCGGGAGAAGGGCGGCCTGTGGGACGTCGGCCCGCACGTCCTGTCGGTCCTGATCCCGGTCCTGGGCGACGTCACACGGCTGACCGCGGCCCGCGGCCCGTCCGACACCACCCACCTGATCCTCCGCCACACCTCCGGCGCGTCCAGCACCGTGACGCTCGCCCTGGGTGCCCCGGTGGGCGCGGCCGGCACGGAGATCGAGCTCAAGGGCGAGCAGGGAACGGCGGCACTGCCGCGGTGGAGCGACCCGGTCGGTTCCTTCCGGGCGGCGGTGGACGCACTGATCGAATCGGTACGCACGGGGGTGCCGCACCCCTGCGACGTCCGGTTCGGACTGCGCCTGACGGAACTGCTGGCCGAGGCGGAGAAGCAGGCGGGGGAGTAGGGGAGCAAGCGGGAGCGAGGGGACGGGGAGCGCGAAGGAACGGGGCGGGGCGGGGCCGGGCGCGGGTGTCCCTGTGCGCGGGGGACACAACCGTTCGTCCCGGCCGCCCCGCCCGTGCCCCGAGCGGGCGGGGCACGGGCGCGGCGGCGTCACCCTGCCCGCGGAGCCGCATCCGTGCCGGGCGCGGGCGGGGGAGGTGCCGTGACGGCCCGGTGAGCGGTGTCCAGGAAGCGCCGGACCGCGGCCGTCTCGCTCTCGTCGAAGTCGCGCAGCACGGCGACCGTGTTTTCGATCAGGGGCCGGAAGAAGGACTGGCCCAGCTCCACCGCGCGTGGCGTGACGCTCAGCAGCACCCGCCGCCGGTCACGCGCGTCACGCGTGCGGTCGAGGTGGCCCAGGCGCTCCAGACGGTCGATGAGCGACGTGGTGCCCGCGGAGTTGAGCCCGAGTTGCGCACCGAGCCACCCCGCGGTGGCGGCCGTGCCCGCCCGCTCGGCGTCGAGCAGGCAGACCAGGGCGCGGACATCGGTGGGATGCATGCCGTGTCGGCTCGCGAACTCGGCCTGGCGGAGCCCGAATTCGACGGTCACCTTACGCAGCAGATGAACGATCTCGATCTCTCTCCCGGGGCCTTGGCCGGTCACCGAGGCGCCTCCTTCTCCGCTCGCGCTCATCAATTGTCTCGTTGAGCGAGATAATATCCCGGGACTGCCCGACCAGGGAGGCGCCCCATGTCCACCACCACGTCGTTCCTCGCGGCGTACGACGAGGTCCTGGCGGCCAAGTGGCCTGCCGGAACAACGCATGCCGAGATCCCCACCCCGTACGGCACCACCCGCGTCAACACCTGCGGCCCCGAGGACACCCCGCCCCTGGTGCTGCTGGCCGGCGGGGGTTCCACGTCCACCGTCTGGTACGCCCAGGCCGCCCACCTGGGACGCACCCGCCGCGTCCACGCCGTCGACCTCGTCGGCGACGCGGGCCGCAGCGTCGCGGGGGAGCGCCCGGTCCGTACGGTGGCGGATCTGACGGCATGGCTCGACGCGGTGCTGGACGGCCTGGGTGTCGACGGCGTCGTCGTGTGCGGGCATTCGTACGGGGCCTGGATCGCCCTCCACCACGCCCTGCACGCGCGGCCCCACCGCGTGCGGAAGCTGATCCTGCTCGACCCGACCCAGTGCTTCGCCGGCTTCCGGCCCGGCTATCTGCTGCGTGCCCTGCCGATGCTGGTCCGCCCCGGTGCCGGGCGGACGCGGACCTTCCTGGAGTGGGAGACGGGCGGCGCCGCGCTCGATCCGACGTGGCTGCGACTGCGCTGCGCGGCGGCCGGCTTCCCGTCCGCCCGCCCGGTCACCGGACCCCGCCCCGCGCCCGAGGCCCTGAGCGGGCTGGACGTGCCGACCCTGATCCTGACGGCGGAGAACAGCCGCGCCCACCACCCGGCCCGTGTCGCCGCCGCCGCGGCCCGGCTGCTTCCGCACGCGCGAACGGCGACGATCCCCGGCGCGACGCACCACACCCTGCCGCTGCACGAGCCGGCGGCCACCGAACTGAACCGCAGGATCGAGGACTTCCTGACGGACGCCCGGTAGCGCTCGCCGCGCGGGACGCTCAGCGCCCCATGGCGTCCCGCACCGCCTCGTCCGTACGCGCCACGACGGCGGTCCCGTCGTCCGCCGTGATGATCGGCCGCTGGATCAGCTTCGGATGCCCGGCGAGCGCCGAGATCCACCGCTCCCGCGAGCCGGCCTCGCGCGGCCAGTCCTTGAGCCCGAGCTCCTTCGCGTCCGCTTCCTGCGTCCGTGCGATGTCCCACGGCTCCAGCCCGAGACGGTCGAGCACGACCCGGATCTCGTCCGGTGACGGCACATCCTCCAGATAGCGGCGGACGGTGTACTCGGCACCCTCCGCATCGAGCAGCGTCAGCGCGCTGCGGCACTTGGAACAGGCGGGATTGATCCAGATCTCCATGGGGTCAACGGTACGGGAGGGACGCCGCGAAAACCTGTCTGGCCAGCGACGATTGTCAGTGGTGGGCCGTAAAATAGAGGGAGTTGGTGAGGGTTCCACGACCGTGCCAGGAGGTTGCCCATGGCCGTTGCCGCAGTCACGACCAAGCCGCTCCACAAGCCCCTGCAGAAGAAGCCGCTCCCCGCGGGCCGTCCCCGCGAGTGGTACGTCTCCCACAACCGCCGCCTGAAGGCCATGCGCCTGGCGATCGCCCTGCTCGACACGGGCGTCCACTACCCGTCGACCGCGACCGACGGCAGGATACGCGCGACTGCCGAGCGCATCGGCATCCACCCGCCGTCCGACACGACCTGCCGCATGGTCCGCGCCCTGATCCGCTACGGCCGCTGACGGCCGACCGGCCCGTGGCCCGTGCCCTGCCGGGGCGCGGGCCACGCGCCACGGGCGCGCAACTGGTCCCGGCCGCGCCCGGCTTCAGAACCCACCGCAGGCGGCCGTGGCGAAGGCGCCGGACGCCGAGGCCCGTTCGCACTGTCCAGCTGTCCAGCTGTCCAGCCGTTCAACGTCACGCCGCGACTTCGCGGGGCGGCCGCTCCCGGCCGTCCGGTCTTTCCGCACGACCGGAACCCTCGCCCGTCCGGCGTACACGGACGGAACGCTCACCCGTCCGGCGTAGACGGCATGCGGCCACACCCGCCGCCGTCTTGACTGGGGCGAGGAACGACGGCCGAGTGCTGGGAGGCGCGATGACGAGGAAAGCCGCGTGCGGTCTGTGGGCCGTGCTGCTGACGACGGCCGTGGTGGCGACGGCCGCGGGCTGCTCCGACGGCGGCAGCGCCTCCAGCGCGGCGTCCAAGGCCGCGTCCGCCGCGGCGTCGGCGGCCTCCAGGGGCTCGGACGTGGTGGCCTCGGCGACAGCGGCCGCGGGCGAGAAGCTGAAGGGCTTCAAGAACGGCGTGAACGCCAAGGGCGATGTCACGGTGGGCACACCGGGCACCGGCCCCGACGGCCATGCCGACGCGAAGGTCACCGTGACCAACGGCGCGGACTCGGCGAAGTCCTACGCCGTGCAGATCAACTTCCGTGACCCGAAGGGCAATCTGCTCGACGCGGTGGTGGTGACGGTCGACGACGTCGGCCCGAAGGCGTCCAAGGAGGCCACGGCCCGCAGCAACCGCAAGCTGTCGGGCGATGTCGAGGCCGAGGTGGGAAGGGCGCTGCGGCACTGATCGCGCCGCAACGCCCATAGTCCCAAGGGTGGTTGCCCGTGGTTGCCCGCGGTCTTCGGGGCGATGGATCACTGCCCCGAAGGCCGCGGGCGCCGGGGCCGGGCGCCGGGGCGCCGTCAGAAGGTGGTGTTCCGCTGCTCCCGCGCGGTCGGCCTGCGAAGCACGTGCCACGGCGGAGCCTGCACCCGGCGAGGCCGGCAGGAAAGCGCCGTCAGCTTGTTCTCGGTGCCGGTGCCGGGTTGCGGGATCTCAAGGATGATCCGCTGGTCCGAGCAGTCGTCGACCACGAGTGCGATCTCCTCCAGGACCATGCGGCCGACCGAGGGATGCTCCACTTCCCGAGCGGTGACGTGACGCCTTTCGACTTCGTGCTGCTGCCACCACGTGCGGAATTCCGGGCTGCTTCTGCCCAGTTCGCGAACCAATGCGGTGAACCACGGTTCGTGGACGTACAGACCGGTGGCCGCGCGGAATCCGGCCAGTGCTGATCGTGCGCTCGGCTCCCAGTTCTGAACCAATTCACGAAGATATCCGCCGAAGAACAGCCACAACATGTGACGGTGCTCAGGGGGAATATCGGTGAGGTCGCCGTAGACGTCGGTTCTGGCCTGGTTCCAGGCGAGAATATTGAAACGCGGACCGAGAGCGAATGCCGGATGGGGGTGCTGGCTGTCCAGGATGCGCTGGAGGGCCGGGGACACGCCGTCGTCGGCAACGCTCGCGCTGGAACGGGCGTCCTGGTTCGCCAGGGCCAGAAGGTAGCCGCGCTCTTCGGTGTTGAGACGCAGGGCTTCGGCCAGCGAATTGAGGACCTGGTCGGAGACGCGGATGTTCCGGGCCTGTTCGAGGCGGGAATACCAGCAGGCGCTGATCCCTGCCAGGTCGGCGACGTCCTCCCGTCGCAGACCAGGGGTCCGCCGCGACGCTCGCGAAGGAAGACCGACCTCTTCCGGTTGAAGGGCCAGTCGTCGTGTTTTGAGGAAGTTCGCGAGCTCCACTCGCCGTTGGTTGCAATTCATCCGTTGTCCCCTCTGCTGGGCGGACTGCTGCGGATGGCATTACCTGGTACCTCTGCTCTCAGGATAGTCGGTTTCCGGAATCGCGCTCTGCCGCGTGCGAGGGCGCGGCCGGAAGCCTTCAGAGGCGTACCGCCGCTCTGCGCCGTCGGTGACCGCACCGCAAAGGGCCCGGCAGCGAGCTGCCGGGCCCTTCGTGTGAGGTTGAGGTCAGCGGTTTCCCTGCCCGCCTACGCGCTCACCCTGGTTCTGGTTCTGGTTCCGGTTATGCTCCCGGTTCTGGTTCTCCTGCTGGTTTTCCTTCTTCTGGTTCTGGTTCTGTTCCACCGGGACCCCCGACCTCAGCTGCGCCAGCATCGCGGAGCAACCGCCGATGGATGCCACCTTGTTGTTGAAGCCGAGAGTGTAATCCGCGATGAAACTCTGGCTCTTTCCGGTGTTCTCGTTGAACAGGTCGGACTTCTGCCTGCACGAGGCGGCGCCGTCGTTCGCCCCGGCGGTGAGCGCCTGTTCCCTCTCGTCGGCGGTGCCGGGGACCGTTGTGCCGGGAACCTGTGTCTGCGATGTCGCACTCGGCTTGACAAGGTTCAGGCACCCTTGCTGGTTCGCTCCCTCTTGGGCTGTGACGGCGTCGTCGGCCTTGATTACCGCCACCGCGTTGACCACTCCACCGCCGTCAGCCGTTGCAGTGGTGATCGTGCGCTTCCCACTGATGAAGGAGACCAATTGCCCAGGAGTGAAACCGGCACCCGATATCTTCGCGCTCTCATTCGGGTCTTCGACTCCGGAAATCGAGCAGGAGGCTGCCGGAATGGCCGACGGCTGTGAAGCGGCCCCCGATGTCGCGCTCTTGCCAGGAGTTGCGGCGTGCGCTGTGGCGGAGATTCCGGGTGCCAGCGCCAGCGACGCACCCAGCGGGACGCCGAGCAGGGCGAGAATTCGCTTCTTTCCGTGCATGAGATTCCCCTTTGTCGTGGGTCCGTGCAAGGAAAAGCGTTGCATGGGGTCCGAGGGGCAACAAGAGACCATTCATCCTAGGAGTGGCAGTGTCAGGTTTAATTCTGCGCGGTTGCGAAATCGGGGGATACGCATGCGCGATTCGGCGACGGGAGGCACAGGGGGAAGGCCGCCACCCGTGTGCGGATGGCGGCCTTCCCCCTGTGTGCCTGACGTCGGAACGAGTGAGGGCCGCCCCTTCCGGAAGGAAGAGGCGGCCCTCACTGCCACGCCTGACGGTCGATCAAGTCCCGGTGGGACCGATCCCGCGCTTTAGAGGTCGAAGTACAGCTCGAACTCGTGCGGGTGCGGGCGCAGCTGGATCGGGGCGATCTCGTTGGTCCGCTTGTAGTCGATCCACGTCTCGATCAGGTCGGACGTGAAGACGCCGCCGGCCTGCAGGTACTCGTTGTCCGCCTCCAGGGCCTCCAGGACGGCCGGGAGGGAGGTCGGGACCTGCTGGACGGTCGCGTGCTCCTCGGGAGCCAGCTCGTACAGGTCCTTGTCGATCGGCTCGGCGGGCTCGATCTTGTTCTTGATGCCGTCGAGGCCCGCCATCAGCAGGGCGGAGAAGGCGAGGTACGGGTTGGACGACGGGTCCGGGGCACGGAACTCGACGCGCTTGGCCTTCGGGTTGGAGCCCGTGATCGGGATACGCATCGCGGCGGAGCGGTTGCGCTGCGAGTACACCATGTTGACCGGGGCCTCGAAGCCGGGAACCAGGCGGTGGTAGGAGTTCACCGTCGGGTTGGTGAAGGCCAGCAGCGACGGGGCGTGCTTGAGGATGCCGCCGATGTAGTAGCGGGCCATGTCCGAGAGGCCCGCGTAGCCCTGCTCGTCGTAGAAGAGCGGGTCGCCGCCGGCCCACAGGGACTGGTGGACGTGCATGCCCGAGCCGTTGTCGCCGAAGATCGGCTTCGGCATGAACGTCGCGGTCTTGCCGTTGCGCCAGGCGACGTTCTTCACGATGTACTTGAAGAGCATCAGGTCGTCGGCCGCGGCGAGCAGCGTGTTGAACTTGTAGTTGATCTCGGCCTGGCCGGCGGTGCCGACCTCGTGGTGCTGGCGCTCGATCTGGAGACCGCTCTTCTCCAGCTCCAGGGACATCTCGGCGCGCAGGTCGGCGAAGTGGTCGACCGGCGGTACCGGGAAGTAGCCGCCCTTGTAGCGGACCTTGTACCCGCGGTTGTCCTCGACCGCGCCGGTGTTCCAGGCGCCTGCCTCGGAGTCGATGTGGTAGAAGCTCTCGTTCGCCGACGTCTGGAAGCGGACGCTGTCGAAGACGTAGAACTCGGCCTCGGGACCGAAGTACGCGGTGTCGGCGATGCCGGTGGAGGCGAGGTAGGCCTCGGCCTTCTTGGCCACGTTCCGCGGGTCGCGGCTGTACTGCTCGCCGGTGATCGGGTCGTGGATGAAGAAGTTGATGTTGACGGTCTTGTCGCGGCGGAACGGGTCGACACGCGCGGTCGACAGGTCGGCGCGCAGCGCCATGTCGGACTCGTGGATGGCCTGGAAACCGCGGATCGACGAACCGTCGAAGGCAAGCTCCTCGGTCGGGTCGAAGGTCGCCGCCGGTACGGTGACGTGCTGCATCACACCGGGCAGGTCGCAGAACCGGACATCGATGAACTTGACGTCTTCGTCGGCGATGAACTTCTTCGCGTCGTCGGCGTTCTGGAACATCCAACTCCTCCTACTCCCGGCCCGGGAGGGACGGGGTTGCAGCTCGTGGTGCGGCCGGTGCGGTGGCACACGCTGGACCCGACCATAGGCAGACCGGATTTCTCCAGCATGACCCATTTGTTTCGCAGAAGTTAACCGAGCCGAGCGCGAGCGGCACCTTGAGGCCGGTAACGGACCCTTGTCCGGCCCGCCAGGCAGCCCACGGCGGTCACCCCGCCCGGCGGGGAGCGAAACAGGGCGCAGTACCGTGTTCGGGTGGACACTAGGCAAGCAATCGGATCGTGGCTCTCCGGGCCGCGCGCGACCGCCGAGGAGATGGGGGCCGACTTCGGCCACCGGGGCAAGCGGCTCGGTCTGCCCGAGCACGGGCCGGGGTCCGTGGCACCGTTCGGCCGGCGTCTCGGCGCGCTCTTCATCGACTGGGCCCTGTGCATGCTGATCGCATACGGGCTGTTCGCTCGGGGTGACCAGCAGGCGGCGGGAAACTGGGCGCTCGGCGTCTTCCTCGTACTGAGCGTGCTCACGGTCGGAACCATCGGCTGCACGCCCGGCAAGCGCGTCGCGGGCATCAGGGTCGTCGCCGAGAACGGCGGCCGGCTCACGTTCGGGCGGGCGGTCGTCCGGAGCGTGCTGCTGTGCCTGGCGATCCCGGCCCTGGTCTGGGACCGCGACGGCCGCGGTCTGCACGACCGGCTGGCCCGCGCGGTTCAGGTCCGCATCTGAGCGAGGCCGTATCCCAGCGGGGCCGTATCCGGGCGAGGGCCCGCGGCCGGGCGAGGCCGAAAAGACGAGACGGAAAAGACGAGAGAGGGCGGGTCGCGAACCGAACCGGTTCGCAACCCGCCCTCTCTCGTACGTGGTGCGGTGGCCGACTGCCGCGTACGGCGGAGGCGTCAGCGCATCTTTCCGCCGCGCGGCATCCGCATGCCCTTGGGCATCGGGCCCTTCGGCAGCGGCATGTTGCTCATCAGGTCGCCCATCGCGCGCAGCCGGTCATTGGCGGCCGTCACCTGCGGGCCGGTCAGGACGCGCGGCAGCTTCAGCATCTTGGTGCGCACCTTCTTGAGCGGCACCTGGCCCTCGTCGTTGCCGACGATGATGTCGTGCACCGGTACGTCGACCAGGATGCGCGCCATCTTCTTCTTCTCGGCTGCGAGCAGCAGCTTCACCCGGTTCGGATTGCCCTCGCCGACCAGCACGATGCCCGCCTTGCCCACGGCGCGGTGGACGACGTCCTGGCTGCGGTTCATCGCGACCGCGGGCGTCGTGGTCCAGCCGCGGCCCACCCGGTCCAGCACCGCCGCCGCGGCGCCGGGCTGCCCCTCCATCTGCCCGAAGGCCGCGCGCTCGGCACGCCGTCCGAAGACGATCGCCATCGCGAGGAGGGCCAGCACGAAGCCCAGGATGCCCAGATAGATCGGGTGGTCGATCAGAAAACCGACCGCGAGGAGGACACCGAAGGTGACGATTCCCACACCCGCGACGACAAGACCGATCTTGGGGTCGGTCCGCCTGGTCATCTTGTAGGTCAGGGCGATCTGCTTGAGCCGCCCCGCGTTCTCGGCGCTGTCCGCGCCTTCAGTGTTTGCCTTCCTCGCCATG
Source organism: Streptomyces sp. NPDC057963 (assembly GCF_042887155.1). Classification (NCBI taxonomy): domain Bacteria; kingdom Bacillati; phylum Actinomycetota; class Actinomycetes; order Kitasatosporales; family Streptomycetaceae; genus Streptomyces; species Streptomyces sp. NPDC057963. Next base: position 79,182 of record NZ_JBHVPX010000008.1, read on the forward strand.
CACTGAAGTTTACGTGGCTCAAGAACGGTGGTCGGCCGCGGCCTCCAGTACGTACTCGGCCTCGACCCGGTCCTTGGCCCGGCGCCGGTCTTCGAGGACGGCCGTCCAGGCGTTGCGGCGGGCGGTCCGCTGGCCGCCGCTCAGCAACAGCGACTCGACGGCACGGAGAGCATGGGTGACGGAGGGGAGGGCGGTGGCGCGTACCGGCACGGCCTGCATCGTGGAAATCTCCTCGGAGCGGATGTGCGGACTGAGTGGCGTGGACTCAGCTGCCCGGGCCGGTCTGCCCGGGACTGCGTTGCGCGAAGTGGGCGGCGTGCGCCGGGTGCGGGAAGCGGCGCCGGCAGCGGCCCGGAAAGCCGCTGCGCCGTGAGTACCCAGCGTCACTGCTCGGTGTTACCAGCGCATGACGGGTCGGTCAAACACCAATGAACCCTTGATCCGGGCGGAGCGCACGCCGACGCGGCCCATACGCGCCCCCGACCTGCGGGGAGCGTACGGGCCGCGTCGAATCGGCTATTACCGATCGGTAGCTTCTTGTGCTCGGATTCACACGGCGGGCGTCGCCGCGACGGCGCTGCGCCGCTCGATCGCCTGCTGGAAGAGACGGCCCGCGCGGTACGACGAACGGACCAGCGGTCCGGACATCACGCCGGAGTAGCCGATCTCGTCGGCCTCCTCCTTCAGCTCCACGAACTCCTGCGGCTTCACCCAGCGCTCGACCGGGTGGTGCCGCACGGACGGCCGCAGGTACTGCGTGATCGTGATGAGCTCGCAACCCGCGTCGTACAGGTCCTGGAGCGCCTCGCTGACTTCCTCGCGGGTCTCGCCCATACCGAGGATCAGGTTGGACTTGGTCACCAGACCGGCCTCACGGGCCCGCGTGATGACTTCCAGGGAACGCTCGTAACGGAAGCCGGGGCGGATCCGCTTGAAGATCCGCGGCACCGTCTCGACGTTGTGCGCGAGCACCTCGGGGCGCGAGGAGAAGACCTCGGCGAGCTGCTCGGGCACCGCGTTGAAGTCGGGGATCAGCAGCTCGACCTTGGTCCGGCCGGCCTCCCGCTCCGCGGTCAGGGCGTGGATCTGGCGCACGGTCTCCGCGTACAGCCAGGCACCGCCGTCCTCCAGGTCGTCGCGTGCGACGCCGGTGATGGTGGCGTAGTTCAGGTCCATCGTGACGACGGACTCGCCGACCCTGCGGGGCTCGTCCCGGTCCATCGCCTGCGGCTTGCCCGTGTCGATCTGGCAGAAGTCGCAGCGCCGGGTGCACTGGTCGCCGCCGATGAGGAACGTGGCCTCGCGGTCCTCCCAGCACTCGAAGATGTTGGGGCAGCCGGCCTCCTGGCACACCGTGTGCAGGCCCTCGCTCTTCACGAGCTTCTGCAGCTGGTTGTACTCGGGGCCCATCTTCGCCCGGGTCTTGATCCACTCGGGCTTGCGCTCGATGGGGGTCTGGCTGTTCCGGACCTCAAGGCGCAGCATCTTGCGCCCGTCGGGTGCGACAGCGGACACTCCGGCACTCCCCTTTGCTTTCACTGCATTGGATTCTTCGGCGAACACCAGGGTACGCCCGTAGTTCAAACGGCTTTACGTGTGGCCAACCTGTGGCCGGCAGGGCCTATTCCCCGCCGGGCGTCCGGGCCGTCATGCCGTGGCCGCGGCGTCCGCCGGGCGCTCGACGGCGCGCGGGGCGAGCTCCGCGTTCTCCAGGACGTCCTTGAGGTGCTTCTCGGCCACCGGGAGCACATCGGCGATGGTGATGTCACGGCCCAGCTCGTACGCGAGCGACGTGACCCCCGCGTCCCGGATGCCGCACGGCACGATGCGGTCGAACCAGGTGTTGTCCGGGTTCACGTTGAGCGCGAAACCGTGCATGGTCACGCCCTTGGCCACCCGGATGCCGATCGCGGCCAGCTTGCGGTCCTCGCGGCGCTGGCCGGCGTTGGACGGCGCGTACTCGGGGCCGTTCAGCCGGGGGTCGAACTCCTCGTCCTGCAGCCGCGGGTCGAAGTCGAGGGAGAGGCCGCCGAGCGACGGGCGGTCCTCGACCGGGTCGCCGAGCACCCAGACCCCGCTGCGGCCCTCGACCCGGGAGGTCTCCAGGCCGAATTCCGCGGCGGTGCGGATCAGCGCGTCCTCCAGCCGGCGGACGTGCGCGACGACATCCACCGGCCTGGGCAGCTTCTGGATCGGATAGCCGACCAGCTGCCCGGGGCCGTGCCAGGTGATCTTGCCACCGCGGTCCACGTCGATGACCGGGGTGCCGTCGAGCGGGCGCTCACTGTCGGTCGTGCGCCGCCCCGCCGTATAGACGGGCGGGTGTTCCAGCAGCAGGCAGGTGTCCGGGACGGCGTCCTCGAATCTGGCCGCGTGCACCTCGCGCTGCCTCTGCCAGGCCTCCTGGTAGTCGACGGCTTCCTCGCCGAATCCCAGCCGGACGAACCGGAGCTCGGTCACGACAGATGCCTCCCTACTCGCGGTGCCGGGAGCCGGGGGTGCCCGGAGCCGCGCCACCATGCACTGAATCACGCCCCGAGCCACTGTACGACCGGCCCCGGGGCGGCGGCCCGGCAGGTCATTCCCGTCAGCGCCACCCCCAATCCTCACACGATCGGATGAAAGTGAAGCGAAGGCGGCTGCGGTCGCGACAGAGGCCGCTAAATTCGCGCCGTTCCATTAGGGCTGCCCGCCCGGCCCCGAAGGCAGGAGACCGTACAGCTGATGTCGGAACGACCTCCGCAGCGCACCCCCAACCGCCGACTCGCCTCGCTCATCTCCGAGGCCGGTTTCTCCAACGCCGGCCTCGCCCGAAGAGTGGACCAACTCGGTCTGGAGCACGGCCTCGACCTGCGGTACGACAAGACGTCCGTGACCCGCTGGCTGCGCGGTCAGCAGCCGCGCGGGACCACCCCCGCGCTGATCGCCGAGGTCTTCACCCGGCGGCTCGGGCGCCGCCTGTCCGCCCAGGATCTGGGCCTCGACGCGTGCGCCCCCGTCTACGCGGGCCTGGAGTTCGCGGCCACGCCGGCCGAGGCGGTCGACATCGTCAGCGGGCTGTGGCGGAAGGACTCCGGCAGCCATGCGGAGCTGCGCAAGATCGCCTTCACCCCGGCCGGGCTCGTCGTCCCCAGCCGGGACTGGCTGATCGGCCGGGCCGACGAGTGGGTGGGACGGGGGCCCGAGTCCGCCCCACCGGTGCCGGGCGGAGCCGCCGGGAGCCGTGCGGCCGGTGGTCCCCGGGCGACCGGTGGTGCGCGTGCGGCCGGCGGGCTCGGCAGGTCTGCCGGGAGCGGTGAGGCCGCAGGGGCGGCAGGGGCCTTCCGGGGCACGGGAACGGTGGAAGCCGCCGGGGCCGATGGTCCGGCACGGACCGGTGTGCCCGGCGGAGCGCGGGGGACCGGGGCGCCGGGGCTGCACGGCCCGCACGGCGCGCACTGGCCCGGGGGTACGGGGACGGCCGGTGCGAGCACCCGGAACGGGGCCCGGGGGCCCCTACCGGCCCGGCCCTCCGGACCGTCCGCGCCTCCCGGATCCCCCACCTCCCCGACCGCTCCCGGCGTCCCGGGAGCAGGGCTGCCGGCCGCCCCCGGCGTCCCCCGGCAGCGGCAGTCCGACCGCGGCTCCGGCCAGCGGGTCGGCGCGGGGGATGTCGCCGCCCTGCGCTCGGTCGGTGAACTCTTCCGCACCCTCGACAACGCCTACGGCGGCGGCCACGCCCGGCAGGCCCTCGTCCGGTACCTGGAGCACGAGACGGAACCGATGCTGCGCGGGACGTACGGCGAGGCGACCGGGCGCAGGCTCTTCTCCGCCGCCGCCGATCTGACCCGGCTGGCGGGCTGGACCTCGTACGACATCGCGGCCCACGGCCTCGCCCAGCGGTACTTCGTCCAGGCGCTGCGGCTCGCCCAGGCCGCCGGGGACCGCGCGTACGGCAGCTACGTCCTGATCACCATGAGCCGGCAGGCGGTCTACCTCGGGCACGGCAGGGAGGCGGTGCAGCTGGCCCGCGTCGCCCAGCAGGGCATCGGTTCGTCGGCGCCGCCCGTCGTCCAGGCCCTGCTGCACGCCGCCGAGGCACGCGGTCACGGGGTGCTCGGCGAGGCCAGGCCCTGCACCGCCTCCCTGGCACGGGCGGAACACGCCCTGGAGATCGCCCGCCACGGGGACGAGGTGCCGCACTGGGCGCGCTACTTCGACGAGGCCCAGCTCGCCGACGAGTTCGGGCACTGCCACCGGGATCTGCAGCAGTACAAGGCCGCGGCGCAGCACGCGGAGCGCTCCCTCCAGCTGCGCGCCCCGGCGTACGCCCGCAGCAGGCTGTTCTGCCGGGTGGTGCTGGCCTGCGCGCGGCTCGGGCTCGGCGAGCTCGACCAGGCGTGCCTGCTCGGCGCCGAGGCGGCCCAGCAGGCGGCCGAGATGCGGTCGGTGCGCGCGACGGAGTACGTCCGGGACTTCGAGCGCCGCCTGGAGCCCTACCGGGAGGCGGCCGCGGTGCGCGGGTACCGCGAACGGGTCGCCGCGCTGGGGTGAGCCTCCGCCCGCACCCCGGGCCCACACCCCCGCGCCGCACCCCGGGCCCGCACCCCCGCACCCGCACCCGCACCCGCACCCCCGCACCCGCACCCCGGGCCCGCACCCACGCGTCCGCGCCTTCGGGCCCGCCCCCTGCGCCCGACCCCTCCGGGCGCAGAGGGCGGTGGACTACGCCGCTTCGGGGAGCGCCGCCGTCCCGCTCCCGTATCCCGGTCGTACGCCCAGGTCGGTGAGGATCGCCTCGGCCGCGCGGCGGCCCGAGAACAGGGCGCCCTGGACCGTGCTCGTGTCGCGGTGGTCGCCGCACACGTACAGACCGGCGAGCAGCCGGACGGGGCGGCGCAGATCGTGCGGGGCGGGCATCGCCGGGACCGCCTCCGGGTCGTGGTGGGCGGCCAGCAGCTCCCAGTCGTCGGTGGGGGTCCCGTACAGGGCGGCGAGGTGGGTGCGGACCGCGCGGTCGAGGTCGGGCGGCGGGGTGCCGAGTACCGTCGAGCTGATCAGGCTCCGGCCGTGCGGGGCGCGCGACGGGTCGACCGCGCTCATCACGACGGTGTGCGCGACCGGGCCCGAGCGGTCGGCGTCCAGCAGCAGCGAGGCGCCGGTCGGCGGGGGAGCGGGGGCGGTGTGGTGCAGGACCGTCACGGGGTGGAAGGACGGCATGCGCAGGCCGGGCAGCAGCTCGGCGGCGGCGCCCGCGCCGGTCGCCAGCAGCAGGGAACGGCAGCCCAGTTCGCCGTGCTCCTTGGTGCGGACCGAGGTGATGTCGGCGGCCGTGACATGCACGCCCGTCCGTACGGTGCCGGGCGGCAGCGCCGCCGCGAGCAGTTCGGGCAGCCTCCCCGAACCGCCCGCGGGCACGCACATCCGGCCGCGCGCGTAGCCGCGCAGCGCGAGATCGGCGCACCGGCTGGACGTGGTGAGCTCCGGGTCGCTGAGCAGCGCGGAGAGCAGCGGACGCAGGAAGCCGTTGACCGTACGGGAGGGCAGGCCGCGGTGGGACAGGGCGGCGAGCGCGGTCTGTTCGGGCCGGGCCAAGATGCGGGCGGCCGGGGTGGCGGCCAGCCGGGCCAGGGCGGCGCCCAGCCGGGCCTGGTCGATCGGCCCGCCCATCGGCGGCCGGGGGGCGCTTGCCAGGGCGCGTGCTGCCTTGAATGCGCCCCGCGCGCCCCGTACATCGCCCGTCCGGTACTGACGGCCCTCGCTGTGGACGAGCACCCCCGGTGCGAAGGTGCGCAGTACGAGCCCTTCGAGGGCGGGCATCAGGCGGAGTTCCGGATACGAGGTGCTGAGCAGTGGACCGATGCGGTCGAGCAGGAAGCCGTCCGTCTCGGTGGTCGTCATCCGGCCGCCGATCCGGGGGCCGGCCTCCAGGACGCTGACGCTTACCCCTGCGCTGGTCAGTCGGTGGGCGGCTGACAGGCCGGCGATCCCGGCCCCGATGATGACGACGTCCGCGTGGTGTGCCGAGCTGAGCACGTGCCCCTCCCCGAGTCGGCGCAACTGCTGGGAGGCTCTTGCCCCCGCCTGGCCCCCGGAATGCCCGAGTTCGCAAGGAGGCTAGGAGGGCGCCCGGTGCGGGCGAAGTCGCGCGCGCCGGGGGCACCGTTGCACGGGGTCGCACGCCCGTCCGAATCTGTGGCGGACGTGTGGACCGGAGCCGGCAGGACGGGGGCTCCGGCGCCTACTGGCGCGTATCGCGTGCGCTCAGCGCAGCGCCGCGCGGATGGCCGCGTCGATTCCCGGGAAGGCGAACACGAAGCCCGAGTCCAGCAGCCGGCCCGGCAGCACCCGCTGGCTGCCCAGCACATCCTCGGCGAAGTCCCCGAGGGCGATCCGCAGGGCCGGGGCCGGCGCGGTGAAGAGTGTGGGGCGGCGCAGCACCCGTCCCATCGCGGCCGTCACCTCGCCATTGGTGACGGGGTCGGGGCCGGTCAGGTTCACCGGACCCGACAGCGACTCGGTGTCGAGGATGTGCCGCAGGGCCGCGACCTCGTCGTGCAGTGCGATGAAGCTCCAGTACTGGCGTCCGCTGCCCAGTCGCCCGCCGAGCCCCGCGCGGAACAGCGGGAAGAGCCGGCCCCAGGCCCCGCCCTCCCGCGCGACCACCAGGCCGGTGCGCGCGTGCACCGTCCGTACGCCCGCCTCCTCGGCGGCGGCCGTGGCCGCCTCCCACTCCACGCACACGGACGGCAGGAAGCCCTCACCGGCCGGGGCGCTCTCGTCGACCGCGCGGTCCCCGGTGTCGCCGTAGTAGCCGATGGCCGACCCGGACAGCAGCACCTTCGGCGGTACGTCCAACGAGGCGACGGCCTCGGCGATCGCCGCCGTCCCGAGCACCCGGCTGTCCCGGATCTCCCGCTTGTACGCCGGTGTCCAGCGGTGGTCGCCGACGCCGGCCCCGGCGAGATGGACGACGGCGTCGCAGCCCACCAGGCCCGCGACATCGACGTACCGGCGCCCGGGATTCCACTCCACCTCGTCGCCGGCCCGCGCCGGGTGCCGCACCAGGCGTACGACCTCGTGCCCGTCGGCCCGCAGCGAGCGCACCAGCGCCGCTCCGATGAGTCCGGATGCTCCGGTGACAGCGATACGGGAGTGCGACATGGGGCCATCCTGCCGCAGGGGCCCCGGGCGCGCCTCACCCGCGGGGCCGGTCGGCCCCGCGCGCGTCGCGATTCGCGCCGGGCGGCGAAACGGGGCTGACCGGGCGGGGGAGCCGTGGCACAGTGGCGCGCATGCCCGAGATCCCCACCCGCCCGGCCCGCCCCGTCCGCCCCGCGGTTCTCGCCGACGAAGCCGCACTCGGTGAACTCGACCGTTCCACCTGGTCGACGCTGCACGCGGTGATGCCGAAGCCGCAGCCGCCCTACGCGCCGTTCTTCGACGACCGCCACAGGCCCGAGGACATCCTCGTGGCCGAGGTGGAGAAGGGGGCCGGAGCGGTGTGCCTGGCCGGGTACCTCAGGCTGGTCCCGCCGACCCCGCTGGCCTGCAACGCCCACGTCCGGCAGATACAGGGCCTCGCCGTGGCCGACTGGGCGCGCGGCCGCGGTGTCGCCAGGACCCTGCTGCGGGCGGCGGTCGCGGCCGCGCGGAGCGACGGGGCGAACCGGATGACGCTCCGGGTGCTCGGGCACAACGCACCCGCGCGGGCCCTCTACGAGTCGGAGGGGTTCGCCGTCGAGGGGGTGCTGCCCGGCGAGTTCTTCCTCGGCGGGCGCTACGTCGACGACGTCATGATGGGCCGCTCGCTCGCCCCGTAACCCCCGATTCCCGCTCAGACCCTGAACAGCCGCATGCCGCCCATGAGTTGGTGCAGGCAGCGCACCGCGAGATCGGCGGGTGAGCCCGGTCCGCTCGCCGGTGCGTCCGTCTCGGCCCAGGCTTCCAGGGCGACGCGCACCGCGTCCGTGGCGGCGGCCGCGGCGAGCCGGACCTCCAGCGGATCCGCCCCCTCGCCCGCCAGCCGGGTCAGCACCGGCAGCAGCCGTTCCTCCGAATCCTGATTGACCCGGTACCAGACGGCACGCAGCGCCGGATCCTCCCGCGCCGCCCGCAGCAGCCCGCGCGTCCAGCCGAGCTGCTCGGCGGCGTGCGCGTCGGGCATCCTCAGCGCCTCGGTGACCGCCCGTTCCAGGACCACGGCGAGCGCCTCTCCGGGCTCGGCCGCTTCGAGCAGGGCCCGCCAGCGCTCGGCGCCGCCGGAGAGCAGCGGGCCCACCGCGTCCTGCTTGGAGCGGAAGTACCGGTAGAAGGTGCGCAGCGCGACGCCCGCCCGGCGGGCGATGTCCTCCGCCGTGGTGCCGTCGGGCCCGCGCTCGGCGAAGAGCGCGGCGGCCGCGTGCGCGATGTCCAGCTGGGTGGCGGCCTTGCGGCGTTCGGTGAGGGACGGCTGACTCGGCTTCGGGCTCATTCCCAGGAGATTACCCCGGCAGGGGAGTGACGTGCACAGAATGACGTCATGGCAAAATGTGCCACTTGGGCGTACGGTGGACATCGATCGAGGCGGTATCGAGCACCTTCGGACAGCCTCGGGACAGCAGTCACCGGGATCGGGAGAGAACAGAAATGAACCGTTACGAAGGCCGTCGCGCACTCATCACCGGTGGTGGCTCCGGCATCGGACAGGCCACCGTCCACCGCCTCCTCGCCGAGGGCGGCCAGGTCGTCGCGGCCGATGTCAACGACGCCGGCCTGAACGCCACGTACGCGACGGCCGAGGCGAACGGCACCGCCGACCGCCTCACCACCCTCGTCCTCGACATCTCGGACGAGTCCGCGGTACGGGCGGGCGTCGCCTCCGCCGTGGCCGCCCTCGGCGGGCTCGACGTGCTCGTCAACGCGGCCGGGATCCTGCGCTCCGAACACACGCACAGGACGACGCTGGAGTTCTTCAACAAGATCCTCGCGGTCAACCTGACGGGCACGTTCCTGATGATCCGTGAGGCGATACCGGCCCTGCTGGCGGGTGACGAGCCGGTCGTCGTGAACTTCTCCTCCACCTCGGCGAGCTTCGCGCACCCCTACATGGCGGCGTACGCGGCGAGCAAGGGCGGCATCCAGTCGATGACGCACGCGCTGGCGAGCGAGTACAGCAAGCAGGGGCTGCGGGTCGTCGCCGTCGCGCCCGGCTCGATCTCCTCCGACATGACCAGCGGCAACGGCCCGGGGCTGCCCGCCGATGCCGACATGTCGCTCTTCGCGAAGCTGTCCCCGGCGCTCGGGGCGGGCTTCGCCAGCCCGGACACGGTCGCGGGCGTCGTCGCGATGCTCGGATCGCAGGACGGGGCGTTCATCACGGGTACGGAGATCCGGATCGACGGCGGAACGCACTTCTGAGGCGGCGGCACCCGCTCGCGGTGCGACGACGGGGCGGAGGGGCCGCGGGGTGGCGGAGGGGCCGCGGAACGGCGGAGGGGCCGCGGGGTGGCGGGACGGTGCCACGGCGGGGCCCCGGGCGGGTTCAGCCGGTCCCGAACCGGTCCCAGAGCGCGGGGAAGCGTTCCGCCAGGGCCCCGTCGTCCTCAGGGCCGACAGGGGTGCCCGCCGGCTCGGAGGCCTGGGGAGGCAGGCCGAGGTCCGGGGCGACCACGCCGGTGAGCTGCTCGTACGCCTCGTCGGCGGCGTAGCCGAGATCCTCGGCCTCCCCGTCGACCTCCGCGTCGAAGTCGCCGAGAAGGTCGGCGAGGCTGTCCGGATCGTGCAGTGCGCCCTCGAAGACCTCCCGGCCCTGCCCGATCAGCCAGCAGCGGAAGAAGTCGAAGGCGTCGTCGCTCGCGCCGCCGAGCAGCACGGCGGCGGCGCCCCACAGGTCCCAGCGGTACGCACGGTTGTAACGGGCCTCGAAGTGCCTGGCGAAATCCAGCACGGCTTCGGGATCGAGTCGCACCAGCCGCTCGACGAGCAGGTCGGCCTGGTCCTCGGGGTCGCCCTCGGCGGCCTCGCGGGTGCTGTCGACGATCTCCCAGAACTCCGTCTCGTCCATCACGGGACAAGCATCGGCCCCGGCGGCGGGCGACGCACGCGGACGCGGGGAAAAGGAACCCTCAGCGATAGAGGTCGCGCAGACGTTCGGCGGCCGCGACGAAACGGGCCCGCAGCGCGGCCGGTTCGAGGACTTCCGACTCCGGCCCGAGCAGGAGCAGTTGGCTGTACGCGACATCGAGGGACTCGACCGGCAGAGTGACCGTGAGCCACCCCTGCGCATCGGCCGGTCCCGCCGCCTCCAGCGCGTCGCGGACCGCCGAACGGTCCATCGCGTACGGCAGTCGGCGTACGCCCTCCGCCGACACCCGTACCGTCACCTCGGTACGCAGCAGCGAGCGGGCGAACTGCGCGGCCCGCTCGTCCCAGAACGCCGGCAGGTCGAACGCCTCGTCGCGCACGAACCGCTCCTGGGACACCGCGACGGCCGAGAACCGGTCGATCCGGTACACCCGGAAGTCCTCCGCCACACGGGCGCAGAGATACCAGACCCCGGCCTTCAGGACGAGCCCGTACGGGGCCAGCTCCCGCTCCACCTCGCCGTCCCGGCCGTTGCGGCGGTAGCGGGCGTGGACGATCCGGTCGTCCCAGACCGCCTCCGCGACGGCGGGCAGCAGCTCCGGGGCGACCGGTTCCTGATACCAGCCGGGAGCGTCCAGATGGAAGCGCTGGGCGGCACTGGCCGAGGCGTCCCGCAGGGAGGGGAGCAGCGCCGCCGACACCTTGAGCCGGGCCGCGGACGCGGCGTCCTCCAGACCCATCTCGCGCAGGGCGGACGGCAGCCCGGAGAGGAAGAGCGCCTCGGCCTCGTTGCGGGCGAGTCCGGTGAGGCGCGTGCGATACCCGCCGACCAGCCGGTAGCCCCCGGCCCGGCCCCGGTCCGCGTACACCGGGACACCCGCCTCGGAGAGCGCCTGGGCGTCCCGGGTGACGGTCCGCTCGGACACCTCCAGCTCCTGGGCGAGCTCGGCGGCGGTCATGGCGGGGCGGGACTGCAGGAGCAGCACCATTTTGATGAGACGGGCAGCACGCATACGGCCATTGTGGCCGGGAGGCACGTGCTGCCCTCCCTCGCGGGGCGGCCTGGAGGACGCCCTCGGGGACCGGACGGGTCCGGTCCCCGGGCCCGCCGCGGGCGGATCGGCGGCCGGGCGCACCCGGCCGCCGCCTCACGTCACAGCCCGTACCGCTCCCGGGCGTCCTTGACCGCGGACGCGGTCACCTCGCCGCGGCGGGCCAGCTGGGCCAGGGCCGCGACCGTGATCGACTGGGCGTCGACGCCGAAGTGGCGGCGGGCCGCGTCACGGGTGTCGGAGAGACCGAAACCGTCCGTGCCGAGCGAGGACCAGTCCTGCTCCACCCACTGGCTGATCTGGTCCGGGACCTGCCGCATCCAGTCGCTGACCGCGAGGACCGGGCCCGGCGCACCCTCCAGCGCCTGGGTCACGTACGGCACCCGCTGCTCACCGCGGAGCAGCGCCTCGTCGCACTCCAGCGCCTCGCGGCGCAGCTCGCCCCACGAGGTGGCGGACCAGACGTCGGCCGTGATGCCCCAGTCCGCGGCCAGCAGCTCCTGCGCCTCCAGGGCCCAGTGGATCGCCGTACCGGAGGCCAGCAGCTGGACGCGCGGGGCGTCCGCCGTCGCGGGCGTGCCCTCCTTGAAGCGGTAGAGGCCCTTGACGATGCCCTCCTCGACGCCTTCCGGCATCGCGGGCTGCGGCTTCGGCTCGTTGTAGACCGTCAGGTAGTAGAAGACGTTCTCGGCCTCGGGGCCGTACATCCGGCGCAGACCGTCCTTGACGATCACCGCGATCTCGTACGCGAACGCCGGGTCGTAGTTGAGCGCGGCCGGGTTCGTGGACGCGATCAGGTGCGAGTGGCCGTCCGCGTGCTGGAGGCCCTCGCCCGTCAGTGTCGTACGGCCCGCCGTGGCACCGACCACGAAGCCGCGGCCGAGCTGGTCGCCGAGCTGCCAGAACTGGTCGCCCGTACGCTGCCAGCCGAACATCGAGTAGAAGATGTAGAAGGGGATCATCGGCTCGCCGTGCGTCGCGTACGACGTGGACGCGGCGATGAAGTCGGCCATCGCGCCGGCCTCGGTGATGCCCTCGTTGAGGACCTGGCCGTCCTTGGCTTCCTTGTAGTACATCAGCTGGTCGCGGTCGACCGGGTCGTACGTCTGCCCCAGCGGCGAGTAGATGCCGGCCGACGGGAACAGCGCCTCCATACCGAAGGTGCGCGCCTCGTCGGGGACGATCGGAACCCAGCGCCTGCCGGTCTCCTTGTCCCGCATCAGGTCCTTGGCCAGGCGTACGAACGCCATCGTGGTGGCCAGCTCCTGCTTGCCGGAGCCCTTCTTCAGCGCGGCGAACGCACGCTCGTCGGGCTCGGGCAGCGCCACCGCGTGCACCCGGCGGGCCGGGGCGGGACCGCCGAGGGCGGCACGGCGCTCCTGGAGGTAGCGGACCTCGGGGGAGTCGGCGCCCGGGTGGCCGTACGGCACCAGGCCCTCGTCGAGTTTCGAGTCCGGGATCGGCAGCTCCAGCAGGTCCCGCATGGCGCGGAACTCCTTGCCGGAGAGCTTCTTCATCTGGTGGTTGGCGTTGCGCGACTCGAAGCCGGGGCCGAGCGTGTAGCCCTTCACCGTCTGGGCCAGGATCACGGTCGGCGCGCCCTTGTGCTCGACGGCCGCCTTGTATGCCGCGTACACCTTGCGGGCCTCGTGGCCGCCGCGCGAGGTGTGGAAGCACTCGGCGATCTTCGCGTCGGTGAGCAGCTTCGCCAGCTCGGCGAGCGCGGGCTCGGCGCCGAAGAAGTGCTCGCGTATGTACGCGACGTCGCGGGTGGCGTACGTCTGGAACTGCGCGTCCGGGACCGCCCGGAGCCGGCGGACCAGCGCCCCGGTGGTGTCCAGCTGGAACAGCTCGTCCCAGGCGTTGCCCCAGAGCGTCTTGACGACGTTCCAGCCGGCGCCGCGGAACGCGCCCTCCAGCTCCTGGACCACGCGGAAGTTGGCGCGGACCGGGCCGTCGAGGCGCTGCAGGTTGCAGTTGATGACGAAGGTCAGGTTGTCGAGCCGCTCACGCGCCGCGAGGGCGAGGGCCGCGGTCGACTCGGGCTCGTCCATCTCGCCGTCGCCGAGGAAGGCCCAGACGTGCGAGTTCGACGTGTCCTTGATGTTGCGGTTGGCCAGGTAGCGGTTGAAGCGCGCCTGGTAGATCGCCGAGAGCGGGCCGAGGCCCATCGACACGGTGGGGAACTCCCACAGCCACGGCAGCCGCCGCGGGTGCGGGTAGGACGGCAGGCCGTCGCCGCCCGCCTCCTGGCGGAAGTTGTCGAGCTGCTGCTCGCCGAGCCGGCCGTCGAGGAAGGCGCGGGCGTAGATGCCGGGGGAGGCGTGGCCCTGGATGTAGAGCTGGTCGCCGGAGCCGTCCCCCTCCTTGCCGCGGAAGAAGTGGTTGAAGCCGGTCTCGTACAGCCAGGCCGCCGAGGCGAAGGTGGCGATGTGGCCGCCGACGCCGAGCCGGGAGCCCCGGGTGACCATCGCGGCCGCGTTCCAGCGGTTCCAGGCGGTGATCCGGGACTCCATCTCCAGGTCGCCGTCGAACGCGGGCTCGGCGGCGGTCGGGATGGAGTTGACGTAATCGGTCTCCAGCAGCTTGGGCAGCGCGAGACCGGCGCCCTCGGCGTGCTGGAGCGAGCGGCGCATCAGGTACGCGGCGCGGTGCGGGCCCGCGGCCTTGGTGACGGCATCCAGGGAGGCCGCCCATTCGGCGGTCTCCTCGGGGTCACGGTCCGGGAGCTGATCGAGCTCGCTCGGAAGCTTTCCTACGGGGTCGGTCATGATCGCCGCCTTCCGGAGTGGAGGGGGGTGGAGAAAGGCCCTGGCTGGCAGGACAGGGCGATGGGGCCGGTGGGCCCGCGAAGTGAACTCTAAGTCGCCGATCGATGATCGATCAAAGGATGAATGGCAAAACTTCTCGATGTGAAGAAAGTGGCATTCGGTGCCGCGGAACCGGGCACGGAGTGACGGGATTTAGTACACAAAAGGGGCGCCCACCTGCACAGACGAGCGCCCTCGACGACAGATGTGTACGCGTCTCGGGAAACGCACGTCCCTCGGTCTGTGGCGCGTACCTTCCTCAGGCGCGCGGCGCGCAGCCGAGCACATGGGCCTTGACCAGCACCCCGATGTCCGGGTCCTTCCGCAGGAACGCCTCGATGAGCGCCTCGTGCTCCTCCGCGTACGACTTCTGCACCGTGCCCAGCCAGCGGATCGACAGGGCGGTGAACACCTCGATGCCCAGCCCCTCCCAGGTGTGCAGCAGCACGGCGTTCCCGGCGGCGCGCACCATCTCGCGGTGGAACGCGACGGTGTGCCGCACCTGCGCCTCGCCGTCGGCCAGCCGGTCCGCCTGGTAGAGCGCCGCCACGTGCGGCGCGAGGCGCGAGCAGTCCTCGCCGAGCGCCGGAGCCGCCAGTTCCGCGGCGATCTGCTCCAGACCGGCCCGTACCGGATAGCTCTCCTCCAGATCGGCCGCGGTGAGATTGCGGACCCGTACGCCCTTGTTGGGCGCCGACTCGATCAGCCGCAGCGTCTCCAGCTCCCGCAGCGCCTCGCGCACGGGCGTCTGGCTGACCTCCAGCTCGGTGGCAATCCGGCGCTCCACGATTCGTTCGCCCGGCTTCCAGCGCCCGCTGACGATCCCGTCCACGATGTGCTCGCGGATCTGTTCGCGCAGCGAGTGGACGACGGGCGGGGTCATGAGGGGCTCCTTCGGGGCAAACCGGTGCTGTCCGCACCATCACGGCTGCCGGGGCGACCGGTGGTGTCTAGACAATACGGCGGCGCCCCCGTCCGGAAAGGATCCGGACGGGGGCGCCGCTGGTGAGGCTGGTTACAACCGTGGTGCTCAGAGGCCGAGCTCGACCTCGAACTCACCGGCCTCCAGGATCGCCTTGACCGCGGTCAGGTAGCGGGCGGCGTCCGCGCCGTCCACCAGACGGTGGTCGTAGGAGAGCGAGAGGTACGTCATGTCGCGCACCGCGATCGTCTCGCCGAGGTCCGGGTGGTCGATGACCACCGGGCGGCGGACCGTGGCACCGATGCCCAGGATGGCTGCCTGGTTCGGGGGCACGATGACGGTGTCGAACAGCGCACCGCGAGAGCCGGTGTTGCTGATGGTGAAGGTGGCACCGGACATGTCGTCCGGCGTCAGGCCGCCACCGCGGGCCTTGCCGGCCAGCTCGGCGGTCTTCTTCGAGATGCCGGCGATGTTCAGGTCGCCCGCACCCTTGATGACCGGGGTCATCAGACCCTTCTCGGCGTCCACGGCGATGCCGATGTTCTCCGAGTCGAAGTACGTGATGGTGCCCTCGTCCTCGTTGATCCGGGCGTTGACGACCGGGTGGGCCTTCAGCGCCTGGGCCGCCGCCTTGACGTAGAACGGCATCGGGGACAGCTTGACGCCCTCGCGGGCGGCGAACGCGTTCTTCGCCTGGTTGCGCAGCTTCATCAGCTTGGTGACGTCGACCTCGACGACCGTGGTCAGCTGGGCCTGCGAGTGCAGCGCCTTCATCATGTTCTCGCCGATGACCTTGCGCATGCGGGTCATCTTGACCGTCTGACCGCGCAGCGGGGACGCCTCCAGCTTCGGCGCCTTCGAGGCCGCGGGAGCAGCGGCGGCCACCGGAGCCGGGGCCGCGGCGGCCCTGGCGGCCTCCGCGGCGGCGACGACGTCCTGCTTGCGGATACGGCCACCGACGCCGGAGCCCTTGACCGCGCCCAGGTCGACTCCGCTCTCGGAGGCGAGCTTGCGGACCAGCGGCGTGACGTACGCGCCGTCGTCACCGGAGGTCGCGGCCGGGGCGGCCGGAGCAACGGGGGCGGCGGGTGCCGGTGCGGCGACCGGAGCCGGAGCCGGAGCGGCGGCGGGCGCCGGAGCGGCCGGGGCCACCGGAGCCGGAGCGGCGACCGGGGCAGCGGGTGCCACCGGTGCCGGAGCCGGTGCGGGGGCGGCCGGCGCGGGGGCGGCCGGAGCCGGTGCCGGAGCGGCGGCGGGCGCCGGAGCGGCCGGAGCCGGGGCAGCGGCCGGAGCGGCACCCGGGGCACCGATGACGGCGAGCTTGGCGCCGACCTCGGCGGTCTCGTCCTCGGCGACGACGATCTCCAGCAGCACACCGGAAACCGGGGCCGGGATCTCGGTGTCGACCTTGTCCGTGGAGACCTCCAGGAGGGGCTCGTCCTCCGTGACCTCCTCGCCGACCTCCTTCAGCCAGCGGGTGACGGTGCCCTCGGTGACGCTCTCGCCGAGCGCCGGGAGGGTGACGTCGGTACCGGCCGCGCCACCGGCCGGAGCGGCGGCCGGAACCTCGGCCACCGGGGCCGGGGTCGGGGCAGCGGCGGCGGGGGCCTCGGCGACCGGCGCCGGTGCCGGTGCGGCCACCGGCTCGGCGGCCGGGGCCGCGGCGGCAGGGGCCGCACCCGTGCCGTCGTCGATGACGGCCAGCTCGGCGCCGACCTCGACGGTCTCGTCCTCGGCGACCTTGATCGCGGCGAGGATGCCGGCCGCGGGGGCCGGGATCTCGGTGTCGACCTTGTCGGTCGAGACCTCGAGCAACGGCTCGTCGGCCTCGACGCGCTCGCCCTCGGCCTTCAGCCAGCGGGTGACAGTGCCCTCGGTGACGCTCTCGCCGAGCGCCGGAAGGGTTACGGAAACCGACATGGTTTCAGTTGCTCCTTACGAAAGTGCGGAAGTGGTCGGTCGTCGCGCCCGGTCGACTGATCAGTCGTGGGAGTGCAGGGGCTTGCCGGCCAGGGCCAGGTGGGCCTCGCCCATCGCCTCGTTCTGCGTCGGGTGTGCGTGGATCAGCTGCGCGACCTCGGCGGGCAGCGCTTCCCAGTTGTAGATCAGCTGGGCTTCGCCGACCTGCTCGCCCATACGGTCACCGACCATGTGGACGCCGACCACGGCACCGTCCTTGACCTGGACGAGCTTGATCTCGCCCGCGGTCTTGAGGATCTTGCTCTTGCCGTTGCCCGCGAGGTTGTACTTCAGAGCGACGACCTTGTCCGCGCCGTAGAGCTCCTTGGCCTTGGCCTCGGTGATGCCCACGGAGGCGACCTCGGGGTGGCAGTACGTCACCCGCGGGACACCGTCGTAATCGATCGGAACGGTCTTCAGACCGGCCAGCCGCTCCGCCACCAGGATGCCCTCGGCGAAGCCGACGTGCGCGAGCTGGAGCGTCGGGACCAGGTCGCCCACGGCCGAGATGGTGGGCACATTGGTCTGCATGTACTCGTCGACCAGGACGTAGCCGCGGTCCGTCGCGACGCCGGCCTCCTCGTAGCCCAGGCCCTGCGAGACCGGGCCGCGGCCGATGGCGACCAGCAGCACCTCCGCCTCGAAGGTCTTGCCGTCGGCGAGGGTCACGCGGACACCGTCCTGCGTGTACTCGGCGCTCTGGAAGAACGTACCGAGGTTGAACTTGATGCCGCGCTTGCGGAAGGCGCGCTCAAGAAGCTTCGAGCTGTTCTCGTCCTCGACCGGGACCAGGTGCTTCAGGCCCTCGATGATCGTGACGTCGGTGCCGAAGGAGGTCCACGCCGAGGCGAACTCGACGCCGATGACGCCGCCGCCCAGCACGATCGCGGACTTCGGGACGCGGTCGAGCTTCAGCGCGTGGTCCGAGGAGATGATGCGGTTGCCGTCGATCTCCAGGCCCGGCAGCGACTTCGGCACGGAGCCGGTCGCGAGCAGCACGTGGCGGCCCTGGACGCGCCGGCCGTTCACATCCACCGAGGTGGGGGAGGAGAGCCGTCCCTCACCCTCGATGTAGGTGACCTTGCGCGAGGCGATGAGACCCTGCAGACCCTTGTACAGGCCCGAGATCACGTCGTCCTTGTACTTGTGGACGGCCTCGATGTCGATGCCCTCGAAGGTGGCCTTGACACCGAACTGGTCGGCCTCGCGCGCCTGGTCGGCGATCTCGCCGGCGTGCAGCAGGGCCTTCGTGGGGATGCAGCCGTTGTGCAGGCAGGTGCCGCCGACCTTGCCCTTCTCGATCAGAGCGACGTCCAGGCCCAGCTGCGCTCCGCGCAGGGCCGCGGCGTAACCGCCGCTACCACCGCCGAGGATCACTAGGTCGAAAACGGTGCTGGCGTCGTTCGCCACGTCACGTCCTCCATGCATGTGCGCCGTACGCCGGGCCCCGTCGCTGGGGGATGACCGGCCGGTCGGCTGGTGTTCGGCCGCTTTTGTTATTCGGCCCTGTGGTGGGGGCCCTGTCCTGCCGAGAACCCATCTTCGCACTTGTTGACGGTGGGCGGGACGCGGGGCCCGGGTCTGAGACGGATGATCAGCCGTCTCACGTGGTTACCGCTGCGTAGAGACGTACGGATTTCGTTGAGAGCGAAACCGGCCGGTTCCGTGCCGCGATGCCAGGAGGAGAACACCTGCGGCCCCGGACGTATGCCCGGGGCCGCAGGTCAGCCGTGACCTCAGCCGAGGTCTCCGGCCGCGGTGCGCTCGGCCAGCTTCACCAGCGTGCGGACCGCGGAACCGGTGCCGCCCTTCGGCGTGTAGCCGTACGGCGCGCCCTCGTGGAAGGCCGGGCCCGCGATGTCCAGGTGCGCCCAGGCGATGCCCTCGCCCACGAACTCCTGCAGGAACAGACCGGCCACCAGGCCGCCGCCCATCCGCTCGCCCATGTTGGCGATGTCGGCGGTCGGGGAGTCCATGCCCTTGCGCAGGTCGGCGGGGAGCGGCATCGGCCAGGAGGCCTCGCCGACCTCCTCGGCGATCTCGTGGATGGAGGTCCGGAAGGCGTCGTCGTTCGCCATGATGCCGAAGGTGCGGTTGCCCAGCGCCAGCACCATCGCGCCGGTCAGGGTCGCCACGTCGACGATCGCGTCCGGGTTCTCCTCGGAGGCGCGGGTCAGCGCGTCGGCGAGGACGAGCCGGCCCTCGGCGTCCGTGTTGAGGACCTCGACGGTCTTGCCGCTGTACATGCGCAGCACGTCACCGGGGCGGGTGGCGTTGCCCGACGGCATGTTCTCGGCGAGCGCCAGCCAGCCGGTGACATTGACCCGGAGGCCCAGACGGGCGGCCGCGACGACGCTCGCGAACACGGCGGCGGCGCCGCTCATGTCGCACTTCATCGTCTCGTTGTGGCCGGCCGGCTTCAGCGAGATGCCGCCCGAGTCGTAGGTGATGCCCTTGCCGACCAGGGCCAGGGTCTTCTCCGCCTTCGGGTGCGTGTAGGCGAGCCTGACCAGGCGCGGGCCGTGGGTCGAGCCCTGACCGACGCCCAGCAGGCCGCCGAAGCCGCCCTTGACGAGCGCCTTCTCGTCGAGGACCTGCACCTTGATGCCGTGCTCCTTGCCCGCGGCGGTGGCCACGGCGGCGAAGGACTCCGGGTACAGGTCGTTCGGCGGGGTGTTGATCAGGTCGCGGGCGCGGTTGATCTCCTCGACGACCGCGAGGGCGCGGTCGGCGGCCGCCTTGAACGCCTTGTCGCGCGGCTTGGCGCCGAGCAGGGCGACCTCGCCGAGCGGCCCCTTCGGGCCGTTGCCGTTCTTCTTGCCCTTGGGGGCCAGCTTGTCCTCGCCGCCCTGGTACGCGGTGAAGGCGTACGCGCCGAGGAGCGCGCCCTCGGAGACCGCCCCGGCGTCCTCGGCGGAGGCGATGGGCAGCGCGAAGCCAGCCTTCTTCGCACCGGTGAGGGCGCGGGCGGCCGCGCCCGCGGCCCGGCGCAGCGCCTCGGCGTCGTACTCCGCGTCCTTCCCTGGGACGGGGCCGAGGCCGACCGCGATGACGACCGGGACCTTGAGGCCGTCGGGCGCGGGGAGCTTGGTCACCTCGCCCTCGGCACCTGCGGCGCCCAGGGCCTCCAGGACGGTGGCGAGCTTTCCGTCGAACGCCTTGTCCACGGCCTCGGCGCCCGGTGCGAGGACCAGGTCCCCAGACTTGGATCCAGCGCCCTTGGCGACGCCGACG
Source organism: Streptomyces sp. NPDC057963 (assembly GCF_042887155.1). Taxonomy (NCBI): domain Bacteria; kingdom Bacillati; phylum Actinomycetota; class Actinomycetes; order Kitasatosporales; family Streptomycetaceae; genus Streptomyces; species Streptomyces sp. NPDC057963. The sequence continues at coordinate 99,203 of NZ_JBHVPX010000008.1, forward strand.
ACGAGTGCGTCGGCGCGCAGCGTCGCCGCACCGGCAGTGCTGAGAGTGAGAGCAGTCACGGTGGTGAAATCTCGCTTCCGTTGAGTTCGTTGTCGGTCGAGGGGTGGGCCGACCGTGCCCGGCGCATCGTAGACGCCGCCGCAATGTGCCGGGAATGAGCCTACGCGCGCCATTGCTGCGGGATCACGGCGGCGGGCCGTCGATGGCCTGTTGTGGTGTCCCGGCCGCGGTTCCGGGCGGCGGGAGCCGGGCCCGTGCGACGGGAACGGACCGTGGAAGTAGGGTCGTTGCCGGTGGCGGACCTACAGGGGGAGAACCATGCACGTCCGTGGGGCTGCGCGCCCGGCGCGACCGGGAGCGGTGCTGCCGGTCACCGTACTGATGCTGCTGGCCCTGCTGACCGGCTGCACCTCGGCGCCGGAACAGGTCCCGCGGGGCCACTGGCGGCCGGAGCCGGGAATCGGCTGGCAGTGGCAGCTCTCCGGCCGGCTCGACCCCACGGTGGACGTCCCCGTCTACGACATCGACGGCTTCGAGCACGAGGCCTCGGCCGTCGCCGATCTGCACCGCCGGGGCCGCAAGGTGATCTGTTACCTCTCCACCGGCGCCTGGGAGGACTTCCGCCCGGACGCGGGCGAGTTCCCCGCCTCGGTGCGGGGGAAGGGCAACGGCTGGGAGGGGGAGCGGTGGCTCGACATCCGCCGCACGGACGTCCTGGAGCCGCTGATGGAGGCGCGGATCGCGATGTGCGCGAAGAAGGGTTTCGACGCGGTGGAACCCGACAACATGGACGGCTACCGCAACCGCACGGGCTTCCCGCTGACCGCCGCCGACCAGGTGCGCTACAACCGGCTCATCGCCCGCATCGCCCACCGCCACGGACTCGCCGTCGGCCTGAAGAACGACCTCGACCAGATCCCGGAACTGGTGCCGGACTTCGACTTCGCGGTCAACGAGCAGTGCGCGCAGTACCAGGAGTGCGAGGCCCTCACGCCGTTCGTGAAGGCGGGCAAGGCCGTCTTCCACGTGGAGTACGAACTGCCGGTCGCCCGGTTCTGCGCCGCGTCGCAGCGGCTGGGGCTCAGTTCGCTGCGGAAGAAGTACGAACTGGGTGTGTGGCGCCAGGCGTGCCCCGGGGCGCGCACCTAGAGCCGTACGGCTCTGGAACCGTACGGCCGACCGGGCAGGTTCTAACCGAGCGCCAGCACCACCAGGGCCGCCGTCGCCGCCGTCTCCGCCAGCGCGCCGAAGACATCGCCGGTCACCCCGCCGAAGCGCCGTACGCAGTGCCGCAGCAGGAGTTGGGCGGCGCCGAGCGCGGCCAGGGCGGCGAGGGCGTGGTGCAGCGCCCCGTACCCGCCGAAGAGCGCCCCGGCACCCGCGCAGGCCGCGACCGCGACGGCCCCGACCGCCACCGCGGCCCGCACCGTGACCGTCCCGGCCACCGCCGCGCCCAGCCCTTCCGGACGGGCCGCCGGTACGCCCTGACGGGAGGCCAGTGTGAGCGCCAGCCGGGCGGTGACCGCGGCGACGGCCGCCGCCACCGCGCCGCGCGCCCAGCTCTGCCCGTACAACTGGTCCAGGACCGCGACCTGGGCCAGCAGAACGAACAGCAGGGTGATCACGCCGAACGGCCCGATGTCCGACTGCTTCATGATCCGCAGGGCGTCGTCGGCGGGTCTGCCGCTGCCCAGGCCGTCGGCGGTGTCCGCGAGACCGTCCAGGTGCAGCCCTCTGGTCAGCACCGCGGGCACGGCCGCGGAGGCGACCGCGGCGAGCAGCGGACCGGAGCCGAGCAGCAGTGACAGGACGCCCGGCACCGCGGCGAGGATCCCCACGACGAGACCGGCGAGCGGCGCGCACATCATCCCGGTACGGGCGGTACCGCGGTCCCAGCGGGTGACGCGGACGGGAAGCACGGTCAGGGTGCCGAAGGCGAAGCGCAGGCCGTGGCTGTTCAGGGAGGTCACGGCGCGCAGGCTAATCGCTGTGACGGACCGATAGATTGGTCGTAACACGACAGACCATGGCAAAAGTGTCCTATCGGGAGTGGGTGGCATGGGTCACTGGTTCGATCAGAACATCGTCGAGCCGGGGAAGCTGCCGCTGCTCCTCGCCCTGGCCGCCTTCGTGCTCACCTTCGCCGTCACCCGGTTCATCACCCGGATGATCAGGGCGGGGAAGGGGCCGTTCCGCAACATCACGCCCGGCGGAGTCCATGTCCACCACGTGGTGCCCGGTGTGGTGCTGAGCGTCGTCGGCGGCTTCGGGGCGGTCGCCAGCAGTCGCCACGGGGTGACCGCGGGGGTCTGTGCGGTGATCTTCGGTATGGGCGCGGGGCTGGTGCTGGACGAGTTCGCCCTGATCCTCCACCTCGACGACGTGTACTGGACCGAGGAGGGCCGCCAGAGCGTGGAGGTCGTGGTCCTCACCGCGGCGCTGGTGCTGCTGGTCCTGGCCGGATTCTCACCGCTCGGCGTGAACGAACTGAGCAGTGACGAGCAGCAGGGCAGGCTCGGGGTCGTCCTGACCCTGGTCGTCAACTTCTGCTTCGTGCTGATCTCCCTGTTCAAGGGCAAGGCGCGGCTCGCGGTGGTCGGCACCCTCGTCCCGTTCGTCGCCCTGATCGGGGCGATCCGGCTGGCCCGGCCGACCTCGATGTGGGCGAGGCGCTTCTACCGCAACCGCCATCGCGCCCGTGCGCGGGCGGTGCTGCGGGCCTACCACCACGATGTGCGCTGGATGGGCCCGCGCCGCAGATTTCAGGACCTGATCGGCGGGGCGCCGGACCGGGCTCCGGTCTCCGGACGCAAACCCTGATCCCGGCGGCGCAGATCCCGGCGCCGGTGCCGGCTCACCGTGACGGCGCACAGCGCGAGCACCGCGACGATCGCCGCCAGATGCTCCTTGCCGGCCAGATTGTTCTTGAGGACCATCTCGACGGCCATCGCCGCGATCACCAGCGCCCCGGTGAACCAGGCGCGGTAGAGGCAGCACACGTAGACGGCGAGACCGACCACCGCCGCCGACGGGCCGGTGTCCACGATCCGGGCGTCGGTGGCGGGCAGCCCGAACAGCCCGTCCGGGCCGAGCGCGACGCCGATCCGCGCGTACAGCGTCCCGGCCAGCGTCGCGGTGTACGCGATCATGAGCGTGCGCCACCGGCCCAGGCAGATCTCGGCGGTCCCGAACACCATCAGGATCTGCCCCAGCGCGCCCCACACCGGCAGGTCCAGCGCCGGGACGAACAGCGACAGCGGGGTACGCAGCAGGGCCTGCCACAGCGGGTCCTCGGCCCGTACGGCCCCGAGTTCGCGCACCGCGCCGAAGCCCCACGCCTGGTTCTGCACGGCGTGCAGCAGTGCCGTCAGGCAGACCGCTGCGAGCGTCATCGGGACCGCCCGCAGCCGGACGGCGGTGAGCCCCGCGCGTACGGTGACGACGAGCGGACCCCATTCGTGACGGGCTGCCCCGCGCAGCGCCCGTACGGGTCTCATCCACCGGCCCCGAGGTGCGAGCGGTGCAGCCACTTGGGCAGACCGGGCGCCTCCAGGAACCCTTCGGCACGGCCCGCGGCGAGGCCGATGCGCAGGAGGTCGGAGCTCTTCTCGAAGAGCATGAAGCGCGGCTCCCAGATCGGTCGGTACTTGGCGTTCGCGCGGTAGAGCGACTCGATCTGCCACCAGCGCGAGAAGAAGCTGAGCATGGAGCGCCACAGCCTCAGCACCGGTCCGGCGCCGAGTCGTGAACCCCGCTCGAAGACGGACCGGAACATCGCGAAGTTCAGTGAGACCTGGGTGATCCCGATCTCTTCGGCGCGCTGCAGGAGTTCGATGACCATGAACTCCATCAGGCCGTTCTCGGAGTCCCGGTCGCGGCGCATCAGGTCCAGCGAGAGGCCGTGCGGCCCCCACGGCACAAAGCTCAGCACGGCGCGCAACTCGCCGGGCGCGCCGCCCTCTTCGGCGTCCGCGCCGTCCTTCCCGGTGGGTGCGTCGCGGCATTCGAGCATCACGCACTGCCCGTCGGCCGGATCGCCGAGCCGGCCCAGCGCCATGGAGAAGCCGCGCTCGGTCGCCCCGTCGCGCCAGTCGTCGGCGCGCCGCACCAGTTCCGCCATCTCGTCGTCGGGGATGTCGGCGTGCCGGCGCACGGTCACCTCGTACCCGGCGCGCCCGACCCGGTTGTACGCCTGGCGCACGGTCCGCATCGCCCGCCCTTCGAGGGTGAACTCGGCGGTCTCCACGATCGCCTCGTCGCCCAGTTCCAGGGCGTCCAGGCCGTGCCGCGCGTACACGGTGCCGCCCTCTTCGCTCACCCCCATCACCGCCGGGATCCAGCCGTGCTCGCGGGCCTCGGCCAGCCACGGCTCGATCGCCCCCGGCCAGGCCTCCGGGTCGCCGATGGGATCACCGGAGGCGAGCGAGACCCCGCCGACCACCCGGTAGGCGACGGCGGCCTTCCCGGTCGGTGACCAGACGACGCTCTTCTCCCGGCGCAGCGCGAAGTAGCCGAGCGAGTCCCGGTCGCCGTGCTTGTCGAGCAGCGCCCGCAGCCGTACCTCGTCCTCGGGGGTGATCGGGTCGACGGCCCGGCGGGACCGGAACGCCGCGTACACGACGGCGATCAGCAGCAGGGTGGAGAGGATGTTGATCGTGACGTTGACCCAGCCGGGCGTGCGGATCCCGGGGAAACCGGCGTCGTTGGCGGCGATCGAGACCAGCCGCAGGGCGCCGTAGCGCCAGCGGTCCAGGAAGGACGAGCGGAAGCCGTCGTGCGCGGTGTTGGTGAGGGTGACCAGGCCCGCGGCGATCAGCGAGGTGGTCAGCAGGCCGCCGGCCGCGACGGCGGCCGCCAGCTTCGGGTTGGACCGGTCGCCCTTCGCGTAGAACTCACGCCGGCCGAGGGCGAGCGCCAGGACGAATACGGCGGTCAGTGCCAGCGAGACCCAGTTCTGCGGGTACTGCCGGACCTCCGGGAACGGGATCGCCAGGGCGAAGAGGAGCAGCAGAAGACTGCTCACCACCATGTTCACGATCCAGGCGGCCCGCTTGCGGCGGCGCATGGTGATCGCGAGGAAGAGCGCGACCACCCCGGAGGAGAAGCCCGCGGTGAGCAGGTACGGGGTGAAGTAGTTCGCGGTGTTGTGGCGGCGCAGATCATTGCCGAAGCTGACCCAGACAGCGCTCAGGAAATTGATGAACGACACCACGCGCAGATACCAGATGGTGAACGCGGCACTGCGCCGCGACCGGTCGGTGCTCGGTGCCCGGGTGCTGTCCCGCCCGGTTTCGTCGGTGGCCAATCGGACCTCTCCCATGAAAAGCGATCATATGGTGCATCGCGCTGTAGGAGGGGGCTGCGCTGCGGCCGGTCTTCGGCGGCCGCAGCTGTGCCGGGTCCGTCAGCCGCCGGTCGCGTCGCCGTCCGCGTCGCTTCCCTCGGCCTCTTCGCCGGCGCCGTCCTTCTCGTCGGCGACAGGTGGGCGCTCGGGCAGCTCCGCCGCCAGCGCGGCCGCGGCCCGAACAAGAGGAAGTGCGAGCAATGCCCCACTTCCTTCACCGACGATGACGCCGTGGTCCAGCAAGGGGTTGAGCGCCATCCGGTCCAGAGCCTTGGCCTGCGCCGGCTCGCCGCTCGCCTGACCCGCCAGCCACCAGTCCGGTGCCCGGAAGGCCGCGCGCTGACCCACCAGCGCACAGGCCGCCGAGACCACACCGTCCAGGATCACCGGCAGTCTGCGCACCGCGCACTGCAACAGGAACCCGGTCGTCGCCGCCAGGTCCGCACCGCCCACCGCGGCCAGCAGCTCCAGCTGATCGCCGAGGACCGGCCGGGCCCGCCGCAGCGCGTCCCGGATCGCCGCGCACTTGCGCATCCAGGCCAGATCGTCGATCCCCGCGCCACCGCGTCCGGTGACCACCGAGGCGTCCGTGCCGCACAGCGCCGCGATCAGCGTGGCCGCGGCCGTCGTACCGCCGACGCTCAGATCGCCGAGCACCACCAGATCGGTGCCCGAGTCGGCCTCCTCGTCCGCGATCGCCATCCCCAGGCGCACCGCCTGCTCGGCCTCCTCGGCCGTCAGCGCGTCCTCGACGTCGATCCGGCCGCTGCCGCGCCGCACCCGGTGGCGTACCACCGACTCGGGCAGCAGCTCCGGGTCGCAGTCCAGACCGGCGTCGACGATCCGTACCGGTACGGAGAACCGGCGGGCCAGCACGGCGAGCGGAGTCGCGCCGTCCAGCGTGGCTCTCACCAGCTCGTGCGCGCTCCCGGCCGGGCGGCCGGAGACACCCAGTGCGGCCACCCCGTGATCACCGGCGAAGAGCACCACACGCGGTTGCTCGATCGCCTTGACCGGTACGGACTGCTGGGCGGCCGAGAGCCATTCGCCCAGCTCGTCCAGGCGCCCGAGGGCGCCCGGAGGAACGATCAGGCGCTCCCGGCGTTCCTCGGCGTCGCGCCGTACGCCGCCGTCGGGGCGTTCGATCAGGTCGGAGAAGTCGTCCAGATTCACGGGGGTCTGCCTCGCGGGTCGATACGTGGAGTGGGCCGGTGAGCCCGGCGGCGGGCTCACTGCGGAACAGTACCCGCAGCGTTTCTGACGCCCGGTCAGCGCGGGGACCCGTATCCGAACCGCAGCTGGGTCATCGCGGGTGTCAGGGTCCGCAGCCCCGGAAGCAGCGACTGGAGCCGGATCAGCTCGCCCATCGCGCCCCGCCCCCGGGGCAGCCGCAGCGCCCGTACCTCGGTGATCGCCGGGTGCGCACCGCGCAGCTTGTGCCGCTCGCCGGGGTTCATCGCCCAGCGCATCGGCGGAATGGCCGTCCCGCCGGCCTTCGAGGTGCCGGCCACCGTGCCCCTGGCCAGCCAGCGCGCCATCGTGTCCAGGACGAGGACGCCGCCGGGCAGCCGTTCGGCGCAGGCCGCCAGGATCCTCCGCACCTCCGCGGGAGGCAGGTACATCAGCAGCCCCTGCGTCGTGACGACCGCACCGCGGCCCTCCGGATCCTCGATCTCGTCCAGCCAGGACAGATCGGTCGCCGACCGGGACAGGGTGCGCAGCCGGCCGGAGGCGGGCAGCAGCGCCCGCCGCAGCTCGGCGACCTCCGGTAGCTCCACGCTCAGCCAGCTCAGCCGGCCGTTGTCGACCCGCCAGAAACCGGTCTCCAGGCCGTCGCCGAGCGCGACCACGGTGGCCTGCGGACGGTCGGCGAGGTAGCCCTGCACGGCCAGGTCGAAGCAGCGCGAGCGCAGCCCCTGGGCCTGCGAGTGGAACGCGTTCGGCCGCCCGAACCGCTCCTCGAAGGGATAGTCCAGATCCTTCATCAGCCGCAGCGCCATCGGGTCGTCCAGCACCGGATAGCGCTGCCCCGCCTCGTACGCCCGGTTGTAGAGCGTCCACAGCAAGGTCTCGGGAACCCCGCTCAGCGTCGGTCGCACACGTGCCATGTCCGCTCCTCCTGTTCCCGCGTCCGCGTGCTCCGGTCAGCCGCGCAGCGCCAGCACCTGCCCGGCCACCACCAGCAGCACCTGTTCGCACTCGTCGGCGAACGCGGCGTTCAACCGGCCCAGCTCGTCCCGGAACCGCCGCCCGGCGGCCGTCGCGGGCACCACTCCCGAGCCCGTCTCGTTGGTCACGGCGACGACCGAGCGCCGCGTTCCGCGCACCGCGGCGACCAGCTCGGCGGTCCGCTCCCGCAGCGCGCTCTCGCCGCCGTCCGCCCATGCCGCGTCGTCCCAGGCACCCACCCGGTCCATCGCGTCGGTCAGCCACAGCGACAGGCAGTCGATCAGCAGCGGAGGCCCGTCCGACTCCAGCAGTTCCACCAGCTCACAGGTCTCCTCGGTGCGCCAGGCGGCGGGCCTGCGCTCCCGGTGCAGCCCGATCCGGGCCGCCCACTCGGCGTCCCCTTCCCTGCGTCCACCGGTCGCCACGTACACCACCTCGGGGAATGTCTCCAGGCGCCGCTCGGCCTCCACGGACTTCCCCGACCGGGCACCGCCCGTCACCAGCGTGCGCCGCGGTACCTCCAACGCCGCGTGGTACTCGCCCACCACCAGCGTCGTCCCGTCCGGCACGGCGCGCGCGCCGGCAGCCGCGAGGCGTCGGTCCAGCTCCCCGCCGGGCGGTGCGTCGTGGTCCAGATGGACGGCGATGATCTCCGTGGTGGGGCCGATCGCCTCGACGGCCCGCAGCCGCGCCACCGCGTCCGGCCGCCCGACCACATCGCCGACCACCATGTCGTACGGCTGGGGCGCCGGGTCCGCGAGGCCGGAGGGCGCGGCGCCGGGCGGCAGGTAGAGCAGCCGTACGCCCTCCGGCGCGGTCACCTCGTAACCCGTGCCCGGCGCGTCCATCGGCACCGCCCGCACCCGGTGCCCGCTGATCAGCGTCAGTTCCCGCCCGTCCGGCACCCGTCCCGCCGGAGGCAGCCCGGCGGGCAGCTCCACGGCGGGCCCGTCGTGCGGGTGGGTGAGCAGCACCTGCCGTACGCCGGTGAGCGAGTGCCCCGCACGGGCTGCGGCGAACACGGCGCCCGGGGTGAGATCCAGCAGCAGCGCGTCGTCGACCAGCACGGCGGTCGCGGCCCGCGAGCGCGGCCCGCGGGCGGTGGCGCAGGCGGCGCAGGGACATTCGGGGCGCGGCAGCCCGTCGGGGGCTCCGGTGCCGAGCAGAGTCAGTTCCACGCCTCCGATCCTGCCGCGTCCGCGCCACGGGTGCGCGACTTGGGGGGTGTCCGGGCGGGCGCAGACCCCGTACCCGCACGGGTGGGAGGCACTAGGCTGCGGGCAGCAAAGCGACCCAGGAGGCGGACATGGCGTGGACGTGGCGGTTCGAGAAGTCCGACGGTACGGAGACGGAGCCGGCCCTGCAGCCGGAGGAATTCACCACGCAGGGTGATGCGGAGTCCTGGATCGGCGAGTACTGGAAGGAACTCCTCGACGGCGGGGCGGACCAGGCGACGCTCTTCGAGGACTCGGCGAAGATCTACGGCCCCATGAGCCTCCAGGCGGACCAGGGCTGATCCGCCCCCGCACACGCGAGCGACGTACGGGCCCGTGGGCTGCGATCCCGGGCCCGTACGGCTGAGATCCGCCGGGATCCGCGCCCGCGGGGCGGTGGCACGGTCCACCGACGTGTACGTGTCGTCGGCGGCGCTCCGCGCCCGCGGGGCGGCGGCGTTCCGTCCGTCCGGGTCAGGCCGGGGCCCGCGCCCGTACGCGGCGACCGGGCTCTCCTGCCGTCGCCGCCCGGGACCGGCCCGTACGGCGGCGGAGGAGGGTGTTCCCGCGGCCGGGATCTAGATCTCGCCCAGGGTGGCCCGCGCCGTCTTCTCCGCCCCGTTGCGCAGATACGTCACCGTGACCTTCTGGCCCGGCTTGTCCGAGGCCAGCGCCTCCGACAGGGACGTGATGGTCGTGACCGGCAGATCGTTGAGCGCCGTGATGATGTCGCCGACCCGCAGCCCCGCCTTGTCCGCGGCGCCGCCCTTCGTCACGCTGACCAGCGCGACCCCGGCCGGCCGGTAGTTCGTGTCGACGACCGTGCGTCCGGTGATGTCCAGCGCCGCCCGGCCCGAGTCCGTGACCTTGCCGCTCTTGATGATCTGATCGGCGACCGTCCGCACCATCGAGACGGGGATCGCGAACCCGATTCCCGGTGCCGCGCTGTCACCCATCTCCGGGTCGATCGCCCCCAGCGTCGGGATGCCGATCACCTCGCTGTTCAGGTTGACCAGCGCACCGCCGCTGTTGCCCGGGTTGATCGCCGCCGAGGTCTGCACCATGTTCGCGATCGTCGCGCCCGTGCCACCGCCCGCGCGGCTCTCGCTGACGGTCCGGCCGAGCGCCGAGACGATGCCCTGGGTGACGCTGGAGGACAGCCCGAGCGGCGAGCCCATCGCCAGCACGATCTGTCCCACCTCGACCTTCTCCGAGTCACCGAACTTCGCCGGTTTCAGCCCCTTCGGAATGCTGTCCAGCTTGATGACGGCCAGATCCTGTTCCGGATAGGAGGTGACCAGCGAGGCGTTCAGTACCTTTTCGCCCGTCGCTACGGTGACCTTGAACGTCCTCTCGTCACCGACCACATGGGCGTTGGTGACGATATGGCCCTTGGAGTCGTAGACGACACCGGAGCCCAGGCTGTTGGCGGCCTCGATCTGCACGACCGACGGCAGCACGTTCTTGATCACGGCCTGGTAGTCGCTCTGCAGATCATCGGCGTTCCGGGGAGCGGGGGGAGACGCGGAGGGATCGGCCTTCGGTGAATCGGACTTCGTGTCCGAGCAGCCGCTTACCAGGGCGATGGCGCAGAGCCCGGCGGTCAGAGGCAGCAGCACCTGGCGCACACGGCTGCGGAAGTGGAATGCATCCATGTCCGGATTGTCGCTTCTGGCGCTCCCGGTGGCCCGCTGGGTTCGGCCGACCGGGCACCGCGCCCCCGTCCGGCTCCGGCCCGGACGAGTGGTTCTAGCCCCGCACCCCGCACAGGTGCAGCAGCGCGGCCACCCCGCGGTACGGGTCCGTCCGCCCGGCCCGGTCCTCCGCGGCCAGCACCTGCTCCAGCTCGGCGGCGGCCGGCAGTTCCACGTCGTTGCTCACGTTGTCCGTGAAGACGCGGACCCCGTACCAGGTGTGCAGGGGCGCCGCGATTCCGGCGAGCGTGGCCGTCAGGGCGTCCAGCCGGTCGGCCCGTACCGGGAGGCCCAGCCGGTTGGTGTATGTGGCCGTGTCGAAGGCGGCCAGCGCCGTGTCCCAGTCCCCGGCCGTCCCGGGGCGCATCGCCAGCGCGTCGGCGTTCCGTACGAGCAGCGAGAGCAGCCCGCCGGGGGCCAGCATCCGGGCCAGGCCGGCCAGCATCGCGTCCGGCTCCCGGACGTACATCAGGACGCCGTGGCAGAGCACCACGTCGAAGCTGCCGGGCAGGAAGTGCACTCCGGTGTCCAGGCCGTCGCCCTCGATCAGCCGGACCCGCTCGCGGATGCCCGCCGGCTCGCTGCCGAGCGACTCGCGGGCCACCCGCAGCATCTCGGCATCGGACTCCAGCCCCGTCACGGTGTGCCCGGCCCTGGCCAGGCGCAGCGCCTGGGTGCCCTGGCCCATGCCGACGTCGAGGACGCGCAGCCGCTGCCCGACCGGGAAGCGGGCGGCTATCTGCTCGTCGAGCTGGCGGGCGACGAGCTCCTGGCGGACCGTGTTGCGCAGCCCGCCGAGGCCCTTCAGCCATGCCGAGGAGGCTCCCGAAAATCCGGTGACGGCCACGGGGGCGGCGCCGCCCGGCAGGCCGGCGGACGGACCGCCGGCCGAGGCGGAGATGTCCGTACTCAGGGCCGCTCTCCGCGCTTGACCTGCGGCTTCGGCAGCCGGAGCCGACGCATCTGAAGCGTACGCATCAGGCCGTAGGCGACCGCGCCGCGCTTCGGCGTATCGGGGAAGCGCGCGTTCAGCTGCTTCTTCAGGCGGAACGCGAGACCGATCGAGTCGACGACGATCAGCACGATCACGACGAGCCAGAGCAGCAGCGAGATGTTCTGGATGTTCTGCACCTGGATCACGCTGAGGATCAGAATGATCACGGCGAGCGGAAGGAAGAACTCCGCGATGCAGAAGCGCGAGTCCACGTAGTCGCGGACGAAGCGCCGCACCGGGCCCTTGTCGCGAGCCGGCAGATAGCGCTCGTCGCCACTGGCGAGCGCCTCGCGCTGCTTGGCCAGGTCGACACGGCGCGCTTCGCGTTGCCGCTTCATGGCCTCCTTGCGGTCGAGCGGCGCGCCACTGGAGGCACGACGGCGCTGCGACTGGGCATCGCTGCGCTTGGGGGTGGGGCGACCTTTGGGGGCCTGCGGGTCGCGGGGCTGCTTGGAGAGGTCCGCCGTCACCTTGCCGGTGGGCGCCTTCTCTTCCTTCGAACGGCTACGGAACACAAGGCCCAAGGGTACGGGTTCGATCGCCACGACCCCAGGCCGGTCGGGAACGATCCGGCAACGGCCCGCGTCTTCGCAGGTGTCCCCACGGGTTCCGCGGGGGCGCCGCCACCGGTTTCCCCGACCGCCACCTACTCCCTGGGCCGGAGTGGTGACCGGGTGCAGTCGTCCTTGGGGAGGAGCACATCTGTGCTCGAACAGTGCGGTAATAGAGGCAGGGCCCGTACTGTGGGTTCTGTTGGAGTGCTGGAGCTCAGTCCGTCAGAAGGGGGCGCGCGAAGCCCATGAGCGGTGTCATGAAGCGTATGGGGATGATCTTCCGCGCGAAGGCAAACAAGGCCCTGGACCGGGCCGAGGATCCGCGCGAGACCCTCGATTACTCGTACCAGAAGCAGCTGGAGCTGCTTCAGAAGGTGCGCCGCGGTGTCGCCGATGTGGCGACCTCGCGCAAGCGGCTGGAGCTGCAGCTGAACCAGCTGCAGGGGCAGTCGTCCAAGCTGGAGGACCAGGGCCGCAAGGCGCTCGCGCTCGGCCGCGAGGACCTGGCCCGCGAGGCGCTGTCCCGGCGCGCCGCACTCCAGCAGCAGGTCACCGACCTGGAGACGCAGCACACCACGCTGCAGGGCGAGGAGGAGAAACTCACTCTCGCGGCTCAGCGGCTGCAGGCCAAGGTCGATGCCTTCCGTACCAAGAAGGAGACCATCAAGGCCACCTACACCGCCGCCCAGGCGCAGACCCGGATCGGCGAGGCCTTCTCCGGGATCTCCGAGGAGATGGGCGATGTCGGCCTGGCGATCCAGCGGGCCGAGGACAAGACCCAGCAGCTGCAGGCGCGGGCCGGCGCGATCGATGAGCTGCTCGCCTCCGGCGCCCTGGACGACCCGACCGGGACGGCGAAGGACGACATCGCCGCCGAGCTGGACCGGATCTCCGGTGGTACGGATGTGGAGCTGGAGCTGCAGCGCATGAAGGCCGAGCTGGCCGGCGGCTCCACCCAGCAGCAGGCGATCGAGGGCGGCCCGCAGGACGCGGCGCAGCAGCAGTCGTCGCAGTCCCCGCACAGGTTCGACAAGAGTTAAGGCAGCGTCATGATCGTACGGATCATGGGGGAGGGCCAGGTCGTACTGGCCGACAGCCATCTCGCCGAGCTCGACGAGCTCGACGACGAACTGCTCGCCGAGGTGGAGAGAGGCGACGGCCCCGGCTTCCGCTCCACTCTCCACGCGCTCCTCGCCAGGGTGCGCGAACTCGGAGAGCCCCTGCCGGACGACTCCCTGGAGCCGTCCGAGCTGATCCTCCCGTCGTCCGACGCGACCCTCGAAGAGGTGCGCGCCATGCTCCGGGACGACGGCCTGATCCCCGGCTGACGCCGGTCGTACTCCAGCACCCGCACGCACCTGCGCGCACCCGCGCGAATCCGTGCCCCGTGCCCCGTGCCCCGTGTCCGGTCCGCCGGCCACGGGGCACGACCGTGTCCGCGGCGCGGCGCCCTTGCGGTTCGGGGCGTTCCGTACCGTTCTCTCCGCACGATCCGGACCGATTCCCGCGCGACACGCCGTAACGTAGCTTGACGTGACCACCCTCGGAACCGGGGTTCTGCGCGTCCGGCACTGGCTGCGCGACCATCCCCTCGCGCTGGACTCCGCGCTCGCCCTGGCCGTGCTCGCGGCCATGAGCATCGGGTCGTTCGTCCATCCGCGTACACCGAACGGGCCCACCTTCGGCACCCGCCCGCCCGAGGTGAGCAGCGTGTGCCTGATGGTGCTCGGTGCCGTGGCGCTCATCTGGCGGCGGCGCAATCCCATGGCGGTGCTCGCGGCCACCGCCGGGCTGACGGTCGTCGAACTGGTGCGGTCCGACCCGCCCGCGCCCGTGGTGATGAGCACCGTCATCGCGCTCTACACCGTCGCCGCCCGCACCGACCGGCCCACCACCTGGCGGGTCGGCCTGCTGACCATGGCCGCGCTGACGGCGGCCGCGATGCTCTTCGGTCCGGCGCCCTGGTACAGCCAGGAGAACTTCGGCGTCTTCGCCTGGACCGGCATGGCCGGCGCGGCCGGGGACGCCGTCCGCTCCCGGCGCGCCTTCGTCGGCGCGATCAGGGAGCGTGCCGAACGGGCCGAGCGCACCCGCGACGAGGAGGCCCGGCGCCGGGTCGCCGAGGAACGGCTGCGGATCGCCCGCGATCTGCACGACGTCGTCGCCCACCACATCGCCCTCGTCAACGTCCAGGCCGGGGTGGCCGCCCACGTCATGGACAAGCGCCCCGACCAGGCCAAGGAGGCGCTGGCCCACGTCCGGGAGGCCAGCCGCTCCGCGCTCAACGAACTGCGGGCCACCGTCGGGCTGCTGCGTCAGTCCGGCGACCCCGAGGCACCGACCGAACCGGCGCCGGGGCTCGCGGTCCTCGGCGAACTGGTGGACACCGTCCGACGGGCCGGGCTCCCGGTCGAGGTGGCCTGCACCGACCGGCGGTCCCCGCTCCCCGCGGCCGTGGACCTGGCCGCGTACCGGGTGATCCAGGAGGCGCTGACCAATGTGCGCAAGCACGCGGGCCCCGGCGCGAAGGCCGAGGTGAGCGTCGTACGGGTCGGGGCCACGGCCGAGATCACCGTCATCGACAACGGCTCGGGCGGGGGCTGCGGCGGGGGCGACGGCGGCGGCCACGGCCTCCTCGGCATGCGCGAACGGGTCACCGCACTCGGCGGCTCCCTCACCGCGGGGCCCCGCTACGGCGGCGGATTCCGGGTCCATGCGATCCTGCCCGTCAAGGCCCGTGCGGCAGAGCCGGAGGAGCCGGACGCGGCGGGCCGGACGGGGGAGAACGCATGACACCGCCCATCAAGGTGCTGCTCGTCGACGACCAGGCGCTGCTGCGCAGCGCGTTCCGGGTGCTGGTCGACTCGGAGTCCGACATGGAGGTGGTCGGCGAGGCGGCGGACGGCGCGCAGGCCGTCGAGCTCGCCCGGTCGACCCGCGCCGACGTCGTGCTGATGGACATCCGGATGCCCGGTACGGACGGACTCGCCGCGACCCGCATGATCAGCGCCGATCCGGAACTGGCGGACGTACGGGTCGTCATGCTCACCACCTTCGAGGTGGACGAGTACGTGGTGCAGTCGCTGCGTGCCGGGGCGTCCGGCTTCCTCGGGAAAGGAGCGGAGCCGGAGGAACTGCTCAACGCCATCCGTGTCGCCGCGGCGGGCGAGGCGCTGCTCTCGCCCGCCGCGACCAAGGGCCTGATCGCCACCTTCCTTGCGCAGGGCGGCAGTTCGGACGGCGACGGGCCGAGCGCCGCGGAGTACTCCGAGCGGCTCGACGCGCTCACCGGCCGCGAGCGCGAGGTGCTGGTCCTGGTCGCGGGCGGCCACTCCAACGACGAGATCGCCGAGCGGCTCGTCGTCAGCCCGCTCACCGTCAAGACGCATGTGAACAGGGCGATGGCGAAGCTGGGCGCACGGGACCGGGCTCAATTGGTGGTAATAGCGTACGAATCGGGCCTGGTGCGCCCCAGGGTGGAGTGACAGGTGGAGATATGGCGTACTCCACCTGCGGTATGCGCGGCATAAGAAAGCGACCCTGGGCCGACGCCCGAGCCCTTGCGGGTGAGCGATCGTATGGATGGGTCGGGTCTGTCCCCAGTAACCCGCCCATCTGCCGCGTAAGCCACAGAAGAGAGACCCACCCATGTCCTGGCTGTCCAGATTCAGCCTCGCGCAACGGGCCCTGATCGGACTGATCTCGATCGTCGCCCTCGTATTCGGAGCGATCGCGATCCCGCAGCTCAAGCAGCAGCTGCTGCCCACCATCGAACTCCCGATGGTGTCGGTGCTCGCCCCCTATCAGGGTGCGTCCCCCGATGTGGTCGAGAAGCAGGTCGTCGAACCGCTCGAGAATTCCATCAAGGCCGTCGACGGCGTCACGGGCACCACCTCGACCGCCAGCGAGGGCAACGCCGTCATCATGGCGACCTTCGACTTCGGCAGCGAGGGCACCAAGCAGCTCGTCGCCGACATCCAGCAGGCGGTGAACCGAGCCCGCGCCCAGCTTCCCGACGGTGTGGACCCGCAGGTCGTCGCGGGCTCGACGGACGACATGCCGACCGTCGTCCTCGCCGTCACCTCCGACAAGGACCAGCAGGCGCTCGCCGACCAGCTGAACCGCACCGTCGTCCCCGCACTGGAGGACATCGACGGCGTCGGCCAGGTCAGCATCGACGGCGTCCAGGACCTCCAGGTCTCCATCACCCCCGACGACAAGAAGCTCGCCGCCGCGGGTCTGAACGCCACGACGCTCTCCCAGGCGCTCCAGGCGGGCGGCGCGACCGTCCCCGCCGGTTCCTTCTCCGAGTCGGGCAAGAGCCGCACCGTCCAGGTCGGCGGCGCCTTCACCTCCCTGAAGCAGATCGAGGACCTGCGGGTCACCGGCCAGGACCCGGCGACGGGCAAGCCCGGCGAGCCGGTCCGCGTCGGTGACATCGCCACGGTGAAGCAGGAGCCGTCCACCGCGGTCTCCATCACCCGTACCAACGGCAAGCCGAGCCTCGCCGTGATGGCCACGATGGACAAGGACGGCAGCGCCGTCGCCATCTCGGACGCGGTCAAGGACAAGCTCCCCGACCTCCGCAAGGACCTCGGCGAGGGCGCCGAACTGACCGTCGTCTCCGACCAGGGCCCCGCCGTCTCCAAGGCGATCTCCGGTCTGACCACCGAGGGTGCGCTCGGTCTCCTCTTCGCGGTCATCGTGATCCTGGTCTTCCTCGCCTCGCTGCGCTCGACCCTGGTCACCGCGGTCTCCATCCCGCTCTCCGTGGTCCTCGCGCTGATCGTGCTCTGGACCCGCGACCTGTCGCTCAACATGCTCACGCTCGGCGCGCTGACCATCGCGATCGGCCGGGTCGTCGACGACTCGATCGTGGTCCTGGAGAACATCAAGCGCCACCTCGGCTACGGCGAGGAGCGCCAGTCGGCGATCATCACCGCGGTGAAGGAAGTGGCCGGCGCGGTCACCTCCTCGACCCTCACCACGGTCGCCGTCTTCCTGCCGATCGGTCTCGTGGGCGGCATGGTCGGCGAGCTCTTCGGCTCGTTCTCGCTGACCGTCACCTCGGCCCTGCTGGCCTCCCTGCTGGTCTCGCTGACCGTCGTCCCCGTCCTGTCGTACTGGTTCCTGCGCGCCCCGAAGGGCAGCACCGAGAACCCGGACGAGGCCCGGCGCAAGGCCGAGGAGAAGGAAGCCGGCAGCCGGCTCCAGCGGCTGTACGTCCCGGTGCTGGGCTTCGCGACCCGGCGCCGCGTCACCAGCATCGTTATCGCCGGCGTGGTGCTGCTCGGCACCTTCGGCATGGCTCCGCTGCTGAAGACCAACTTCTTCGACCAGGGCGAGCAGGAAGTCCTCTCCATCAAGCAGGAGCTGACCCCCGGCACCAGCCTGGCGGCCGCCGACGCGGCGGCCGAGAAGGTCGAGAAGGTCCTCGCCGACGACAAGGGCGTCAAGGACTACCAGGTCACCGTCGGCTCCTCCGGCTTCATGGCGGCCTTCGGCGGCGGTACGGGCTCCAACCAGGCCTCGTACCAGATCACCCTGAAGGACGCGGGCGACTCCGAGGCCGTGCAGAAGCGCCTCGACACGGAGCTGGGCAAGCTCGACGGCATCGGTGACACCACCATCTCCGCGGGCGGCGGCTTCGGCAGCCAGGACCTCAGCGTCGTGGTCAAGGCCGCCGACGCGGACGTCCTGAAGAAGGCGTCCGAAGAGGTACGGGCCGAGGTGGCCGGGCTCAAGGACGTCACCGACGTCCAGAGCGACCTGGCGCAGAGCGTGCCGCGGATCTCGGTCAAGGCCAACGCCAAGGCCGCGGAGGCGGGCTTCAACCAGGCCGCGCTCGGCGCGGCCGTCGCCGGAGCGGTGCGCGGCACCCCGTCCGGCAAGGCGATCATGGACGACACCGAGCGGGACGTCGTCATCAGGTCGGCCCACCCGGCGACCACGATGGCCGAGCTGAAGAACCTCTCCCTCGGACCGGTCGAGCTCGGCCAGATCGCCGACGTCGAGCTGGTCCCCGGACCGGTCTCGATGACCCGGATCGACGGCCAGCGCGCCGCGACCATCACCGCCAAGCCCACCGGTGACAACACCGGCGCGGTCAGCGCCTCGCTCCAGACGAAGATCAACGCGCTGAAGCTCCCGGACGGCGCCACCGCCACCATCGGCGGTGTCTCCGAGGACCAGAACAACGCGTTCCTGAAGCTCGGCCTGGCCATGCTGGCCGCGATCGCGATCGTCTTCATGCTGCTGGTGGCGACCTTCAAGTCCCTGATCCAGCCGCTGATCCTGCTGGTCTCCGTCCCGTTCGCGGCCACCGGCGCGATCGGCCTGCTCGTGATCACCGGCACTCCGATGGGTGTCCCGGCGATGATCGGCATGCTGATGCTGATCGGGATCGTGGTCACCAACGCGATCGTGCTGATCGACCTGATCAACCAGTACCGGACGCAGGGCATGGGCATCGTCGAAGCGGTCGTCGAGGGTGGCCGCCACCGGCTCCGCCCGATCCTGATGACCGCCCTGGCGACGATCTTCGCCCTGCTCCCGATGGCGCTCGGCGTCACCGGCGAGGGCGGCTTCATCTCGCAGCCGCTCGCGGTGGTGGTGATCGGCGGCCTGGTCACCTCGACCCTGCTGACGCTGCTCCTGGTGCCGACGCTCTACGCGATGGTCGAACTCCGCAAGGAGCGCCGCGCGAAGAAGAAGGCCGTCAAGCGGGCGCGGAAGGCCGGCCTGCCGGCCCCGGCCGAGGCGGCGGACTCCACCGTCGAGGAGCCGGAGCCCGCGAAGGCCTGACCCGACTGGCACGACGAGAGGGCCCTGTCCCACGCACCTGCGTGGGACAGGGCCCTTCGGGTTGTCCGCCTGCGGCTTGAGCGCTGCTGCTACGTGAGCGAGGAGACGAACGCGCCCCGGGCCGTGGCCTGGACGACGAGCGCCGGGCCGGAGGGGCTCTTGCTGTCGCGTACGGGGACGACGCCGGGGAAGTCGTCGCTGATCCCGACGCATTCGCCCCCATGGGAATTGCCGGAGCGGCGGGAACGTCGGCTGACGGCGGGGCGGTGAGCGTCAGGCGGCCCCGCTGAGAGCCTGGACGATCCGGAGCCACGTCTCGCCGTGCGGGTCGGCGTGCCGGACGCTGAGAGCGAGGATCTCCCTGAGCAGCCGGGCACGGGTCTCCTCGGGTGCGCGGGGGAGGAGCGTGGCCAGCTCGTCCGGCTCGACGCCCTCGACGGCTCCGGCGAGCACCATGCCCGCCTGGGCGTGGGTGAGGGAGGACAGCCTGTCGTCGAAGACCTGCCCCTCGACGGCCGCGGCGTGCAGCAGTGCGTTGCCGTCCCCGGCTGCCAACGCCCTTTCCACGTAAGCCTGGAGGGCGTCGCGGTCCTCGACGAGGCGGTACGCGGCGTCCAGTCCTTCGGCGCGGGCGACATCGAGGACGGCGACGTGCGCGAGCGGGGTGGCCTCGGACGGCTGGGCCTGGAGGACGCGCGGGTGGTCCTGGAGGAAGACCCGTGACTCCGCCCAGGTGGCGCAGTCCACCCACTCCGCCACCTGCTCCGCGAGGATCAGCGGATCGTAGGCGGCGGTCACGCCGTGGACGAGGACGGCCCTGCGGAGTGCGGCGTGCTGCCGTGCGGTGCGAGGGTCCAGGAGTGCCAGCTCTTCGAGGGCTGTCGCTGCCTCCTCGCGCTTGAGCACTTCGGCATTCTGGGACCAGACGTCGCGCGACCGGGGCCAGTTGGGCGCGAACATCCAGGAACTGACGAGGTCCAGAGTCTCCGGAGACAGGGCGAGCCAGGCCGGTGCGGGGGCGAAGGTCTCTTCTTCCCACGCGGTGCGTACGGCGTCGGTGTCGCTGCAGGCGCGAAGCGCCTGCCGGGCCCGTACGGTCACGGGGTCCGGCCCTCCCGTCCCTCCGGATTCCTTGTCCAGCAACGCCACCAGCTCACGTACGCCGCCCTCGGTCCGGGGGGCGGGGCAGGACAGGAGGAAGACGCCGCGCTCGACGCCGAGGCGGCGGGCGGTTGCGGGGTGGACTGCCGCGAAACCCTCCACGGCCTCGTCGAATGCGCAGATCGCCGATGTGTGGTCGTCCGTGCGGGTGAGAGCCTCGGCCAGGTTGTTGAGAGCGGTGACGAACACGGTCCCGAAGGCGCCAGGATTCGCCATGGCCAGGCTCCGCCGGATGGCGACGGCTTCCCGCGCTGTGGTCACCGCCCCGTCGTAGTCGCGGTTCTGCCCCAGGTACACGCCGAGGTTGTTGAGGGCGGTGGCGAGATCGGGAAGGAAGGCGTCGGCCTGGTCGGCGACGAGTTCACGCCATAGCCGCACGGACTCGTGCGCTGGTGACAGTGCTTTCTCCGGACTGCCTGTGGCGGCGAGACTCTCCGCAAGAGGGGTGAGGGCGCAGGCGAGGCCGGAGCGGAAGGCGGCCGGGTTCCGTGCGGTGAGCTCGCGGTGGATGGCAACGGATTCCTCCGCTGCCCGCAACGCGGCGGAGGGGTCCCCGGTGTCGTTGAGGTGGTTGGCCAGGTTGTTGAGCGTCGCGGCGAGGCCCAGGCGGAAGACAGGCCGCTGTGCGGCGAGTTCGCGCTGGAGGGCGAGGGCTTCTCGGGCCGATGCGAGCGCCCCCGAGACGTCGCCGACGACAGCACGGTTGCTGCCCAGGTGGCAGAGCGCCGTGGCGAGCTTGGCGGAGGAAGCGCCCGGGTCCCGCAGGACGAGGCGGCGACAGACGCTGACCGCTTCTTCGGCCTGGGGCAGGGCTGCCGTGGGCTCCCCGGCAGCGACGAGCGCCTTGGCGAGGTTGTGGAGGAAGTCGGCGAGCGCCGGGAGGTGTGCGGCCGTTTGTTCTGCGGCCAGTTCGCGCTGGATGCGTACGGCTTCTCGCATCAACGCCACGGCGGATTCCCGGTCTCCGGCGGTGGACGTTCCGGCCAGGGTGCTCAGGGACAGCGCGAGGTCCGCCCGGAACGCGCCGGGGTGCTCCGCAGCCAGCTTGGCGTACAGGCGCGCGGCCTCCCGAGCCGGGGCGCGCGCCCCCTTGGGGTCTCCGGCGGCGGAGATTCGCTGGGACAGATTGGTGAGGGCGCCGGCCAGACCGGGCAGGAACGCGGTCGGATGGCGCGAACCGAGGTCTCGGTAGATGCGTACCGCCTCCTGGGCGGACGCGAGGGCCCCCTCCCGGTCCCCGGCGTCGGCGCGGTGCGCGGACAAATTGTTCAGGGAGCGGGCCAACGGGAGCAGAGCGCCGGAGTGGCCTCGGGCCACGGCCCGCCGGATGCGGACCGCCTCCTCTGCGGGCGGCAGTGCGTCCGCGTGGGCGCCAGTCCTGCTGAGATTGCCTGCCAGATTGGTGAGGACGGCGGCGAGGCCGTCCAGGAATGCGCCGGGGTGGAGCGCGTCGAGTTCGCGGTAGATGCCGACCGCTTCCTTCGCGTGCGGCAGCGCGGCCCGGTGGTGTCCGTCGGAACCCAGGTGCGCCGCAAGGTTGGTGAGTGTACGGGCGAGACCCAGGCGGAAGGTTGTCGGGCTCTGCGTGGCGAGCTCGCGGTAGATGCGTACGGCCTCCCGCGCCGGATCGAGTGCGCCTTCCCGGTCGCCGACGCCTGCGAGGCGGTTGCCGAGGGCGCTGAGGGCGTCCGCGAGAGCCGGGAGCGTGCCGTCGGCCCCGGAATCGGCCCGTGCCCGCTGGACAAGGACTGCCTCCCGTGCGGGTGCCAGAGCCCCTGCGAGGTCGCCGGTGCCGGCGCAGCGGACGGAGACATTCATCAGGGCACGGGCCACCTCGGTCCGATGGCTTCCGGGAGATTCTCGCTCCAGTTCCTCGCACAGCGACAGCGACTCCCGCGCGGTGGACAGCGCACCGTCCAGATCCCCCTCCGCCCCGAGCCGCTCGGAGAAGCGGTGCAACGCCTCGGCCAGAACCGGCGTCGCGCCCGTCCCGCCCCGCTCCACCAGCCCCCGCAGCATCCCGATCCCCGTCGCACCCGCCCGCGCCGCATGCAGCGCGAGCCCCCGCACCACGTACGGATCGACCGCTCCCCGGTCGCCGCCCACCGCTCGCCGCTCGACGTGCGCGACGAGCGCGGCCAACGCCACCTCTCCGGCCTCGGAACCCCCCGGCACCTCCCGGTCCGCGAGATGTGACACGAACTCGCGGTGGTACAGGCGGTACACCGCCTGCCCGTCCTCGGAGTCCTCGACGATGTAGCGGCCGTAGGCGGACAGCACCCAGTCCACGTCGCTCTCGTCGTACGACACGTCACCGCCGCCCAGCGCTCCGGCGACCTCCTCCCACACGCCCCCGGCGGGCATGCCGCGCCCGACCGTCCACGCCAGCGCGGTCAGCAGATCCCGTGCGGCGGACGGCTGTTCGGTGCCGTCCGCCAGGACCCGTACCGGCCCGGCCCGCAAGTCCTCCTCGAACGCGGCCTCGATGGAGTCGGGGAGCCCGGCCGGCCACTGGCCCTCCTCGGCGGCACGACCCGCTGCCGACAGCGAGCCGGTCACCAGTCGCGCGAACAGGAATCCGCCGCCCACCGCCGTGGCACGCGCGGCGACCGCGTCGCCCGCCTCCCGCGCCCGGTCCTCCGGGACACCGGCCGCCGCGCACCGGCGGAACACGTACTCACCGATGTCCTCCTGCGTGTGCGGCTCCCGCTCCAGGTCCGCCGTGGTGACGCCCGTACCGATCAGCCGGGCCAGGGCGTCCGGCAGGGTCTCGTTCCCCTGCCCGTCCTCCTCGATACGGCTGCGGAACGCACGGTCGCGGGAGCCGAGCAGGACCGGGGTCGTCCGGCTGAGCGGGAAGACCAGCTCCTCGATCACGGCACGGAGGTGCTCGGCGGGTACTTCGTCCAGGCCGTCGAGCACCAGCACCGGCTGCGGGGACAACTCACGGAGCTCGCCCCGGAAGTCGTCCACGTTGCGGGGTTCCGGCAGTCCGAGTTGCCGGGCCAGCTCCGAGGCCGCCTGGAGAGGGCTCAGACCTCGCAGATGCACGGAGGCGAGGGAGCGGTCGGGGCGGAGGCCCGGGTCCGGGTCGTCCTCGCGCAGGCCCCCGTGCGCCTCGGTCTCCTTCCGCTGCACGGGATCGGTGAGCGTCGCGATCCGGCCCAGCACGGCCGACTTGCCGCAGCCCGCCGGGCCGGTCACCAGGAAGAGCCCGGCCTCGTCCGCCTCCAGCCATGCGGCGATCCGACCCAGCACCTCCTTCCGGCCCGTGAAGAACCAGCCCTCCTCGCGGTACCCGACCCCGCGCGCCGCGAGCACCAGGTGCTCCACCAGCCGGGCGGGAGCCCCGGGCACATGGCGCGGGTTCGGGAAGACCGGCCGCCCGGTGCCGAGGGTGGCGGGCACCGGTGTCCGGCCCTCTCCGTTCCATCGCTCACCCAGCGCGGCCAGCAGGTCCGGGCCGCTGACCAACGCGTTGTGGGCGCTCCATGCCGAGCGGTACTCGGTGGTGGCCGGGCCGGCCTTCAGCACCTGTGCCAACGCGGTGAGCAGAGGGCCGCTGCCGTCCGACGTCTCGTTGCGCCGACAACTCGCCATGATCCCGAACCACTTGACCTGGCCGGGCGGCGTGGAGGTGGCCTCCCAGCGCCGCAGGGCCTTCTCCAGGCCCCGGCCCACCGCGTCTCCCGCGTGGCAGGTGTCGATGAGCACCAGGATCTGGTCGGCGCCCGACGCCACCGCGTCATTGACCAGCGTCTCGGCCGAGACGCCCCGCTTGAGGGCGCGTGCGTCACGCGTCACCTGCTCGACGTCGAGATCCAGGTCACAGAGCGCGAGGCGCAGTTCGTCGTCGATCAGCACGCCGTGCCCCGACCAGACGATGATCGCGGGCTTCGCCGCTCCCGTCTCCCGCCAGCCCTCGCTCCAGGCGGTGAGGGCCTCGTCGAAGGCCGCCCAGGACGGGTTCCCGCCGCCCGCCACATGCGCCGCGATCCCCAGACCCTCCAGCAGTCCGGCGATCTCCTCCACCTGGGCCACCGCCCCGGTCAGCGGGGGAAAGCTCCGCCGGTCGGTGTACTCCTCACACGCCACGCACAGCGCCGTCCCCACCGGCTCGCGTCCGTCGTCGCCCGCCACGCCCGCCTCACGCACCATCGTCCGCCCCGCTCTCCAGTACCAGCACCAGCGCGGTCATCACGACATGGCCCGCGTTCCCCGTACTCACCCGCACCCGGTGCGGCCCGGCCGGCAGTCCGGCCAGGCGTGCCACGTAACGGCCCCCGCCCAGGTTGTTCAGCGTCCGCACCGGTCCGCCCCCGGCCGCCGCGAAGACGGCCACCCGGTCCTGGCCCCGTATGTCCGGCGGGACCGCGGCCCGCAGCTCGTACACCTCGCCCTCGGCGATCGCGTCCGGGGCGTCCACCACCAGCGGGATGTCCGCGGCCTCCGGACCCCGGTGGACCGGCGGGTCCGGGGTGAGCCAGTTGTAGAGGGCCTGGCGCAGCGCCGTGTTGTTCTGGAGCGAGCCGTGCTTCTCCCAGGGCGTGTACGCGGGCCGCCCCGCCGCCCCCACGTGGGCGCTGGAGAGTCTGGGCACGCGGCCGTCGCCGCCCTCGTCGGCCCCGTCGATCGTGAGCAGTCCGGTCAGCTTCTCGCCCTGGACCTCGGCGGTGGTCGGGGTCGGCTGGAGCACCCCGCTGATCGGTACGTACTCCACTCCGTACGCCGTCCCCGCCCCGGACTCCCGCAGCGCCTCGTGGAAGCGGGCGGCGTCCTTGAGCAGTGCCGCGTCGGTCCCGGGCAGGCCGGTCACCTCACGGGCGTATCGCAGCGGCTCGCCCGGCGCGGTGATCAGCGCGGCGTAGTCGGGGACGAGCTGGTGGAGGGACGGAAGGCTGCGGGCGAACGCGGTGAGGCCGACACCGGCCGGGCCTACCCCGTCGACCAGAGAGAGCAGGGCGTCCAGGGAGCCCCGGTACGGGGTTCCGAGCGTGATCACGCGGCGCGTCACCTCCGCGCCGCCGCACCGCTCCACGTACTGGCGGGTGACCAGGCCGCCCATCGAGTGGCAGACGAAGACGACCCGGGCCTCCGCCCGCTCCGGCGCCGAGGCTCGCCAGCGGCCGAGCTCCTCGTCCACCCGCTCGGCCAGCCGGTCCGCGTTGTAGCGGCAGGACAGCCGCCAGTCGTAGGCGAAGCCGATCAGGTTGGCGGGGGCGTCCGCTTCGTCCTCTTCGCCCCGGCGCCGGAGCGTGAAGTTGTCTTCCAGCCACTCCAGGAAGCCGTCGTAGCCGTCCACGAGCGTCCCGATGCCCAGCAGTCCGTGCAGGTCGCGCATCGGGCCGAGCGGGCGCACACCGTCGCCCGGGTGCTCGTCGCCCAGGTCCGGGGGCAGCGCCAGGCCCTTGACGGACCGGCCGAACGTACGGATCCCGCGGAGGAGGGCCGGGCCCGAGAGGCCCCAGACCTCGTGCCCGTCCGCGTCCGCCAGCCGGCTGCCGAGAATGCCCGGGACGACGACCACCATGTCGTCGACCCGGCTGCGAGACGTCATGTGGCGCCGTACCCCCGTGAATGTGCGCTGCTGCCGTGGATAAAGCAGCGTAATTACGGAGAGGGCTGTTCGAGTGCCAAATGGAGGAAACCAGTCGGCTCGGGAGGTTCCGTACCCGTACGAGAACGGAAGGCCCGGTCCACCGGCCGTTCAACGGTGGACCGGGCCTCACGGCCATGCCGCAAGCGGCACCCGCTACGGCAGCGCCAGCATCCGCTCCAGCGCCAGCTTCGCGTACTTCTCCGTCTCCGGGTCGACCTCGATCCGGTTGACCAGGTTCCCCTCGGCCAGCGACTCCAGGGCCCACACCAGGTGCGGCAGGTCGATCCGGTTCATCGTCGAGCAGAAGCACACCGTCTTGTCGAGGAAGACGATCTCCTTGTCCTCGGCCGCGAACCGGTTGGCCAGGCGGCGCACCAGGTTCAGCTCGGTGCCGATGGCCCACTTCGAGCCGGCCGGGGCCGCCTCCAGGGCCTTGATGATGTACTCCGTCGAGCCGACGTAGTCCGCCGCCGCCACGACCTCGTGCCTGCACTCCGGGTGCACCAGCACATTGACGCCCGGTATCCGCTCGCGCACGTCGGCGACGGACTCGACCGAGAAGCGCCCGTGCACCGAGCAGTGCCCGCGCCACAGGATCATCTTCGCGTCGCGCAGCTCCTCGGCGGTCAGGCCGCCGTTCGGCTTGTGCGGGTTGTACAGGACGCAGTCCTCCAGCGACATGCCCATGTCCCGGACCGCGGTGTTCCGCCCCAGGTGCTGGTCGGGCAGGAACAGGACCTTCTCCCTCTGCTCGAAGGCCCATTCCAGCGCCCGCTCCGCATTGGACGAGGTGCAGATCGTCCCGCCGTGCCGGCCGGTGAAGGCCTTGATGTCGGCGGAGGAGTTCATGTACGAGACCGGCACGACCTGCTCGGCGACCCCGGCCTCGGTCAGCACGTCCCAGCACTCGGCCACCTGCTCGGCGGTGGCCATGTCGGCCATGGAGCAGCCCGCCGCCAGGTCCGGCAGCACGACCTTCTGGTCGCCGGTGGTCAGGATGTCCGCGGACTCGGCCATGAAGTGCACGCCGCAGAAGACGATGTACTCCGCCTCCGGGCGCGCGGCCGCGTCCCGGGCGAGCTTGAAGGAGTCCCCGGTGACGTCGGCGAACTGGATGACCTCGTCGCGCTGGTAGTGGTGCCCGAGGACGAACACCTTGTCCCCGAGCTTCTCCTTGGCCGCGCGGGCACGCTCCACCAGGTCCGGGTCGGACGGGGAAGGAAGGTCGCCGGGGCACTCGACGCCGCGCTCGCTCCTCGGGTCGGCCTCGCGGCCGAGCAGGAGCAGGGCGAGGGGCGTCGGCTGGACGTCGAGGTCCTGGACGGGGTGGGCCGTGGTCACGTCACGCACCCTTTCTTCTCTGCGGAAATGCCTTTTCGTCTAATTGACGCTATCTATCATATCCGGTTCACGTCACTTTGACGATGGCCATAGTGTCGATGTGACGCATCCCCCGGGACGGCCGGTGTGCGAGCATGAATGGAACAGGCAAGCGCTCGGCTCGGAATGAATCCGAGGTCCCGTCGGTTGCAACGTCGGCAAGCAGTCTCCGTACAACCCGGGAGAGAAGCAGATGTCCGTATCGGACGAGACCACCACCGTGAGCGACGGCATCCTCCTGTCCGACGCCGCCGCAGCCAAGGTCAAGGGCCTGCTGGAGCAGGAAGGCCGTGACGACCTGGCGCTGCGCGTCGCCGTCCAGCCCGGCGGCTGCTCGGGCCTGCGCTACCAGCTCTTCTTCGACGAGCGTTCGCTCGACGGCGACGTCGTGAAGGACTTCGACGGCGTCAAGGTCGTCACCGACCGGATGAGCGCCCCGTACCTGGGCGGCGCCTCCATCGACTTCGTCGACACCATCGAGAAGCAGGGCTTCACGATCGACAACCCGAACGCCACGGGCTCCTGCGCCTGCGGCGACTCCTTCAACTAGGGTCCTCCGTTTGGATCGGGCCGGACCCCGCGAGCCCGGCGTGATCCCGACGAGAGGCCGCAGGGCCTGAAGGCGGCGGCGGAACCACACAGAGGCGGCGGGCCCCCGAGTGCCGGGGGGGCCCGCACCCCCCCCGGGGGCGGCGCCCCGGCCGGCGCGCCCCCCCCGCCTCTGTTGTGCACGGGCTCCGGCGTCAGGCGCGGGGCACGTCGTCGCCCGACGCGGCGTCGACCACCGTCCGGTCACCGAGCGGCGCGTCCAGCGTCACCGTTCGGGTCAGCTCCTTGGCGATCATGATGCAGGTCTTCTTCCCGGCCGGCTTCGACTCCGCCACCGCCACCCGCACCGCCGTCCCGCTCTCGGTCGCGCTCGCGGTGTACGTGCCGCACACCCCGCCCCAGAACGTCACCGACAGGGTCCTCCTCCCGTCGGTGCTGTACGACAGGATCTGCCGCGAGGGCCTTCCGGCGTCCCCCGGGGGCGGGGTCGCCGAGGAGGGCGCGGCCTTCGTCAGGTACGCGGGGTCCACGGCGATCTGCGACACGGTGGTGCCCGTGCCGCCCGTGGCCGGCCGCACCGAGAAGAGCCAGGACGGTACGAGCGTCTGCTTGCCCGCCACGTACTGTTTCGTCAGCCCGAACGCCGCCCTGTCGATCGTCACGGTCGTCGTCGGCCGCTCCGCACCGGTCCGCGTCCCGCAGTGGGCCGCCGGCGATTTCAGGCCGTCCCGCAGCGGTACGGGGGTGGCGCAGCCGCCGATGTCCGCGCGCCCGTCCGTCCGGGACGTCGCCCCGTTCAACTGCTTCAGCGCCTCGCCCGCGCTGATGACCGGGTAGCTGTCGCCCTTCTCCAGGTCCTTCAACTGCCCGCTGCCGCCGACGACTTCACCTTCGGAACTCACCTGGATCCCGGTCGACCAGCCATGGGTGGGTAGTCCGTCGACCATCGGGTCGGCGCTCACCACCCGTACCGAGCCCATGAGCCGGCGGGAGTCGAGGGCGGCACCGTCCTGGCCCACCGCCTTCAGGACCGGCGCCGCGGCAGCCCTGGCGGCGCTCTCGCCCACCGGGGATCCGCCGCCGCCCGGGGCCGTCTGCCTGCCCGAACAGGCCGTGGTCTTCACGCAGTTGTCCGTACCGCCGGAGCCGTACCGGGCGAAACTCCAGGTGCCGGGGGCCTGCTTGTCCACCCGGAGGACCGGGCCCGATCCGTCCCCCTCGGACCCCACCTTCCAGGACGTGCCCTCGGTTCGCGGCGTGCCCCCGAGGCCCAGCGCCTTCGCCAGCCGGGCCACCTCCGCCGCGGTCACCGTCCCCTCCGCGCGCCGCACCGCCGCCGTGCGCGGGCCCTCGGGCAGTTCGCCGGAGGCGCGGTAGACCACCCGGCCGCCGTGCGGATCGGGCTCGCCCGGTGCGATGCCCGGTGCGGCCCCGGGGGAGGATCCGCCGGGGGCCGCCGGGGCGCCCGCGCGTCCGTCCAGGGCCAGCGGGGGAGGGGTGGGCTCCCCGCGGTCGGCCGCGTTGCCGCCGCTCCTGCCGTCACCGTCCGCGGCGGTGGCGGCCCAGTACGCGCCGCCGCCGCCGGCCAGCAGTACGGCTGCCGCCACCGAGGCCACGGCGAGCGGCGAACGCCGCCGGGGGCCGGTCACGTCGTTGTCGGGTCGCTCGGTGCTCACCGGATCCGCTCCTTCGCCTGCGTTGCCGTCACAGGCCCTCACGCGGCCTGCCGTCCGTCCAGCGGGTGGGGGACAACGGTGGGACGGGGCGCAGGGGCGCTCGGTTCCCCCGGGGGCGTCGGGCGCGGTCGGTGCCGGTCTCAGTCGCCGTACTCGGACATGGCGTCGATCAGCCGCGCGGAGGCGGCCGGCACCGTCACACCGTGGATCAGGGACGGGGCGACCGGAGCGGGGGCGGACTTCGCGGGGACCACCCAGTGCGGAGCCATCCGCGCGCAGTCACCGCGCAGCTCGGCCAGGCTGATCTCGGACTCGCGCATGGCGCTGTGGTTCGACATGACCGCACCGTAGGCATTGCACGCCCTGAGAAGAAAGACCTACTATCGGGTAGTTTTCCCCCCTTCAGGGCACGCGTGCGAAGCGGGTAGCGTGAACTGTCACGCCGCCCCGGGAACGCAGTCACCCGTTCCCCCCGATCTCCGCAGGAGCAGTTTCCCGTGCGAATCGCAGTCACCGGCTCCATTGCCACCGATCACCTCATGACCTTCCCCGGCCGTTTTGCCGACCAGCTGGTCGCGGATCAGCTGCACACGGTCTCGCTCTCCTTCCTGGTCGACAACCTCGACGTGCGCCGGGGCGGTGTCGCCGCCAACATCTGCTTCGGCATGGGCCTGCTCGGCACCCGTCCGATCCTGGTCGGCGCCGCGGGCTCCGACTTCGACGAGTACCGCGCCTGGCTGGACCGCCACGGCGTCGACACGGGCTCGGTCCGGATCTCCGAGGTCCTGCACACCGCGCGCTTCGTCTGCACGACGGACGCGGACCACAACCAGATCGGCTCCTTCTACACGGGCGCGATGAGCGAGGCCCGGCTCATCGAGCTGAAGGCCGTCGCCGACCGCGTCGGCGGCCTCGACCTCGTCTCCATCGGCGCCGACGACCCCGAGGGGATGCTCCGCCACACCGAGGAGTGCCGCTCGCGCGGCATCCCGTTCGCCGCGGACTTCTCGCAGCAGATCGCCCGGATGAACGGCGACGAGATCCGGATCCTCCTCGACGGGGCCACGTACCTCTTCTCCAACGAGTACGAGAAGGGGCTCATCGAGGCCAAGACCGGCTGGAGCGACGAGCAGATCCTGGCCAAGGTCGGCCACCGGGTCACCACGCTCGGCGCCCGCGGTGTCCGGATCGAGCGGGCCGGCCACGAGGCCATCGAGGTCGGCTGCCCGGAGGAGGAGATCAAGGCCGACCCGACCGGTGTCGGCGACGCCTTCCGCGCCGGTTTCCTCTCCGGTCTCGCCTGGGGCGTCGGCCTGGAGCGCGCCGCCCAGGTCGGCTGCATGCTCGCCACCCTGGTCATCGAGACCGTCGGCACCCAGGAGTACACCCTGCGCCGCGCCCACTTCATGGACCGCTTCACCAAGGCGTACGGCCACGCGGCCGCCGCCGAGGTCCACACGCACCTGGGCTGACCCCGGAGAACCTCAGGTGAGCCGGCGGACCACATGGGCCGAGCCGCGGTCCGCCGGCTCCTCGCCCACGTACTCCTGCTCGCGCATCACGCACCAGGCGGGGATGTCCAGGTGCGCCGCCTCGTCGTCGGAGAGCACGGTCACCGTCCCGCCCAGCGGTACCTCCCCGATCACCTTTGCGAGCTCGATCACGGGGATCGGGCACCGCCTCCCGAGGGCATCGACCACCAGGGACGGTGCCGCGGCGGGGGAGGGGGGAGCCGAAACGGGTGCTCCCAGCCTCTCCCGCACCTCCGCCACCACCCGGGGCAGCACGTCCAGGAAGCGGTCGACGTCCTCGTCCGCCGTGCCGGACGGCAGCGACACCCGTACGTTCCCCTCCGACAGCACCCCCATCGCCTTGAGCACATGGCTCGGAATCAGCGTGCTGCTGGTGCAGGAGGAGCCGGACGACACGGAGAAACCGGCCCGGTCCAGCTCGTGGAGCAGTGTCTCTCCGTCGACATAGAGACAGGAGAAGGTCACCAGATGCGGCAGCCGCCGCACCGGATCGCCGACCACCTCCACATCGGGCACCAACTGCGGCATCCGGGCCCTGATGCGGTCCACCAGGGCCCGCAGCCGTACGGATTCGGCCACCGCCTCCGTCCGCACCGCCCGCAGCGACGCCGCCGCGGCCACGATCGCCGGAAGGTTCTCGAACCCCGCGGCCCGACCGGACTCCCGTTCGCCGGCCGGTCCTTGAGCCGCGAACCGCACCCCCTTGCGCACCGCCAGCAGCCCGACCCCCGAGGGCCCGCCCCACTTGTGCGCGCTGGCCGCCAGCAGCGACCAGCCGTCCGGCACCCGCCCCCAGCCCAGCGACTGCGCGGCGTCCACCAGCAGCGGCACCCCCGCCGCCCGGCAGACCTCCGCCACCTCGCCCACCGGCTGCTCGGTGCCGACCTCGTGATTGGCCGACTGCAGACAGGCCAGTGCGGTGTCCTCGCACAGCGCGTCCGCGTAGGCCGCCGCGCTCACCGCCCCCGACCGGTCGACCGCGACCTCGGAGACCGATCCGCCCCCCGCCTCATGGGCGGCGGCCGAATGGAGCACCGACGAGTGCTCGACCGAGGAGACGACCAGATGGCGGCCGACACGCCGACGCCCCGCAAGCGCTCCGGACATCCCGGAGTGCACCGCCAGGGTCCCCGAAGGAGTGAACGTGAGCTCGTCCGGACGGCACCCCACGGCCTCCGCGGCGGCCTCCCGGGCCGCGTCGAGCAGCAGCCGGGCCCGCCGCCCCTCGCGGTAGAGCCTGGCCGGGTCGGCCCACCCCTCGTCCAGCGCGGCAAGCAGCGCCTGGCGGGCGACGGGGTGGAGGGGGGCGGAGGAAGCGGCGTCGAAGTAGGGCACGCCGCCACGCTAGCCCGCGCCGGGGCCGGGCCCGGGGAGGGGCCGCCCGGACGGCCGGGAGAGGGGGCGTCAGATGGCGGCCGGAGGCCCGTATTCCACCCCTTCGGGGACTCGGGCGGCGCGTTGGGCACCCTCCCCGCGCGACCCCAAATGGCGTCCAGTAGGGTTTGGTCCGCATAAACATCCAAACCCCTGCCCGCGTCAGGGCGGCGACCGACCAGAAAGACGGCCGCGCCGACCGCGCGGGCGAGACTCTCGGGAAGGCGCTACGTGAGTCCCAACGGCTCCGACCGCTCGTCGCGGCGCCCGATGCGGCGGAAGCTGCCGCAGGTGCTGACTGCGGGCCTGATCCTGGCGACCGCAACCGGTTGCACATACAAGGACTTCCCCCGCCTTGGTATGCCCACGCCGGTAACGGAAGAGGCACCTAGGATCCTTTCCCTCTGGCAGGGCTCGTGGGCGGCAGCGCTCGCCACGGGTGTGCTGGTCTGGGGTCTGATCCTGTGGAGCGTCATCTTCCACCGGCGCAGTCGCACCAAGGTCGAGGTTCCTCCGCAGACCAGGTACAACATGCCCATCGAGGCGCTGTACACCGTGGTCCCTCTGATCATCGTCTCGGTGTTGTTCTACTTCACCGCGCGCGATGAATCGAAGCTCCTCACGCTCTCCCCGAAGCCCGCCCACACGGTCAACGTGGTCGGCTACCAGTGGAGCTGGGGATTCAACTACATCGAGAACGTGGACGGCTCGACCGCCACGGGCAACAAGATCCCCAAGGAACTGGACGCCATCCCGGACCGGTTCCGCAAGGACTTCCCCAAGGGTGCCGAGGGCGTCTACGACTACGGCATCCCGGGAACGCGGAACCCGCAGAACGGCCACCCGGGTCCGACCCTGTGGCTGCCGAAGGGCGAGAAGGTCCGCTTCGTCCTGACTTCGCGTGACGTCATCCACTCCTTCTGGGTGGTGCCGTTCCTCATGAAGCAGGACGTCATTCCGGGCCACACCAACGCCTTCGAGGTGACTCCCAACCAGGAGGGCACCTTCATGGGCAAGTGCGCCGAGCTCTGCGGCGTCGACCACTCCCGGATGCTCTTCAACGTCAAGGTCGTCTCCCCGGAGCGCTACCAGGCGCACCTCAAGGAGCTGGCGAAGAAGGGCCAGACGGGCTACGTGCCGGCCGGCATCGAGCAGACTGACCCGGCCAGGAATGCGGAGACGAACAAACTGTGAGCATCCTCAACGAACCTCAGGGTGCCGCGGCAGCAGACGACTCGTACGAGGACGAGCTGCCGGTCCGGCGCAAGCAGCCGGGAAACGTCGTCATCAAGTGGCTGACCACCACTGACCACAAGACGATCGGCACGATGTACCTGGTCACATCGTTCGCGTTCTTCTGCATCGGCGGTCTGATGGCGCTCTTCATGCGCGCCGAACTGGCCCGTCCCGGCACGCAGATCATGTCGAACGAGCAGTTCAACCAGGCGTTCACGATGCACGGCACGATCATGCTGCTGATGTTCGCGACGCCGCTGTTCGCCGGATTCGCGAACTGGATCATGCCGTTGCAGATCGGTGCGCCCGATGTGGCGTTCCCGCGGCTGAACATGTTCGCGTACTGGCTGTACCTCTTCGGCTCGATCATCGCGGTGGCCGGCTTCCTCACCCCGCAGGGTGCGGCGGACTTCGGCTGGTTCGCCTACTCCCCGCTCTCGGACGCGGTCCGTTCGCCGGGTGTCGGCGCCGACATGTGGATCATGGGTCTGGCCTTCTCCGGCTTCGGCACGATCCTCGGCTCGGTCAACTTCATCACCACGATCATCTGCATGCGTGCCCCTGGCATGACGATGTTCCGCATGCCGATCTTCGTCTGGAACGTCCTGCTGACCGGTGTGCTGGTCCTGCTGGCCTTCCCGGTTCTCGCCGCCGCGCTCTTCGCGCTGGAGGCGGACCGCAAATTCGGTGCGCATGTATTCGATGCGGCCAATGGCGGCGCATTGCTCTGGCAACACCTCTTCTGGTTCTTCGGCCATCCAGAGGTGTACATCATCGCCCTGCCATTCTTCGGAATCATTTCCGAAGTGATCCCGGTGTTCAGCCGCAAGCCGATGTTCGGCTACATCGGCCTGATCAGCGCGACGATCGCGATCGCGGGCCTCTCCGTGACCGTGTGGGCGCACCACATGTACGTCACCGGCGGTGTGCTGCTGCCGTTCTTCTCGTTCATGACATTCCTCATCGCGGTACCGACCGGTGTGAAGTTCTTCAACTGGATCGGCACGATGTGGAAGGGATCGCTGTCCTTCGAGACACCGATGCTCTGGGCCGTCGGCTTCCTGATCACCTTCACCTTCGGTGGTCTGACCGGTGTGATCCTGGCGTCGCCCCCGATGGACTTCCACGTCTCGGACTCGTACTTCGTCGTCGCGCACTTCCACTACGTCATCTTCGGCACCGTGGTCTTCGCGATGTTCTCCGGATTCCACTTCTGGTGGCCGAAGTTCACCGGGAAGATGCTGGACGAGCGGCTCGGCAAGATCACGTTCTGGACGCTGTTCGTGGGCTTCCACGGCACGTTCCTGGTGCAGCACTGGCTGGGTGCCGAGGGCATGCCGCGTCGTTACGCGGACTACCTCGCCGCGGACGGCTTCACCGCGCTGAACACGATCTCGACGATCTCCTCGTTCCTGCTCGGCCTGTCGATGCTGCCGTTCTTCTACAACGTGTGGAAGACCGCCAAGTACGGCAAGAAGGTCGAGGTCGACGACCCGTGGGGCTACGGCCGTTCGCTGGAGTGGGCGACCTCCTGCCCGCCGCCGCGGCACAACTTCCTCACCCTGCCGCGGATCCGTTCCGAATCCCCGGCGTTCGACCTGCACCACCCGGAGATCGCGGCGCTCGAACTGCTGGAGCACCCCTCCGAGGGTGACAAGGCCCTCGCTGGTGGCAAGGAGGCCGGCAAGTGAAGATCCAGGGCAAGATGTTCCTCTGGCTGAGCGTCTTCATCCTCGCCATGGCCGTCACGTACGGCGTGTGGTCGAAGGAGCCGGCCGGTACCACCGCGCTCGTCCTGGCCTTCGGCCTGAGCGTCATGATCGGCTTCTACCTGGCCTTCACGGCGCAGCGGGTCGACGCCATGGCTCAGGACAACAAAGAGGCCGATGTCGCGGACGAGGCCGGCGAGGTGGGGTTCTTCTCCCCGCACAGCTGGCAGCCGCTCTCGCTGGCCGTCGGCGGTGCCCTCGCCTTCCTGGGCATCGTCTTCGGCTGGTGGCTGCTCTACTTCTCGGCCCCGATGATCCTGATCGGCCTGTTCGGCTGGGTCTTCGAGTACTACCGCGGTGAGAACCGCACCCAGTGACCTCGCGTCACCGCTCCACCTGACGGGGGGCCCGTACTTCTCCACCAAAAGAAGTACGGGCCCCCCGTTCGCAGTCACATTGCGCGCTAATAGGGATGAATCTCCATAACGTGTGTTCATGGACCACACGCCGCGCTTCCGCCCCGTAGTGAGCAGCATCCTGCTGGTCGTGACCCTGGTCGCTGGTGTGACCGCCTGCGGGGGGTCGGGCGGCCACCCGCTCGCGGCGAAACCGTACGACGCGGTGGACGAGATCTCCTCCAACATCCCCGCGGGCGACGAGAAGGCCGACTCCGAGAAGCCGCTCGAAGTCACCGTCGACGACGACGGGCGGATCACGGACGTGTCGGCCGTGGACGCGACCGGCCGCCACGTGGCCGGCGAGCTCGACGCCGACGGGAGGCGCTGGCGCTCCACCTCACCGCTCGCCGCCGGCACCCACTACACCGTCCGGGTCAGCATGGAGGACGACGACGGCGACCCGGGCAGCCGCACGCTCTCCTTCGAGACCGCCACCGCCCGGGCCAAGAAGCTCCTGAAGGTCACCTTCGGCCCTCAGGCGGGCACCTACGGCGTCGGGCAGCCCATCACGGCGGAACTCAGTGCCCCGGTCAAGGACAAGGCGTCCAGGGCCGTCGTGGAGCGTGCCCTGCGGGTCCGCTCCAAGCCCGCCGTGACCGGCTCCTGGTACTGGGTCGACGACAAGATCCTGCACTACCGGCCCAAGGAGTACTGGCCCGCCAAGGCCACCATCGACGTGACCAGCGGCCTGGCCGGCATCAAGGTCACCGACACCCTCTACGGAGCCCCGTCGAAGGCGCTGAAGCTGACCACGGGCGACCGCGTCGAGGCCATCACGGACGCCGCCGCGCACACGATGACCGTCAAGCGCAACGGGAAAGTGATCAACACCATTCCGGTGACCACCGGCAAACCCGGCTTCTCCACTCGAAACGGCGTCAAGGTCGTGCTGAGCAAGGAGTACTCCGTACGCATGCGCGGAGAGACGATCGGCATCTCGGAGAACTCGGACGACTCGTACGACCTGCTGGTCTACTACGCGACCCGCGTCACCTGGAGCGGCGAGTACGTGCACGCGGCCCCCTGGTCCACCGGTTCGCAGGGGTACGCGAACGTCAGCCACGGCTGTACGGGCATGAGCACCAGCCTCGCCGAGTGGTTCTTCAACACCGTGCGCACGGGCGACGTCGTCCAGGTCGTCGGCAGCCAGGGCGAGACGATGACGCCGTTCGACAACGGCTTCGGCGACTGGAACCTGTCCTGGGCGAAATGGCAGCAGGGCAGTGCGCTGCAGAAGAACGCCACCCCGGACCGCTCGGACACGATCCAGGCGGCGCGGCTGCGCCCCGAGGTCTGAC
This sequence comes from Streptomyces sp. NPDC057963, assembly GCF_042887155.1. Taxonomy (NCBI): domain Bacteria; kingdom Bacillati; phylum Actinomycetota; class Actinomycetes; order Kitasatosporales; family Streptomycetaceae; genus Streptomyces; species Streptomyces sp. NPDC057963. Next base: position 135,948 of record NZ_JBHVPX010000008.1, read on the forward strand.
CGGCCCGGGGGGTGCGCGCCTCCCCGGCGGGACCGCACGCGGGACCGCGGACAGGGGCGCGGCGGTCCTCAGGCGTCCACGCAGTCCCTGCTGCGCAGCAGGGACGCCAGGGCGTCCGCGAACTCGACCGGTTCGACCGGCAGGGTCACCGCGGCGTCCGCGCGGCTCCAGGTGGCCAGCCAGGCGTCCTGGGGGCGTCCCATCAGCAGCAGCACGGGCGGGCAGTGGAAGATCTCGTCCTTGATCTGCCTGCAGACGCCCATGCCGCCCGCGGGAGCCGTCTCGCCGTCCAGGACGCAGACGTCGATGCCTCCGTTGTCCAGCGCGTCCAGGACGGCGGGCAGCGTGGCGCACTCCAGGAACTCCACCGGTGGTACGTCGGCCGCGGGCCTGCGCCCGGCTGCCAGCCTCACCTGCTCACGGATGTTGGCGTCGTCGCTGTAGACCAGGACCGTGGCGGTCGGCTGCATTGTTCCTCCGTGACATCTGTGTCTTCGGGGCTTTCCGGGCATGAACCGATGCGCGGATCGTACTCTGCCGGATGGCCTGTCAGCACCGCTCGGGACAGGGGATTCATGGGCCGTTCGGGGAGGGCACACCCTGTTGACACACCGAACGGCACCCCCCGGAGTGAGGGCGGGATAAGGGACCGACATAATGTCGGTCGTGGCGACAGCAACGACAGTAGAAACCGGGCACGCGCACCCGTCGGTCAATCGACCGAACCTCACCAGCGTCGGAACCATCATCTGGTTGAGTTCCGAGCTGATGTTCTTCGCGGCCCTCTTCGCGATGTACTTCACCCTGCGATCGGTGATGGGACCCGACCACTGGAAGGAAATGGCTTCGGCCCTGAACTTCCCGTTCTCGGCGACGAACACCACGATCCTGGTGCTCTCCTCACTCACCTGCCAGCTCGGCGTCTTCGCCGCGGAGCGGGGCGACGTGAAGAAGCTCCGTACCTGGTTCACGATCACTTTCGTGATGGGTGCGATCTTCATCGGAGGCCAGGTCTTCGAGTACACCGAGCTGGTGAAGAAGGACGGCCTCTCGCTGTCCTCCGACCCGTACGGCTCGGTGTTCTACCTGACGACCGGCTTCCACGGGCTGCACGTGACAGGCGGTCTCATCGCCTTCCTGCTCGTTCTGGGCAGGACATACGCAGCCAAGAGGTTCACCCACGAACAGGCGACCGCAGCCATCGTCGTGTCCTATTACTGGCACTTCGTCGATGTCGTGTGGATCGGCCTCTTCGCCACGATCTACATGATCAAGTAACCGGGCTCGAACCCGAACCACATCCAGCATCGACGCAGAAGATCCTGACACCGGGGTAATCCGTGAAAAAGCTCTCCGCACGACGACGCCATCCGTTGGCGGCGGTCGTCGTACTACTCCTCGCGCTGGCGGCCACTGGGGGGCTGTACGCCGCGTTTGCGCCCGTGAGTAAGGCGCAGGCCGACGAAACCGCCCAGTCCCTCGCCATCGACGAGGGCAAGAAGCTGTACTCCGTCGGTTGCGCCAGCTGCCACGGAACCGGCGGTCAGGGCACCACCGACGGGCCGAGCCTGGTCGGCGTGGGCTCCGCCGCCGTGGACTTCCAGGTCGGTACGGGCCGTATGCCGGCGCAGCAGCCGGGCGCCCAGGTACCGAAGAAGAAGGTCATCTACAGCCAGGCCGAGATCGACCAGCTCGCGGCGTACGTCGCCTCGCTGGGCGCCGGTCCGATTGTTCCGACCAAGAGCCAGGTCAGCCCTGAAGGCGCGGACATCGCCAAGGGTGGCGACCTGTTCCGTACCAACTGCGCTCAGTGTCACAACTTCACCGGTGAGGGGGGCGCGCTGACGAACGGCAAGTACGCGCCCAGCCTCGAAGGCGTGGACCCGAAGCACGTCTACGAGGCCATGCAGACCGGCCCGCAGAGCATGCCGTCCTTCCCGGACACGACGATGCCCGAGCAGCAGAAGCGGGACATCATCGCGTACATCAAGACCGTGAACAGCGCCCAGTCGGAGAACCCGGGTGGTCTCAAGCTGGGTGGCCTGGGGCCGGTCAGCGAAGGCTTGTTCGCCTGGATCTTCGGGCTCGGCGCACTGATCGCACTTGCCATTTGGGTCGCGGCCCACACCGCTAAGGCCAAGAAGTCATGAGTAGCCAAGAGATTCCAGACGAGAACCTGCCCGCTGAGCAGGACCCCGCGCACGGCGCGGTAAAGGTTGCGGACGACCCGTTCGCCGACCCCGGGCTGCCGGCTCACAAGCCGCGCATCCAGGACATCGACGAACGTGCCGCGAAGCGCTCCGAGCGCACCGTCGCGCTCATGTTCACCGTGTCCATGCTGGCGACGGTGGGCTTCATCGCCTCGTACGTCGTCTTCCCGGTCGACAAGATCGTGTACATCTGGCCCTTCGGCCATGTGAGCGCGCTCAACTTCTCCCTGGGGCTGACCCTGGGTGTGGCCCTCTTCGCGATCGGCGCCGGTGCCGTCCACTGGGCACGCACCCTGATGTCCGACGTGGAGGTCGCCGACGACCGGCACGCCATCGAGGCCACGCCCGAGGTCAAGGCGAAGGTCCTCGCGGACTTCGCGGCCGGTGCCGAGGAGTCCGCGCTCGGCCGGCGCAAGCTGATCCGCAACACCATGTTCGGCGCGCTGGCCCTGGTGCCGCTCTCCGGTGTGGTGCTGCTGCGCGACCTCGGTCCGCTGCCGGAGAAGAAGCTCCGCAACACCCTGTGGGCCAAGGGCAAGCAGCTCATCAACATGAACACGATGGAGCCGCTGCGTCCCGAGGACGTCGCCGTCGGTTCGCTGACCTTCGCCATGCCCGAGGGGCTGTCGGAGGACGCGGAGGACTTCCAGAACCAGATCGCCAAGGCCGCACTGATGATCATCCGTATCCAGCCGGAGAACATCAAGGACAAGCGCGAGCGCGAGTGGGCCCACGAGGGCATCGTGGCCTTCTCCAAGATCTGCACTCACGTCGGCTGCCCGATCAGCCTGTACGAGCAGCAGACGCACCACGTGCTCTGCCCGTGCCACCAGTCCACCTTCGACCTCTCCGACGGCGCCCGCGTCATCTTCGGTCCGGCCGGTCACGCCCTTCCGCAGCTGCGGATCGGCGTGAACAGCGAGGGCAACCTCGAGGCGCTCGGTGACTTCGATGAGCCCGTCGGTCCTGCATTCTGGGAGCGCGGATGAGTACTGCGACCGACACACAGCGCAAGGCGCCCGCCGGTGAGCGGGTGGCCGACTGGGCGGACGGCCGGCTCGGGATCTACTCCCTGGCCAAGGCCAACATGCGCAAGATCTTCCCGGACCACTGGTCCTTCATGCTCGGTGAGATCGCCCTCTACAGCTTCGTCATCATCATCCTCACGGGTGTGTACCTGACGCTGTTCTTCCACCCGAGCATGAACGAGGTCGTGTACCACGGCTCGTACGAGCCGATGCAGGGCATCCGGATGTCCGAGGCCTACGCCTCGACGCTGGACATCAGCTTCGACGTCCGCGGTGGTCTGCTGGTTCGCCAGATCCACCACTGGGCCGCGCTGATCTTCCTGGCCGGCATGTTCGTGCACATGATGCGCGTCTTCTTCACGGGTGCGTTCCGCAAGCCGCGCGAGATCAACTGGCTCTTCGGCTTCCTGCTGTTCGTGCTGGGCATGTTCACCGGCTTCACCGGCTACTCGCTCCCGGACGACCTGCTCTCCGGTACGGGTGTCCGCTTCACCCAGGGCGCGATCCTGTCGATGCCGATCGTCGGCACGTACATCTCGATGTTCCTGTTCGGCGGAGAGTTCCCCGGCCACGACTTCGTCGCCCGGTTCTACTCGATCCACATCCTGCTGCTGCCGGGCATCATGCTCGGTCTGCTGGTGGCGCACCTGATCCTGGTCTTCTACCACAAGCACACGCAGTTCGCGGGTCCCGGCCGCAGCAACAAGAACGTCGTCGGCATGCCGCTGCTGCCGGTGTACATGGCGAAGGCCGGCGGGTTCTTCTTCCTGGTCTTCGGCATCATCGCCGTCATCGCGGCCATCGCCTCGATCAACCCGATCTGGGCGATCGGCCCGTACCGCCCGGACCAGGTGTCCACCGGCGCCCAGCCCGACTGGTACATGGGCTTCGCCGAGGGTCTGATCCGAGTGATGCCGGGCTGGGAGATCAACCTCTGGGGCCACACGCTGGTCCTGGGCGTGTTCATCCCGCTGATGGCCTTCGGACTGGTGCTCGCGATCATCGCGGTCTACCCGTTCGTCGAGTCCTGGATCACCGGGGACAAGCGCGAGCACCACATCCTGGACCGCCCGCGCAACGCCCCGACCCGGACGGCCTTCGGCGTCGCCTGGATCACCGAGTACGTCATCGTCTTCATCGGCGGTGGCAACGACCTGTGGGCCACGCACTTCCACCTGTCGCTGAACGCCATCTCCTGGTTCGTCCGGATCTTCATCTTCGTCGGCCCGGTCCTCGCGTTCGTCATCACTCGCCGGATCTGCCTCGGCCTCCAGCGCCGCGACAAGGAGAAGGTGCTGCACGGGCGCGAGTCCGGCATCATCAAGCGCCTGCCGCACGGTGAGTTCGTCGAGATCCACGAGCCGCTCGGTCCGGAGCAGCTGCACACGCTCACCGCGCACGAGCAGTACCAGCCGGTCGAGATCGGCCCGACGGTCGACGAGAACGGTGTCGAGCGCAAGGTCTCCGCCCTGCAGAAGCTGCGCGCCAAGCTCAGCAAGGGCTACTTCGGCGAGGACAACCAGATCGCCAAGCCCACCACCGAGGAGTACAAGGAGATCACCAGCGGCCACGGTCACCACTGATCGCCTGAACTGATCGCCACAGCAGGAGCCCCGTCCATCCGATGGACGGGGCTCTTCGCTGTCCCCGGCGCTCGATAGGGTGGGGACATCCCCTTTTATCGGCTGTGGACCCCCAGGAGTGGACCATGAACGTTGTGACCCCGGTCGGCGGCGACAGCGTGGCGGACCGTTCCTGGCCCGGCGTGCTGAATCCACTGCTGCGCGGCGAGGACCTGAACGCGGACGACACCGCGTGGGCGATGGACCGCATCATGGCCGGTGAGGCGACCGATGTGCAGATCGCCGGTTTCGCGGTGGCCCTGCGTGCCAAGGGCGAGACGGTCGACGAGGTGTCGGGCCTGGTGCGCGCGATGTACGAGCACGCCCACACCATCCACGTGCCCGGTCGCACGGTCGACATCGTCGGCACCGGCGGCGATCTCGCCAAGACGGTCAACATCTCCACGATGTCCGCGATCGTCGTCGCGGGTACCGGCGCCAAGGTCGTCAAGCACGGCAACCGCGCCTCCTCCTCGGCGAGCGGTTCCTCCGACGTGCTGGAGAAGCTCGGCGTCAATCTGGAGCTCAGCGCGCAGCGGGTCGTCGAGGTCGCCGAGGAGGCGGGGATCACCTTCTGCTTCGCGGTGAAGTTCCATCCCGCCCTGCGGTACGTCTCCAGGGCCCGCAAGGAGCTCGGCGCCCCGACGACGTTCAACATCCTCGGGCCGCTCACCAACCCGGCCAACGTCCGCTCCCAGGCGATCGGCGTCGCCGATCTGCGGATGGCGCCCATCGTCGCCGGTGTCCTCGCCGAGCGCGGCAATTCGGCGCTGGTCTTCCGCGGCGACGACGGCCTGGACGAGCTGGCGACGACCGCTACCTCGCGCGTCTGGGTGGTCCGGGACGGAGCGGTGAGCGAGGAGGCGTTCGACCCGCGCGACGTCGGTCTGGAGCTGGTGCCGGCACAGGCGCTGCGCGGCGCCGACGCCTCGTACAACGCGGATGTGGCCCGCCGGTTGCTGGCGGGCGAGCAGGGGCCCGTACGGGAGGCCGTGCTGCTCAACTCGGCGGCGGCGCTGGTGGCCCTGGACCCGACGGACGGCACGCTGAACGAGCAGCTGGCCGCCGGGATCGCGAAGGCCGCCGAGTCCATCGACTCGGGGGCGGCCCGGCAGGTGCTGGAGCGCTGGGTGGCGGTCAGCAACGCCTGAGCGGACGGAATGTGACGCAGGGCGCGGTCCGGATCCTGGACCGCGCCTTGCGCGTCGACGTACGTATGGCAAGATGCTGAGCAGGTCATGAGTGACAGCGACTACGGCCCCGGCCCGCTGTCCGGCAACCCTCCGTCCGTGGCGGGGTGCCCCGGGTGAAGACCAGGCCGTAGGCAGCGAGGTCTGCGGCAAGCGCGGGCCCCTCGGCATCTGTGAATGCCAGCCCCCGGGGTCCTGGTCCCTAGGGAGTCTCTTGTGAGCAAGCGAATGCGATAGGGCTTCCCGGCCCTCCTCCGCACACCCTTTTTCTCTTTCCGCTGCGCTGCCGCGTATCCGCCGGCGCACGCAATTCGCCTGCCTGTTACGGGAGTTCGCCATGTCTGTCTTCACCGCTGCCGCCGATCAGTCGCTTTGTGCCCCTCTGTCGGTTCTGGGCAAGGATGTAACGGTTCCGCTGGTCACGGGCGGCGAGGTCGCGTACGCCGCTCTCGACTACGCCGCCAGCGCCCCCGCCCTGCAGCGCGTCTGGGACGACATCGCCGCGTACGCCCCGTACTACGGCAGCGTCCACCGCGGCGCCGGGTACCTCTCGCAGCTCTCCACGGACCTCTTCGAGAACAGCCGCGCGACCGTCGCCGAGTTCCTCGGCTGCCGCGCGGACGACCAGGTGATCTTCACCCGCTCGACCACCGACTCCCTCAACCTGCTGGCCGCGGTCGTCCCGGCCGACTGCCAGGTCTTCGTGTACGAGACCGAGCACCACGCCTCGCTGCTGCCGTGGCGCGACGCCCGGGTGACCTACCTGAACGCCCCGCGCACCCCCGCCCAGGCCGTCGAGACGCTGGAGCGGGCCCTCGCCGACCGCGACCCCTACGGCCCCGCGCTGGTCTGCGTCACCGGCGCCTCCAACGTCACCGGCGAGCTGTGGCCGGTGAAGGAGCTGGCCGCCGCCGCGCACGCGCACGGTGCCCGGATCGTGCTGGACGCGGCGCAGCTGGCCCCGCACCACCCCGTCGACATCGCGGAGCTGGACGTCGACTGGGTCGCGTTCTCCGGGCACAAGCTGTACGCGCCGTTCGGCTCGGGGGTGCTCGCGGGCCGGGCCGACTGGCTGCAGGACGCCGAGCCGTACCTGGCCGGCGGCGGCGCCTCGCGCAAGGTCGCCCGCCGCGCCGACGGCGGCGTGGACGTCGAGTGGCACTCCACCGCCGCCCGCCACGAGGCCGGTTCCCCCAACGTCATCGGCGTGTACTCCATCGCCTCCGCCTGCAAGGCACTCACCGAGGCGGGCTTCGACCAGTTGGTCGCCCGGGAGCAGCACCTCGTCGCCGCCGTCCGGGCCGGACTCGCCGACGTCTCCGAGGTCAAGGTGCTCTCGCTGTTCGGCGACGACGCCCCGAGGGTCGGCGTCATCTCCTTCGTCGTGGAGGGCTGGAACAGCTCGCACTTCGCCGCCGCACTCTCCGCCGAGTACGGCATCGGAGTCCGCGACGGACTGTTCTGCGCCCACCCGCTGGTCCGCACCCTGCTGGGCAGCGACCCGCAGGAGGTCGGTGAGTGCGGCGCGCCGGAGGCCGAGCCGGGGGAACGCTCGCTGAACGCGATCCGGGTGAGCTTCGGGGCCGGTACGCCGGACGAGCACATCGAGCGCTTCGTCCGCGCCGTCAGGGAACTGGTGAGCGAGGGCGCCCAGTGGAAGTACCGCACCGAGGGCGGCCGCTGCGTCCCGGACCGGGGCACGGCGCAGCTCTGACGGCCGCACAGCACTTCGGCGGGGGACGGGCTCGGCTGCCCGTCCCCCGCCGAAGTGTCACGCCGCGGTGAGCGGCGTACCTACGCGTCGAGGCCGATGGCGAAGGCGGCCTCCAGGTCATGCTGCGAGTACGTACGGAAGGCCACATGCGTGTCGGTGGCGGCGACGCCGGGGATCTTGCTGATCCGGCCGGGGATGACGTCCGCCAGGTCGTCGTGCTTGGCCACCCGGACCATGGCGATCAGGTCGTACGTACCGGTGACCGAGAAGACCTCGCTGACGCTGTCCAGCGCGGCGATGGCCTCGGCGATCTCGGGAATCCGGTCCACGCTGGTTTTGATGAGCACGATCGCGGTGATCACGGCTGGTTTTCTCCCTCGGTGGCCGCGGCTGGTGACTTCACTCTATCCGCACGCCGGTAGCGTCCCCAGGCGTAGAGGAAGCCGAGGGCGAAGCCGACCACATGGGCCAGATAGGCCACGCCGGGCCCTCCGCTGCCCGCGCCCCGGACCGCCAGCCACTGCAGGACGAACCAGAAGATCAGCACGATCCAGGCGGGGAAGCGCAGCGGCAGGAAGAAGAGGAACGGGAACAGACTGGTGACCCGGGCCCTGGGGAACAGGTAGAGGAACGCCCCGAGCACCGCCGAGATCGCCCCCGACGCGCCGACGAGGGTCTGGTCGGACGTGGCGTGCGCGGCGGCGTAGGCGACCAGGGCGAGATAGCCGCAGGCGACGTAGAAGAAGGTGAACTCGATACGCCCCATGCGCTCCTCGGCCATCGCCCCGAACACGTACAGGAAGAGCATGTTGCCGAGCAGATGCAGCCAGCTGCCGTGCACGAAGAGGGCGGTGAGCGGGGTGAGCAGGGCGCGTGCGGAGCCGTCCCACAGTTCGCTCGGGATCACCCCCCAGCGTTCGAAGTACCCCGCCTGGGCGGCGAGCAGGGCGTCGGCGGTGCCGGAGGGCGGATTGAGCCCGGAGAGCGGGCTGATCAGGAACACCAGACAGCACAGGGCGATCAGGGCATGGGTCACCAGGGGGCCGCCCGAGGTGACCGTCCGTAGCAGCCCCCTGGTCAGCCTGCCGGCCGCAGCACGCCGATCGATCATGAACAGAGCATGACGCAAGCGGAGGGAACGGGACAGACCGCCTCGCCGTGTCGGGGGGACGCACCGAGGCCGTAGGGTAACCGCAGGACATCCGCAGTTCGACGGCGCACCGCGAGATCCTTGAAGCAGGCAGCACGAGGCTCGACGAAAGAGGACGCACGATGACGACGGTTCCCCAGCCGACCGACGGGACCCGCTGGCGCTGCACGCTCTGCGGAAACCTCACGCGTTTCGACGTGACGCGCTCCTCCAAGGTCGTCGAGTACGTCCATCTCGACCTGGCCGGGGAGTCCACCGTCGAGGAACGCGAGGTGGTCAGTGAGACCATCGAGTCGGTGCGCTGCCGTTGGTGCAACGCGGTGGATCAGATCGAACTGGTGGCCAGGCCGGGTGCCGACTCCTGACGGAGCCGCGCGGACAGACAATTTGGGGTGACGGATGGTGGAGCAGCCCGCTAGCGGCGCAGAGTCGGCCGAGGCGGCCGGCGACGCCGTCGAGGCGCTCGACCGCCCGCTGCCCGAAGCCGTGCGGCGGCGGGTCGTCGCGCTGGTCTCGGACGCGTTCGGCGGCCTCACGCTCACCGAACTCCCGGCCCAGCTGAGACAGTACGCCCGCTTCACCCCGACCCGGCGCGCCAAGTTCGCCGGGAACGCGATGGCGGCCGCCCTGGAGAGCGACGCACTGTTCCGGCAGCGGATCGGTGAACGGCTCAAGGAGGGGCAGCCGGAGCTGGCCGCCGCGCTGGAGGCCGGTTCGCCGCCTGCCGCTGCCGATCCCGTCGATGTGGCCGCGGCCGCCTATGTGCTGCGCCCGGCCGACTGGGTGAAGCTGGTCGCCGCGGCCGGCGAGGAGGCCCAGCGGGCCGACGCCGAGCGCGCCGACGAGGAGAGCCGCCGCGAGCTGGAACGGCTGCGCGAGGAGCTCGCCCAGTCCCGCTCCCACACGAAGAGCGAGACCGAGCGGCTCCGCGCCGAGCTGGACACGGTCCGCAAGGAGGCCGACTCCCTTCAGCGCAAACTGCGCAGCGCCGTCAACGAGGTCAAGCGCGGTGAGGCCGCACTGCGCCGCAGCCGGGCCGAGGCCGACACGGTGCGGTCCGAGGCCGCCGCCCAGGTCTCCGCCGCCGAGAGCGAGACCCGTCGGCTCAAGGCGCGGCTCGGTGAGGCCGAGGCGGCCGTCGAGGCGGGCCGCAGGGCCGCCAGGGAAGGCCGGTCGGTCGAGGACATGCGGCTGCGGCTGCTGCTGGACACGGTGCTCGACGCGGCCCGCGGGCTCCGTCGCGAACTGGCTCTGCCGCCGTCGTCGATGCGCCCCGCGGACAGTGCCGACGCGGTCGAGCCGGGCAGGATGTCGCCCAAGGACATTGCGGCCAGGGCCCTTTCGGAGACGGATCCGGCCCTGCTCGACCAGTTGCTCGCGCTGCCGCAGGCGCATCTGATCGTGGACGGCTACAACGTCACCAAGACCGGCTATCCGCAGCTGCCGCTGGAGAAGCAGCGGTTGCGGCTGCTGGGCGGTCTCGCGGTCCTCGCGGCGCAGACCGGCGCGGAGATGACCTGTGTCTTCGACGGGGCCGAGCTGGCCGCTCCGGTGCTGCTCGCGCCGCCGCGCGGGGTCCGGGTGCTGTTCAGCAAGCCCGGTGTGACCGCCGATGAACTCATCCGCCAGCTGGCGCGGGCCGAACCGCCGGGCCGGCCGGTCGTGGTGGTCTCCACCGACCGCGAAGTCGCCGACGGAGTGGCGAAGGCGGGCGCCAGGCCCGTTGCGTCCGTCTTGCTCCTGAAGCGCCTTTCGCGCGTCTAGCGACACTTGCCGGGTCTCGGTGGAAATCGGGGAACGGATCGTCAAGTCGTCGCTACCCCCTGTGCGATGTGGGTAAAGAAGTACCTCCTGTGATGAGATTTTTCCTGTGAGGATTTGAACTGATCACAAGTTGGTCACTAGGGTCAGGGCTCGAACCTTCGCACGGTCGATCACTCATTCGGGGTGACGGCGAAGGCACCGCCGAGTCCGTGACATGCACGGAGCCGGGGATTCGAATCCCCCACAGCCCGGTAGGCGGCTCGAGGAAGAAGGAGCTCGCCTCCGTGGCGTCCCACCGTCGTCCCAAGCAGCCGAGCCGCGCTCGTGTGACCGTGCTCACCGCGACCGCCGCCGCGGCCATGGCCCTGACCGCGCAGGCGGCCCATGCCGACCCGAAGCCCTCCAAGGGCGAGGTCAAGGAGAAGGTCGAGAAGCTCAACCACGAGGCCGGCGCGGCCAATGAGCAGTACTACGGCGCCAAGGAGAAGCAGCAGAAGCTGGAGAAGGAAGTCGGCGCGCTGCAGGACAAGGTGGCCCGCGGCCAGCAGGAGATCAACAACCTGCGCAACGGCCTCGGTTCGCTCGCCGCCGCCCAGTACCGCTCCGGTGGCATCGACCCGTCGGTGCAGCTCTTCCTCGACTCGGACCCCGACAGCTTCCTCGACAGGGCTTCGGCGCTCGACCAGTTGACGGCCAAGCAGACCGAGACCCTGGGGAAGATCCAGGAGAAGCAGCGGGTCCTCGCGCAGGAGCGCAAGGAGGCCCAGGACAAGCTCGGTGACCTCGCGGACGTGCGCAAGACGCTCGGCGCGAAGAAGAAGAAGCTCCAGGACAAGCTGTCCGAGGCGCAGCGCCTGCTCAACACGATGACCGCGGCCGAGCGTACGAAGATGCGGAACGACGAGCAGCGTGCCAGCCGCGCCGCGAGCGACCGGGTCGACCTGGGCAACGAGGTCCCCGCCTCCGCCCGCGGCGCCGCCGCCCTGAACGCCGCCGCCACCCAGGAGGGCAAGCCGTACGGCAGGGGCGGCACCGGCCCCGGATCCTTCGACTGCTCCGGGCTGACCCAGTGGGCCTACGCCCAGGCCAACGTCCAGATCTCCCGGGTCACGTACACCCAGGTCAACGACGGCGCCCATATCGGGCGCAGCGCGCTGAAGCCGGGCGACCTGGTCTTCTTCAACAACACCGAGCACGTGGGCCTCTACGCGGGCAACAACACCATCCTGCACGCCCCGTACCCGGGCGCGTTCGTCCGCTACGAGTCGATGAACACCATCGGCAGCTTCCAGTTCGGCGTGCGCGTCGGCTGACGACGCCCGAACGGGCGAATTCCCGCGCCCGCGCAGACAGTCCGCCCCGCCGGAGACCACAGGTCACCGGCGGGGCGTTCATGTTTGCGACAGCCGTCCGCCCGGCGCGGCCTGTGGCCGCTCCGTAACCGTCCGACTACTGTCTGCCTGCTGTGCAGCTCCCGGTCGTCGGTCCGCCCGCCCCGGGTGGCAGGGGCTGCGCGATCTGCGTACAGCGGAAGGGAGTGCGGCGTCCTGTGGTGTCCCATCGCCGTTCCACACAGCCCGGCCTCAACAGGGGCGCCCGGATCACTGTCCTGTCGGCCGCGGCGGCGACCGCGGCCGCCACCCTCGGAGCGGCCACGGCCAACGCCGACCCGCAGGACACATCCCGGAGCGCCAAGGCCCGGGTCGACCGGCTGTACGGCGAGGCCGAGCGGGCCACCGAGCAGTACAACGAGTCCGAGGAGAACGCCGACCGGCTGCGCGGCGAGGTGAACCGGGCCAGGGACCGGGCGGCCCGCGGCCAGGAACACCTCAACCGGATGCGCACGGCGCTCGGTTCGGTGGCGAGCGCGCAGTACCGTTCCGGCGGCCTCGACCCGTCACTGGCCCTGCTGCTCTCCTCCGACCCGGACACCTACCTCGACCGGGCGGCCGTGCTGGACCGCCTGACCGAGCACCGGGCCACCGAGCTGCGGGAGCTCCAGCAGACGCAGCGCGAACTCGCGCAGACCCGTGCGGAGGCCGTCCGGGCGCTGGCCGAGCTGGAGCGCAACCAGGCGGCCGCCACCCACCACAAACGGACCGTCGAGCACAAGCTCGCCCGGGCCAAGCAGCTGCTGGACGCGCTGCCCGACGCCGACCGGGCGGATTTCGAGCGGGCCTCGCGCTCCGGCAGCGACGGCGCGGTCCCGGCGATCGCCGATCTGCCGGCCGGCTCGGCACGCGCGGCGGTGGCCGTCGCGGCGGTCCGCCAGGCGCTGGGCCGCCCGTACATCTGGGGGGCCAACGGACCCGCCGGATTCGACTGTTCCGGGCTGATGCAGTGGGCGTACGCCCAGGCCGGGGTCAGCCTGCCGCGCACCTCGCAGGCCCAGCGGTACGCGGGACACATGGTGCCGCTCTCCGAGGCCCGGCCGGGCGACCTGGTCACCTACCGCGCGGACGCCAGCCACATCGGCATGTACGTCGGCAACGGCCAGGTCATCCACGCCCCGTACCCGGGCGCTCCGGTGCGCTACGACCCCGTCGGCATGATGCCCGTCTCGTCGGTCACCCGCGTCTGACCCGTACCCTCGACCGGGTGACCGGCAGACGGCGTACCGCACGGCGGGGACGTGGCGCAGGACGGCGCACGGCGGGAGCGCTGCTCGCCGGGCTGCTGTTCGCCGCCGCCTGCGCGGCCCCGGACGACGGCGCTGCCAAGGGCTCCGCCGACCGAGGCATCCGGGCCACTCTGGACCGCCGCGCGGCCGCCGTGCGGGCGCACGACGCGGATGCCTACGTGGCCGCCGTGGACCCGCGCGCCACCGGGTTGCGCACGGCCCAGCGCCGGGAGCTGGAGAACCTCGCGGACATACCGCTGAGCTCGTGGACGTACCGGCTGACGGACGTGACCGGGCAGGGCGCCGACCGGGCCACCGCGGACGTCCGGCTGCGCTACGGGATCAAGGGCTACGACGCCGCCCCGGTCTCCGTGGACCGGGTGCTCGACCTGAGACGGGACCGGGCGGACGGCCGCTGGTACATCACCGGTGACCGGGCGGGCAAGGCCGGCGGCGGGCTGCTCTGGCAGCAGGGCGACGTACGGGTGGTGCGCGGAGAGCGCAGCCTCGTCCTCGGGGCCGGCCGCACGGAGCAGGAGCTGCGCGCGATCGCCCGGACCGCGGACCGCGCGGTGCCCGCCGTCTCCGGTGCCTGGCCGGAACGCTGGGCCGGCCGCGTGCTGGTGCTCGTGCCGCACACCGTGGAGGACATGGCGGGACTGCTGGGGTCACCCGGGGCGAACTACCGGGGCATCGCGGCCGTCACCACCGGGCAGGCAGGCGGCCCGGACCGGGCGCCCGCGGACCGGGTGATCGTCAACCCGCAGGCGTACGGCACGCTCAGCACCCTCGGGCGGCGGATCGTCCTCACCCACGAGATCACCCATGTCGCCACCCGCGCCCACACCTCCGCAGCCACCCCGGCCTGGCTCTCCGAGGGCTTCGCCGACTGGGCGGCCTACCGCGCCGAGGACCGTACCGCCGCACAGGCCGCGCCGGAACTGGCCGACGCCGTCGCGCGCGGCGAGCTGCCCGCCGGGCTCCCCGCGGACGAGGACTTCGGCTTCGCGGGCGACCCCGTACGCCTGGCGGAGGCGTACGAGGGCGGCCGGCTGGCCTGCGAGCTGATCGCCGACCACTGGGGCGAGGAGAAGCTGTTCGCCTTCTACCGGGCCGTCGGAGGGCACCATGGGCGGGACGGAGCGGTGGAGCAGGCCATGCGGGAGGTGCTCGCCACGACCCCGGGGGACTTCACCACGCTCTGGCGGGACCACCTGCGCGCCCGGCTCGGCTGAGCGCGGCGCACGGTTCAGGAGCCGACCGGCTCCGCCTCCTGGCCGGCGCCGGACACGGCGGCCGGGGAGCCGCCGCCCCGCGGCGCACCGGGCACCGTCCGCCGCCACAGCCGCCGGCAGGCGATGAGCGTCGCCGCGACCAGCAGGCCGTTGCGCAGGAGCAGCAGCGCCACGCCCGTCGCGTCACTGCTCACCACATGGACGAACCCGAACGGGAACTCCCACTGCGTGAATCCCGTGGCGAGCAGCACCAGACCGGCCGGCAGCACTATCCGGCTCTCACGGAAGACCAGGCAGACCGCCGCCAGGCCGACCAGCCAGAGCATGTACTGCGGGCTGAGCACCCGGCTCGTGGTCGTGAACAGCAGCACCGCCGCGAACGCCGCGTCGGCCGGGGTGCTCACCCGGAAGTCGCGGGCCCGCAGCCGCCACACCAGCAGCCAGCCGACGGCGGCGGCGGACAGACCGAGGGCGAGCGTGCTCACCAGCGGCACGTGCGGCCCCAGGAACTCCATGGAGCCGTAGTGCAGCTCCACCCGGCCCCGCCAGCCGAACTGCCGCCACACGTGGAAGACCAGTGCCCCCAGCGACTCGACCTCGGTGCCCCGGTCCCGCTGGAAGCCGAGAAAGGCCAGTGCGCCGGGCATCGCCAGGGTGCACACCGCCAGCAGCCCGGCCGCCGTCACCGCCGCGGCCGTCCAGGCCCGGCGTGTCCGCGGCCCGCGCGCGCTACCGGCCAGGACCAGCGCCGGCCACACCTTCAGCAGCGCGCCGACGGCGGCCAGCGCCCCCAGCACCCGCGGACGCCGCACCCCCGCCAGCAGCGCCGCCACCGCCACCGCCGTCACCATCACGTCGTACCGGGCGTACGCGGTCGCCCCGAGCAGCGGCACCCCGGCCACCCACACCCAGGCACCCGCCGTCCGCCGGCCGGTCCCGCGGCCCGCGTACAGCAGCAGCCCCAGCACCAGCCCGTCGCACAGAAAGGCGAGGACGAAGAAGGCCGAGGCGTACTCCAGGAACGGCAGCAGAGCGGGGGAGAGGACGGCGAGCGCCGCGAGGGGCGGGTACTGCCAGGTGACGTCGGACCGCGGGTACGTACCGGTCCTCAGGACCTCCGACCAGCCGTGGTAGATCACCGAGACATCACTGGTCACGTCCGGCCCGGACAGCGTGACCGCCTTGGTGACGCAGAGCAGCAGCAGGAACCTGGTGAGGGTCCAGACCGCGAGAGCGAGCCGCGTGCCGGTCGGTCCGGTCATGACCGCCTCGTCCGTTTCGTCGATGGGTGGTTCGGCGGGCACCCGGCGCGTACGCCGGCGGGTACCCGGTGGTACGAGGAGCCATGATGCCCGCCCGGCCCGTGCGAGAGCCGTTGCGGCGGTCGCCCGGTACTGTCGGCCGAGATGGACAAGACCCTGATCGTGACCAATGACTTCCCGCCCCGCCCCGGCGGTATCCAGGCGTTTCTGCACAACATGGCACTGCGCCTGGACCCAGGACAGATCGTCGTATACGCCTCCACCTGGAAGCGCGGCCCCGAAGGCGTCGCGGCCACCGCCGCCTTCGACGCCGAGCAGCCCTTCACCGTCGTCCGCGACCGTACGACGATGCTGCTGCCGACTCCCCGGGTCACCCGGCGCGCCACGCAGCTGCTGCGGATACACGGCTGCACCTCCGTGTGGTTCGGCGCCGCGGCCCCGCTCGGGCTGATGGCACCGGCGCTGCGCAAGGCCGGTGCCCGGCGCCTGGTCGCCACCACGCACGGACACGAGGCGGGCTGGGCCCAGCTGCCCGCGGCCCGGCAGCTGCTGCGGCAGATCGGCGAAACCACGGACACGATCACCTATCTGGGGGAGTACACCCGCTCCCGGATCGCCGCCGTGCTCACCCCCGAGGCGGCGGACCGCATGGTCCAGCTGCCGCCCGGCGTCGACGAGAAGACCTTCCACCCGGATTCCGGCGGGGACCTGATCAGGGCCCGGCTCGGGCTCGCGGACCGGCCCGTCGTCGTCTGCGTGTCACGGCTCGTGCCGCGCAAGGGCCAGGACACGCTGATCCTCGCGATGCCCGCGATCCTGGCGCAGGTACCGGACGCGGTGCTGCTGATCGTCGGCGGCGGGCCGTACGCCAAGGAACTGCAACGGCTGGCCGCGGAGACGGGGGTCGCCGACTCGGTGCGCTTCACCGGGCCGGTCCCGTGGGACGAGCTGCCCGCCCACTGCGGCGCGGGCGATGTCTTCGCCATGCCGTGCCGGACCCGTCGTGGCGGCCTCGACGTGGAGGGCCTCGGCATCGTCTTCCTGGAGGCGTCCGCGACCGGGCTGCCGGTGGTGGCGGGTGATTCGGGCGGCGCGCCGGACGCCGTGCTCGACGGCGAGACCGGGTGGGTGGTGCGCGGCGGCTCGGCGGAGGAGTCGGCCGAACGGATCGTCGCCCTGCTCCGCGACCCGGAGCTGCGACGGCGGATGGGGGAGCGGGGACGGGCCTGGGTCGAGGAGAAATGGCGCTGGGACCTGCTGGCCGAGAGGCTCAAGGCGCTGCTCTGAGACCGCCGGGCCGGTTCTGCCGCGGTGGCGGGCACTGCCGGGGAGGCCGTGCCCGCCACGACGGCCGAGGCCGTCGTGGCCACGACGGGACCGGCCCGCTCGAAGGCCACGCGCCGGGGAGCCGCCCCGGGGAAGCGGATCAGCGGGTGATCCGGAACCTCGCGCCGGCCGACCACCGGCACGCGGCCGATGCGCGGCCGACGACCGGCGCGCCCCGACGGCCGATGCGCGGCCGATGGCCGGTCCACCGTGACGGCCGGTCCGCTCCGGCGGCCGGCCTTCACGTTCCGGAAGACGGCCTTCAGTCCCGGTGGCTCTCCGTCAGCCCCGGTAGATCGCCTCGATCTCGTCCGCGAAGTCCTTCGCCACCACATTCCGCTTCAGCTTCAGCGACGGGGTGATGTGGCCCGCCTCCTCGGTGAACTGGGAGGGCAGGATGCGGAACTTGCGTACCGACTCCGCCTTGGACACCGCGGCGTTCCCGTCGTCCACCGCGCGCTGCACCTCGGCCAGCAGCTCCGGGTCCTCGCGCAGCGACGCGGCCGACGCGCCGGCCGGCTTGCCGTGCTCCTCGGCCCAGCGGCACAGGAACTCCTCGTCCACGGTGATCAGTGCGCCCACGAACGGCCGCCCGTCGCCGACCACCATGCACTCGGCGACCAGGGCGTGCCCGCGGATCCGGTCCTCGATCACCGCGGGAGCGACGTTCTTGCCGCCCGCCGTCACGATGATCTCCTTCTTGCGGCCGGTGATCGAGAGATAGCCGTCCTCGTCGAGCGTGCCGATGTCGCCCGTGTGGAACCAGCCGTCGGCCAGTGCGTCGGCCGTCGCCGCCTCGTTGTTCCAGTAGCCGGTGAACAGGTGCTCGCCGTGCAGCAGCACCTCGCCGTCGTCGGCGATCCGGACGACGGAGCCGGGCAGCGGCTGGCCGACCGTACCGATCTTCTGCCGGTCCCACGGATTGAAGGCGGTGGCCGCACAGGTCTCGGTGAGGCCGTAGCCCTCCAGGACGGTGAAGCCGATACCGCGGTAGAAGTGGCCGAGCCGCTCGCCCAGCGGCGCGCCGCCGGAGATCGCGTACTCGCCGCGGCCGCCGAGCACGGCCCGCAGCTTGCCGTAGACCAGCCGGTCGAAGATCTTGTGCTTGAACTTCAGGCCCAGGGACGGGCCCTGAGGGGTGCTCAGCGCGCGGCTGTACGCGATCGCGGTGTTCGCGGCCCTGTCGAAGATGCCGCCCTTGCCGTCGGCCTGCGCCTTGGCGCGCGCCGCGTTGTAGACCTTCTCGAAGACGCGCGGCACACCGAGGATCAACGTCGGCCGGAAGGAGGCCAGTTCATCGGTGAGGTGCTTGATGTCCGGTACGCAGCCGAGCCTGATCGGGGCCATCACCGAGGCCACCTCGACCAGCCGTCCGAAGACGTGCGCGGCGGGCAGGAAGAGCAGCACCGAGCATTCGCCGGTACGGAAGAGGGGCTTCAGCCGCTCCACCACGTTGCCGCACTCCGCGAAGAAGCTGCGGTGCGTGAGCACACAGCCCTTGGGGCGGCCGGTGGTGCCCGAGGTGTAGACGATGGTGGCCGGGTCGTCCGCCTTGGCGGACGCCATCCGCAGGTCGAGGGTCTCGTCCGAGACGTCCTCGCCGGTCTCCGTCAGCCGGCGGATCGCCTGGTCCTCGATCTGCCAGATGCCCTTCAGCTCCGGCAGATCCGCCCGGACCGAGGCCACGGAGTCCTGGTGCGCCCGGGACTCCACGACGCACAGCGTGGCGCCGGAGTCACCGAGGATCCATTGGATCTGCTCGGGCGAACTCGTCTCGTACACCGGGACGGTGACCGCGCCCGCGCTCCAGATCGCGAAGTCGAGCAGGACCCACTCGTAGCGCGTACGGGAGAGCAGGGCCACCCGGTCGCCCGCCTCGACACCCGCGGCGATCAGGCCCTTGGCGACGGCTCTGACCTCGGCCAGGAACTGGGCGGCGTCGACATCGGCCCACGTGCCCGCCACCTTGCGGCTCATCACCGCGACATCGGGATGCTGTGCGGCATTGCGGCGGATGAGATCCGTCAGGTTGCCGTCCGAAGGGACCTCGTACAGGGCCGGAAGGCTGAACTCGCGCAAGACTGCTGCTCCTCATCGGGCTCCGGTGCCACGGCGCCGTGCGACGCACCGGCTGCGGTCCAGGATTGGCAGGTGCTCAGTGGGGTGAGCACGACTGGACTGCCGGACTGCCCGGACGTTACCCACCAGTACTCGGTTCCCGATAGGGGGTTCCGGCCAGATGTCTTATGCGTCACACACAACCGTGATCCTTGGGCGCACAGTAGTCCACCGCCGTTACCGGCCGGAGGTAATCGCAGGTCCGGTGGCCTCTACCCAGGTGGGCGGCGGAGTCCTAGGGTGATCGGCATGCCAGTCGGACCGCACAGCAAAGGAAGCCCGGCCGCGCGGCGCACCCGTGTCCATGTGGTCAGTGACGTGCACGGAAACACCGAGGCCCTGGCCCGCGCCGGGGACGGCGCCGATGCCCTGATCTGCCTGGGTGACCTGGTGCTCTTCCTCGACTACGCCGACCACTCGCGCGGCATCTTCCCCGATCTCTTCGGCGTGGAGAACGCCGACCGGATCGTCGAACTGCGCACCGCCCGCCGCTTCGAGGAGGCCCGCGAGTTCGGCCGCGGCCTGTGGGCGGGCATGGACCGCAACGCCGCGATCGTCTCGGCGGTGCGCAAGCAGTACGCCGAGCTCTTCGCGGTCTTCCCCACCCCGACGTACGCCACCTACGGCAACGTCGACATCCCCGGCCTGTGGCCCGAGTACGCGCGCCCGGGCACCACCGTCCTCGACGGCGACCGCGTCGAAATCGGCGGCCTCGTGGTCGGCTTCGTCGGCGGCGGCCTGAAGACCCCGATGAACACCCCGTACGAGATCAGCGACGAGGAGTACGCGGCCAAGGTCGAGGCGATCGGTCCGGTCGACGTGCTCTGCACCCACATCCCACCCGATGTGCCGGAGCTGACGTACGACACGGTCGCGCGCCGCTTCGAACGCGGCAGCCGGGCCCTGCTCGACGCCATCCGCAGGACCCGGCCCCGGTACGCGCTCTTCGGCCACGTCCACCAGCCCCTGGTCCGCCGGATGCGGATCGGTGCCACCGAATGCGTGAACGTCGGCCACTTCGCGTCCACCGGCAGGCCCTGGGCCCTGGAGTGGTGACCGCACCGGCACCGGGCCCTGGGCCGAGGCGCCGCGCGCACGCGATAGCCTTCTGACGGCAGGCTTCTGCCGACGCACCGGTACACCGCACTGGAGGAGCCACGGCGATGGCTGAACACACCAGCTCGAGCATCACGATCGAGGCGGCGCCGGCCGACGTCATGGGAGTGATCGCCGACTTCGCCCGCTATCCGGAGTGGACCGGCGAGGTCAAGGAGGCCGAGATCCTCGCCACCGACGACCGGGGCCGCGCCGAGAAGGTCCGCCTCGTCCTCGACGCCGGAGCGATCAAGGACGACCACACCCTCGCGTACACCTGGATCGGCGACCACGAGGTCAGCTGGACCCTCGTCAAGTCCCAGATGCTGCGGGCCATCGACGGCTCCTACGCACTGGCCCCGCTCGGCGACGGCGACCGCACCGAGGTCACCTACCGGCTGACCGTCGACGTCAAGATCCCGATGCTCGGCATGATCAAGCGCAAGGCGGAGAAGGTCATCATCGACCGCGCCCTGGCCGGTCTGAAGAAGCGCGTCGAGTCCGTCCCGAAGGCCTGACCCGGTGCGTACGGTTCTCGTCACCGGCCCCGGCGGCGCAGGCCGTACCACCGTCGCGGCGGCGACCGCACTGGCCGCGGCCCGCCGGGGCCGCCGCGCCCTGCTGCTCTCCGCCGACGCCATACCCGGCTTCCCCGAGGGCACGGAACCCGCCGAGGTCACCGACGGTCTGTGGTCCGCCCGCATCGACTCCGGCGAGCACTTCCGCGGCGAACTCCTCGCCCTCCAGGAGCGGGCCTCCGGCGTGCTCGACCTGCTCGGCGGGAACCGCCTGGACGGCGAGGAGCTCACCGAACTCCCCGGCAGCGCGGAGCTCGCCCTCCTGCACACCCTGCGCCGCGCCGCCGAGGGCGACTGGTCGCAGGGCGGCCACGACCTCCTCGTCGTCGACCTGCCGCCGCTGCGCGAAGCGCTCGCCGTGCTCGCCCTGCCCGAACAGCTGCGCCGCTATCTGCGCCGGCTGCTGCCCCAGGAACGCCAGGCCGCACGCGCCCTGCGCCCGATGCTGGCGCAGCTCGCCGGCGTACCCATGCCCGCCCAGTGGCTGTACGAGGCCGCCGCCCGCAAGGACGCCGAGCTGGCCGCCGTCCAGGCACTGATCGAGGACCGCGGCACCACGCTCCGGCTGGTCGCCGAGCCCGGCCCCGCCGCCGAGGACGCCCTGCGCACCGCCCGCACCGGACTCGCCCTGCACGGACTGCGCGTCGACACCCTCGTCGCGAACCGGGTACTGCCCCGGCACTCCGGCGACCCCTGGTTCGCCGCCCTCGCCGCGCAGCAGGAGAAGACCGTCGGCCACTGGTACGAGGAATGGGTGCCCGCCGCGGCCCTGTGCGAAGTGCCCCACCTCGGCCGCGACCCGCGCGGCCCGGACGACCTCACCCTCCTCGACACCGGGGCCGGCTGCACGGTCTTCGGGGAAGCGGGCACCGGCGGCGGTCTCTTCGAGGGCGACGGGCTCGCCGCGGAACTCGACGACCGCGGCTCCGGCCGGGCCGGCGACCCGTGGTGGATCGAGGACCCGAACGCCCCGGACGCCCTCGACGGACTGCTGCCCGGCGCCCGGTCGGCGGCCGCCCCGCGGTCCGGCGACGGCGGCCCGGTCCTCGTCTGGTGCCTGCCGCTGCCCGGCGCCGCCAAGAAGGACCTCCAGCTGGTGCGCCGCGGCAACGAACTGCTTCTCACCGTGGGCCCGTTCCACCGGATCGTCCCCCTGGAGTCCGGGCTGCGCCGCTGCACCGTCTCCGGAGCGGCCCTGACCGACGGCGTCCTCCGCGTCAGGTTCACACCGGACCCCGGTCTCTGGCCCCGGACGAGCTGAACGGCGCGTCACGGTTCGGGTAACGTCGGTAGTACGTGCTCCGTATGCGCACGGCAGGCAAACCACGTCCATGCGCACCGCAGGCAAACCACGTCGCAGGAGTCCGCCATGAGCGAAGCCACCGATCGTCCCGCCGACGACGACGCGTGGGCGAAGGCCTGCGCCGAGGACCTCGAAGCGGAGAAGGCCCGCCGCCGCGCCCAGCACGGCCCGCCGCCCGGCACCGCCGCCGACGAGCTGCGCAAGCTGGTCGACGCCGTGGCCGGCAAGGTCTCGTCCCTCCAGTCGCCGCTCCTCGGCGCGGCGGCCCAGGGCACCGTGCAGCAGATCATCAGGCAGGCGAAGTCCGTCGTCGAGCCCGTCATCGAACGCAATCCGGACGTCTTCGACCACATCGCCGCGGCCGGCAGCGAACTCCTCGCCGCCTACCGCTCCGCGGTCGAAGGTCAGGAACGCCGCTGGACCCAGGGTGCGGGGGACCCCGCAGGCACCGAAAAGAAGGCCGACGACCCCACCGACCCCCGCGACGAGGGCCCCGCCGCCGGCGAACACATCGACCTGGACTGACCGGCACGGAGGGGCCGGGTCCCCGGCTCGGGTACCGTTGGCCGCAGCGGGGCTCGACCGGAACTGAGGGATTCATGGGACTCACCATCGGCGTCGATATCGGCGGCACGAAGATCGCAGCTGGAGTGGTCGACGAAGAGGGCCGGACCCTCTCGACGTTCACAGTGCCGACCCCGCAGACGGCTGAAGGCATCGTGGACGCGATCGCGGCGGCCGTGTCCGGCGCGAGCGAGGGCCACCAGATCGAGGCCGTCGGCATCGGCGCCGCCGGCTACGTCGACGACAAGCGCGCCACCGTGCTGTTCGCACCGAACATCAACTGGCGGCACGAGCCGCTCAAGGACAAGGTCGAACAGCGCGTCGGCCTTCCGGTCGTCGTCGAGAACGACGCCAACGCCGCCGCCTGGGGCGAGTACCGCTTCGGCGCCGGGCAGGGCCACGACGACGTCATCTGCATCACGCTCGGCACCGGGCTCGGCGGCGGCATCATCATCGGCAACAAACTGCGCCGCGGACGCTTCGGTGTGGCCGCCGAGTTCGGTCACATCCGGGTCGTCCCGGACGGGCTGCTCTGCGGCTGCGGCAGCCAGGGCTGCTGGGAGCAGTACGCGTCCGGGCGGGCACTCGTGCGGTACGCGAAGCAGCGCGCCAACGCCACCCCGGAGAACGCCACGACCCTGCTCTCGCTGGGCGACGGCACGGTGGACGGCATCGAGGGCAAGCACATCAGCGCGGCAGCCCGGCAGGGCGACCCGGTGGCGATCGACTCGTTCCGTGAGCTGGCCCGCTGGGCCGGCGCCGGACTCGCCGACCTCGCCTCGCTGTTCGACCCGTCCGCGTTCATCGTCGGCGGCGGCGTCTCGGACGAGGGCGAGCTCGTCCTCGACCCGATCCGCAAGTCGTTCCGGCGCTGGCTGATCGGTGGCGAGTGGCGCCCGCACGCCCAGGTGCTCGCGGCCCAACTGGGCGGCAAGGCCGGGCTGGTGGGCGCGGCGGACCTGGCCCGCCAGGGCTGAGCCTCCCCGGAACCGGACAGAACCGGACGCCCGTCGCGCCCCTGCGGGGTGCGGCGGGCGTCCGTCGTATCGTGAGACGCATGGTCCTGACGCCATTGCCCGACTCCCGTACCGAGCCGGATGGTTCGGCCGTCATCAGAGTGCTCAGTTACAACGTCCGGTCGATGCGCGACGACTGCGAGGCGCTGGCCCGCGTCATCAGCGCCTGCGTCCCCGACCTCGTCCTCGTCCAGGAAGCACCGCGTTTCTTCCGCTGGCGCAAGCGCGCCGCCTGGCTCGCGGCCCACACCGACCTGGTCGTCCTCAGCGGCGGCGCCACGGCGGCCGGACCGCTGCTGCTCTGCTCGCTACGGGCCGCCGTGGAGCGCACGGAGGACGTCCTGCTGCCGCTCACCCCCGGGCTGCACCGCAGGGGCTTCGCCACGTCGGTGGTACGGATCGCGGGCACCCGGATCGGTCTGCTGAGCTTCCATCTGAGCCTGCAGCGCGACGAACGCCTGGCCCAGACCGAGCTGTTGCTGGAACGGCTGGACGCGATGGGCGTCGAGCACGCCGTCGCGGCCGGCGACCTCAACGACGTACCGACCGGGGCCGCGTTCCGGCGGCTGGCCGGGCGGCTCCAGGACTGCCGGGCCGTACGGCCGTGGGGCGCCGAGAACACCTTCTCGGCGGACCGTCCGCGGCGGCGCATCGACGCGGTGTTCGCGACGGGCGGGATCGAGGTGCTCGGCTGCGGTGTCCCCGCGGGGCTGCCCGGGGTCACCGACGCGGACCTGCGGACGGCCACGGACCATCTGCCGGTGCTGGCGGCACTGCGGGTGCCCGCGGCCGGTTCCGGGCGGCGCGGCGCGAGCGCGCCCTGAGCCGCGGGGCGCCGCCGGCCGCCTCGGCGGCCCGGTCTCAGACGACCGCGCCGCGGCCCGGGTCGTCGCCGTCCTCGTCGTCGCCATCCATGCGCGCCACCAGCGTGACGAAGCCGCCCAGGAAGCCGCCGACGCAGACCGTCGTGAGCCACCAGGTCATGTCCCACCGCAGCAGGACCGCGACCAGCATCAGCACCGGACCGCCCACGACCGCGAGCCAGGCGAACTTCGCCGTGACATCGGCCTCCGGCAGTGGCGGCGGCTCCGGGGGGACGAAATGCCCCTCGTCGCTGTCGTCGAGGTCGCCGTCCTTCGGCTCGGCCACCTCGTAGTCGCGCGGGCCGGCGACGCCGGGCGCGAACACGATCGAGCTGCCGAGCGGCTTCTCCGGCGGTTTCGAGGGCTTCTTCCCGACCCCCTTGTCCGGGTCCAGGACGCCCGACTGATCGTCCTCCGGCAGCGCGAGGTCCTCGATCGACCTGAACGGCCTGGCGCCCGGCGGGTCCGGCGGTTCGTCGCCGTACCCCGCGACGATCGCCTTCCACGCGGCGTCCTCGTCGATCGACCGGTCGGGCCGGTCGCCGTCGGCACCCGGCGGCGCCGTCCGGGCGGCAGCGGCATCCTGCGGACCCGTGCCCTCACCCGTGTCCGTGCCTGCGCCTGTGTCCGTACCCGTGCTGTCCTCGGGAACGGTCGTTCCTTCCGCGGGAGGGGGCTCGCGCCCCTCCTCGCTGCCCGCGCGCTCCGCGTCGTGCTCAGCCACCTGACGTGCTCCCCTTCTTTCCGACGCTCGGAGCGAGGCGGCCGATGAACCGGTGGCTCTCGTCGAAGATCCGCTCCGCATCGTGGTCCAACGTCGCCACGTGGTAGCTCTGTTCCAGCAGGATCTCCTCGACGTCCGTCGAGGAGATCCTGCTGAGGATCCGGGCCGAGTCGGCGGGCGGCACCACATGGTCCTGCGGGCTGTGCAGCAGGACGATCGGCTGGGTGACCTGCGGCAGTTCGGCGTCGACCAGGCGGAGGAACTTCCGCAGCGAATGCGCCGCGTGCAGCGGCACCCGGTCGTATCCGGTCTCGGCGGAGCCCGCCAGGGCGATGTCGCTGGCCAGCCCCTTCGTCGTCCGCACCAGATGGCGGGCGACCGGCAGCGCGTACGCCGACAGGCCGTGCACCTTGTTCGCCGGATTGACGAGCACCAGACCGCTGATGGCGTCCCCGTGCTTCGCCGCCAGCCGCAGCGTCAGCGCGCCTCCCATGGAGAGGCCGAAGACGAAGACCTGGGCGCACCGCTCCAGCAGGGCGCGCAGCTCCCGGTCCACCTCCGCGTACCAGTCCTGCCAGCCGGTGATCTGCATGTCCTCCCAGCGGGTGCCGTGCCCGGGCAGCAGCGGCAGCGACACGGTGAGCCCGCGCTCCGCCAGATGGTCGGCCCAGGGGCGCAGCGACTGCGGGGAACCGGTAAATCCGTGGCAGAGAAGGACACCGACCTCTCCGCCCTCGTGGCGGAACGGCTCGGCTCCAGGCAGGACCGGCACCGGGGTCTCCTGTTCGTGAGGCTCGAAAGGGAGCGAAAGGGGGAGCGCAGAAGGATTACTTCACCGTACGCGACCGGACTGACACCGACCAGGGCCGTCACCGACACCGACCGGGGGCGCCGTCACCGGCGGGCGCCCTCGCGGCCCGGGTCACCGCTTCGGCTCCACGCCGGGCGGGAGCGCGGACGACCGCACGGGTTAAGGTCAGTCGGACAGCACACAGGAGGCACCCGAGTTGATCTACGGCGCAATGAAGTTCTCCATCGGCGGAGGCTTGAAGCTCGCCTTTCGGCCATGGGTGGAGGGCCTGGAGAACATCCCCGCGCAAGGACCGGCGATCCTGGCGAGCAATCACCTGTCGTTCTCCGACTCCTTCTTCCTGCCGGCCGTCCTGGACCGCAAGGTCACTTTCATCGCCAAGTCCGAGTACTTCACCGCACCGGGGGTGAAGGGCAAACTGACCGCGGCCTTCTTCAAGGGCGTCGGCCAGCTGCCGGTGGACCGCTCGGGTGCCCGCGGCGCCGGTGAGGCAGCCATCAAGGCGGGCATCGAGGTCATCGAGAGCGGCGGGCTCTTCGGTATCTACCCGGAAGGCACCCGCTCGCCCGACGGCCGCCTCTACCGGGGCAAGCCCGGCGGGCTCGCCCGGGTGGCGCTGGCCACCGGAGCGCCCGTCATCCCCGTCGCGATGATCGATACGGAGAAGATCCAGCCGCCCGGCCAGGTGATGCCCAAGCTGATGCGTCCGGGGATCAGGATCGGCAAACCGCTCGACTTCAGCCGCTACCACGGCATGGAGGGGGACCGCTTCATCCTCCGCTCGGTCACCGACGAGGTGATGTACGAGATCATGAAGCTCTCCGGCCAGGAGTACGTCGACATCTACGCGACCGCCGCCAAGCGGCAGATCGCGGACGAGGCGAAGCGCCGTGCCGAGGAGGCGAAGCGCGCGGGCGGAGAATCCGGATCGCAGGAGTGACGGAACGGTTCGGCGCGTAACCGCGTCGTTTCCGTCCGGGGGGTGGGGAAGTGGCCAAGCGCGAGCGGGTCGTACGGATGTCGGTCGAGCAGCCGCTGTGGCGTGCGCTCATGGCGTACCGCATTCTGACGATGGTCTACGCGGTGCTGCTCGCCGTCTTCGGCCGGGACAGGTACGACCGGCCGTGGGTGGCCATCGCCTTCCTGGCGGTGATGGTGGTCTGGACGCTCGGCACCCTCCCGAAGGTCGCGGGCGCCGTCGCCTGCACCAAGCGCTTCCTCGGCGCCGACCTCACCCTCGCCCTCGTCGGCATCCTTCTCACCCCGCTCGCCGACTTCGACGCCCAGCACATCGACGGCCCGACGCTGCCGTCCATCTGGACGGCGGGCTCCGTGCTGGCCTTCGCCATCAAGGGAGGCTGGCGCTGGGCGGCCCTGGCCTCCACCTTCGTCGCCGTCGCCAACATCGTCGAGCGCGGCGAGCCGAGCCGGGACACCTTCCACAACGTCCTGCTGGTCTGGGTCGCCTCCATCGCCATCGGCTACGTCGTCGAGGTGGCCCGAGCAAGTGAGCGCACCCTCGCCCGCGCCCTGGAGATCGAGGCCGCCACCCGTGAGCGGGAACGGCTGGCCCGCGACATCCACGACAGCGTGCTCCAGGTCCTCGCGATGGTGCAGCGCCGCGGCACGGCGCTGGGCGGCGAGGCCGCCGAGCTGGGCCGGATGGCCGGTGAGCAGGAAGTCGCCCTGCGCACCCTGGTCTCCAGCGGCCTCGTGCCCGCCACCCGGGTCTCCGAGGACGCCGCCGAGGGCGCCGTGGTCCGCAGCGTCGAGGTCGACGACGAGGACGGGCCGTCCGGATGGGCCGACTGCGACCTGCGCTCCCTGCTCGCCCCGCACGCCGGCTCGCGGATCAGCTTCGCGGAGCCCGGCGCTCCGGTGCTGCTCGCCCCGGCGGCCGCCAAGGAACTGGCGGCCGCCGTCGGTGCCGCCCTGGACAATGTCAGGATCCATGCAGGGGAGAGCGCCCAGGCCTGGATCCTCGTCGAGGACTGGCCGGACGAGGTGATCGTGACGGTCCGGGACGACGGCCCCGGCATTCCGGAGGGGCGGCTCGCCCAGGCGGAGGGGGAGGGGCGGATGGGGGTGGCCCTGTCGATCCGGGGGCGGCTGCGTGACCTGGGCGGCACGGCGGAGTTGATTTCGGTGCCCGGCCAGGGCACAGAGGTCGAGTTGAAGGTCCCTAAGGTCTCGAAGGCATCAAGGGCCTAGAAGGCTTCACAGGTCTCACAGGTTTCACAGGTTTCGCGGGGGAAGGCAGGATCAGGCAGATGAGTACGGAGAACACCCGGGGCGGCGAGGAGCGCACCATCAGGGTGATGGTGGTCGACGACCACCCGATGTGGCGCGACGCGGTGGCCCGCGACCTCTCCGAGTCCGGTTTCGAGGTGGTGGCGACCGCCGGCGACGGACCGCAGGCCGTCCGCAGGGCGAAGGCCGCCACCCCCGACGTCCTCGTCCTGGACCTCAATCTGCCCGGCATGCCCGGCGTGCAGGTCTGCAAGGAGCTCGTCGGCTCCCACCCCGGACTGCGGGTGCTGGTGCTCTCCGCGAGCGGCGAGCACGCCGACGTACTGGAGGCGGTCAAGTCCGGCGCCACCGGATACCTGCTCAAGTCGGCCAGTACGCAGGAGCTGACCGAGGCCGTGCGGTCCACCGCCGCCGGTGATCCCGTCTTCACCCCGGGCCTGGCCGGACTGGTCCTCGGCGAATACCGCAGGCTCGCCTCGGACCCCACTCCTGTCGCGTCCGACGAACCCAAGGCCCCGCAGCTCACCGAGCGCGAGACCGAGGTGCTGCGGCTGGTCGCCAAGGGGCTCTCGTACAAGCAGATCGCCGAACGTCTGGTCATCTCGCACCGCACCGTCCAGAACCACGTCCAGAACACCCTGGGCAAGCTCCAGCTGCACAACCGGGTGGAGCTCGTGCGGTACGCGATCGAGCGCGGCCTCGACGACGCCTGACCCAACGCGCCCGGACTGAGCCGGATTTGCTCCCTCCGCTCCATTCCTGAGTGACCTGGATCACCACTAGCGTGGTCGTCGGCGAGCTCACTTCGGCGAAGGGACGCTTCCATGCGGGTCGGAGTACTGACCGGCGGCGGTGACTGCCCAGGGCTCAACGCGGTCATCCGCGCCGTCGTCCGCAAGGGTGTACAGGAGTACGGCTACGACTTCATCGGATTCCGGGACGGCTGGCGCGGCCCGCTGGAGGGCGAGACGGTGCCGCTCTCCGTCCCGGCGGTGCGCGGCATCCTGCCGCGCGGCGGCACCATCCTCGGTTCCTCGCGCACCAATCCACTCGGCGCCGAGCACGGCGTCCGCCGGATCAGGGACAACCTCGCCGCGTACGGCGTCGACTCACTCGTCGTGATCGGCGGCGAGGACACCCTCGGTGTGGCGGCGACCCTGGCCGGCGAGCACGGCATCAAGTGCGTCGGCGTGCCCAAGACCATCGACAACGACCTCTCCGCCACCGACTACACCTTCGGCTTCGACACGGCTGTCTCCATCGCGACCGAGGCCATCGACCGCCTGCACACCACGGCCGAATCCCATATGCGCGTGCTCGTCGTCGAGGTGATGGGCCGTCACGCGGGCTGGATCGCGCTCCACGCGGGGCTGGCCGGCGGTGCGAACGTCATCCTCATCCCGGAGCAGCGCTTCGACATCGAGCAGGTCTGCTCCTGGGTGATCTCGCGGTTCAGAGCGAGTTACGCGCCGATAGTGGTGGTGGCCGAAGGGGCCATGCCCGCGCGGGGCGAGATGATCCTCAAGGACGGGTCGCACGACTCCTTCGGCCATGTCCGGCTCTCCGGCGTCGGCGAATGGCTGGCCGCGCAGATCGAGAGCCGCACCGGCAAGGAGGCCAGAACGACCGTCCTCGGCCATGTCCAGCGCGGCGGCACCCCCAGCGCCTTCGACCGCTGGCTGGCCACCCGCTTCGGTCTGCACGCCATCGACGCCGTCCGTGACGGCGACTTCGGCACGATGGTCGCCCTGAAAGGAACCGACATCGTGCGCGTGCCGATCGCGGAGGCGACCGCCCGGCTCAAGACGGTCGATCCGGCCCTCTACGCGGAGGTGGGTGTCTTCTTCGGCTGAGCGGCGTACCGGAGGTGCGAGCCGTACTATGCGCGGACATCCGGTACGCAACTCCCCTCTTTCGTGCGAAATGAAAAAAAATGGAGAAGTCGTGGAAATCCTGGCATTCGGTGTGCAGTCCGACGAGAAGCCGCTGATCGAGAAGGCCTTCGCCGGACAGCACGAGGTCCGATGCCTGGACGTCTTCCTGAACAGGGACACCGCCCCGATCGCGGCGGGCTACGAGGTCATCTCCACCAGCGTCAACGCCGACCTGGGCAGCGGCGTCCTGCAGACCCTCGCGGCGGGCGGCACGCAGATGATCGCCCAGCGCTCCACCGGCTTCAACAACATCGACCTCGACGTCGCGGAACGGCTCGCCCTGCGGGTCGCCCGGGTCTCCCACTACTCGCCGTACTCGGTCGCGGAATTCGCCTGGACCCTCGCGATGGCGGTCAACCGCCGCGTCATCCGGGCCGCGAGCCGCACCCGTGATTTCGACTTCCGGCTCGACGGCCTCCTCGGCCGGGACATGCACGGCCGCACGGCGGGGGTGATCGGCACGGGCAGGATCGGCGAGGCGTTCACCCGGATCGCCCACGGTTTCGGCATGAGGCTGCTCGGCTGGGACGTCGAGGAGAACCCCGCCTGCGTCGGCCTCGGCATGGAGTACGTCGGCAAGGAGCGGCTCCTCGCCGAGTCCGACCTGATCAGCCTGCATGTCCCGCTGCTGCCCGCGACCCACCACATCATCGGCGAGGACGCCCTGGCGAAGATGAAGGACGACGCGATCCTGATCAACTCCAGCCGCGGCGGTCTCATCGACACCACGGCACTGGTGGCCGAGCTCCGCGCGGGCCGTCTCCTGGGTGTCGGACTCGATGTGTACGAGGCGGAGGCCGGGCTGTTCTTCCTCGACAAGTCCCTGGAGGGCGTCGACGACGACACCCTCGCCCGGCTCGTCACCTTCCCGAACGTCGTCGTGACCTCGCACCAGGCGTACTACACCCGGGACGCCGTGGCCCAGATCATCGACACCACCGTCCGGAACGTCGCCGACTACCTGGCCGGCCGCCGCAGCGGCAACGTCCTCGTCCCGGCGGCCCCGGCGGGCTGAGACCCCGGAGCTTCCCCGGGGTCCCGTCCGTCCCGTTCAGCCGGCGACCGGCAGCCCCGCCAGCAGCTCGGCCACGATCGTCGCGCCGCGCAGGGTCAGCACCGACTCCGGATGGAACTGCACCGAGGCGAAGCCCGGTCCGCGCAGCGCGTGCAGCTCCCCGGTCGCCGCGTCCAGGCTCGCCTCGACCCCGTGCGCCGCCAGCTCGACGGCCGCACCGTCGTCGCAGCGCGCGGTGAAGCTGTTGTAGAAGCCGACTGTCTCGGGCCGTCCGAACAGCTCGATCCGGGTCTGCGCGCCCTGGTGCGGCACGGACTTGCGGACGATCTCCAGACCCAGCTCCGCCGCGATCAGCTCATGGCCGAGGCAGACCCCCAGCAGACCGTGCCGGTGATCACGGACCAGCTCCGCGGCGAACTCGCGCAGCATTCGCATCTTCGGATCGGCCGTGTCGCCCGGATTCCCGGGCCCGGGACCCAGTACGACCGGGCCCGCGTGCGCCCGTACGCGCTCGCGCAGCCCCGGCTCGTCGTAGCGGTGCACCGACACCTCCAGACCCGACGAGCGCAGCAGATGCGCCAGCATCGCGGTGAAGGTGTCCTCCCCGTCGATCACCAGCGCACGGCCGGACAGCTCGTGCGTATGCTCCTGCATCCGCAGCCAGAACGGCGCCAGGCCGTCCCGCCGGGAGTCCAGCGCTGCCTGCACCCGCGGGTCGCCGGCCAGCTGCGGATGCGCCGCCCCGTCCCGCGGCCGGCCCGGCCGCACCCCCAGCGCGGCCAGCACCCCGGCCGCCTTCGCGTGGGTCTCGGCGACCTCGCCGTCCGGGTCGGAATGGCGTACGAGCGTCGCCCCGACCGGTACCCGCAACCGCCCGTCGGCCCCGATGTCGGCGGTACGGATCAGGATCGGCGAGTCCAGGGTCTGCGCCCCGCCCGGCTCCTGCCGCAGCAGCGCCAGCGCGCCCGCGTAGTAGCCGCGCCCGCCGGGCTCGTACCGCTTGATGACCCGGCAGGCGTTCTGCACCGGGGAGCCGGTGACCGTCGCCGCGAACATCGTCTCCTTCAGCACCTCCCGCACATCCAGCGAGGAGCGCCCGCGCAGCTCGTACTCCGTGTGTGCGAGATGGGCCATCTCCTTGAGCCGTGGCCCGACCACCACCCCGCCCATGTCACCGACGGTGCACATCATCTTGAGTTCCTCGTCGACCACCATGGAGAGCTCGTCCCTCTCCTTGCGGTCGGAGAGGAAGGCCAGCAGACCCTCGGCGGTCGGGCCCTCGGCGGGGTAGCGGTACGTGCCGCTGATCGGGTTCATCACGACCGTCCCGCCCGACATCCGCACATGCACCTCGGGGCTCGCGCCGACGAGCGTCCGCCCACCCGGTGACGAGGACCCCGCGGGTCCGCCGTCGCCCGTGTGGACGACGAAGGTCCAGTACGCGCCCCGCTCACCGGCCAGCAACCGCCGGAAGAGGGCCAGCGCGTCCGCCCGGCCGAAGCCGGGGATCTCGCCCCGGAAGGTCCGCCGGACGACGAAGTTCGCGCCCTCGCCCTGCCCGATCTCGTCCTCGACGACCCGCCGGACGATCCCCGCGTACTCCTCGTCCGGGACGTCGAAGCCGCCGCCCTCGACCCGCACGTCGTGGGCCGGCAGGCGGTCCAGCACCTCGGCGAGCGGCAGCTCGTACGTCTCCTCGGCGACCAGCACGGACAGCGGCGTCCCGTCGTCGCGCACATCGAAGCCGCGCTCGGCGATCTGCCGGAACGGCACCAGGGCGAGCGACGGCAGCGCACCGACCGGGAGGTCGGCGAGCCGGTCCGCCTCCCGTACCCGGCCGATCAGCACCTCGACGGTGTCGTGGTCGTGGCCGGGGGTGCGCCTGCGCAGCAGCGCGAACGGCGGGCAGTCGTCACGCAGGAGCCGCTCGACGACGAGGCCGGTGCGGTGGGGCTGGGGCATGGGGGTGTTCCTTCGATACGGAGGAACGGCTCCCGAAACGCAGAGAAGGCCGCCCCTCGGGCGGCCTTCGCGTGGTCTGTCGCGCGCGATCGATCAGTGGGCCGCCGGATGAGCGGTCCACCACCAGTTCTGGTGCGTCTGCGCGAACATGTTCCGAACCCTAACGGATGCCCTCGTCATCCGAGCGCGCGTCTCAACTATTGAGCCTACGGATGGACGCACCGCCGGACCCCGTAGTGTTGTCCGTGTGACCGTGAACGCCAATACCTCCGTCGCCGGTGGCCACACCTGGCGAGACCTTCCCGCGGCGCAGCAGCCCGAGTACCCCGATGCCGAGGCTCTGCGCGATGTACTCGCGGACCTCGCGTCGTATCCGCCGCTCGTCTTCGCGGGCGAGTGCGACCAGCTGCGTGCCCGCATGGGAGCCGTCGCCAAGGGCGAGGCGTTCCTGCTGCAGGGCGGTGACTGCGCCGAGGCCTTCGACGCCGTGTCGGCCGAGCACATCCGGGCCAAGCTGAAGACGCTGCTCCAGATGAGCGCCGTGCTGACCTACGCGGCCTCCGTGCCCGTCGTCAAGGTGGGCCGGATCGCCGGGCAGTACTCCAAGCCGCGCTCCAAGTCGACCGAGACCCGCGACGGCGTCACCCTGCCGACCTACCGCGGCGACTCCGTCAACGGCTTCGCCTTCACCGAGGAAGCCCGTGTCCCGGACCCCGACCGGCTGAAGCAGATGTACCACGCATCCGCTTCCACGCTGAACCTGGTCCGCGCCTTCACCACCGGCGGTTACGCCGACCTGCGCCAGGTGCACGCCTGGAACCAGGACTTCGTGAAGTCGTCGCCGTCCGGCCAGCGCTACGAGGCGCTCGCCCGCGAGATCGACAACGCGCTGAACTTCATGAAGGCGTGCGGTACGGACCCGGCCGAGTTCAAGGCGGTCGAGTTCTACGCCTCGCACGAGGGCCTGCTGCTGGACTACGAGTCGGCACTGACCCGCACCGATTCGCGCACCGGCCAGCTGTACGACACCTCCGGGCACATGGTCTGGATCGGTGAGCGCACCCGGCAGATGGACGGCGCGCACATCGAGTTCGCCTCGAAGATCCGCAACCCCATCGGCATCAAGCTCGGCCCGACGACCACCGTCGAGGAGGCGCTCGGCTACGTCGAACGCCTCGACCCCGAGCGCGAGCCCGGCCGGCTGACCTTCATCGTCCGCATGGGCGCCGACAAGGTCCGCGACAAGCTGCCCGACCTGGTCGAGAAGGTCACCGCCTCCGGGGCGACCGTGGCGTGGGTGACCGACCCGATGCACGGCAACACCTTCGAGGCCGCCTCCGGCCACAAGACCCGTCGCTTCGACGACGTCCTGGACGAGGTCAAGGGCTTCTTCGAGGTCCACAAGGGCCTCGGCACGCACCCGGGCGGCATCCACGTCGAGCTCACCGGCGACGATGTCACCGAGTGCGTCGGCGGCGGACACGAGATCTTCGTGGACGATCTGCACCAGCGCTACGAGACGGCCTGCGACCCGCGGCTCAACCGCAGCCAGTCCCTCGACCTGGCGTTCCTGGTCGCCGAGATGTACCGGGACCAGTAGCCGTCACTGCGGGTGGCATGCGTACGACTGTGGGGCACGGATCGATGTGATCCGTGCCCCACAGGGCGTTCGGAGGCTTTCACGCACCTGCGGCGCCGGGTAAGGTTAGGTAAGCCTCACCGATCAACGGGGTGGCAGTAGCGACCGATCCCGCCGGGAGGTGAACCGCATGTATGTCTGCTCGTGCTTCGGCATCACGGAGAAGCAGGTCAAGGAACATGCGGACGCCGGGGCCTGCACGCCCCGGCAGATAGCCTCCGCCTGCAAGGCGGGCACGGACTGCGGCGGCTGCGTCCGCGCCATCCAGGCCGTGCTCGGCCGCGGCGCCTGCCCGCGCCGCGAGCTGCTCGACCAGAAGCGGGCGCCCGGCACCGCCGGCGAAGCAGGCCCGGGTATCGCTCCCGGCACCGTCCCGGGCGTGGCCCCGGGCCCCCGGTTCTCCGAAGCGGCCTGATCGGCGCGGACGCCCGGGCGAGAGGCCCTAGCTGTCCGGCTGCTCGATCACCTGGGCGATGTAGAGCGGCTCACCGAGCTTCTCGACCAGCTCCAGCTGGGTGTCGAGGTAGTCGATGTGGTGCTCCTCGTCGGCCAGGATCGACTCGAAGATGTTCGCGGACGTGATGTCGCTCTTGCCGCGCATCAGCTCGATCCCGCGCTTGAGGCGGTCGATCGCCTCCACCTCGATCTGGCGGTCGGCCTGGAACATCTCGGTGACGGTCTGGCCCACCCGTACATGGAACAGCCGCTGGTAGTTGGGCAGCCCATCGAGGAAGAGGATGCGGTCCGTGAGGATCTCCGCGTGCTTCATCTCGTCGAACGACTCGGAGCGGGTGTACTTCGCGAGCTTCGTCCAGCCGAAGTTGTCCTGCATCTTCGCATGCAGGAAGTACTGGTTGATGGCAGTCAATTCGGCGGTCAGCTGCTCGTTCAGGAACTCAAGGACCTCGGGGTCGCCCTGCATCGCAGAGGCTCCTTCCAACCGGTGAACTGGTCAAGTTGGCCGCATCCTCGCACCGCACCCGGTGATCGTCCAGTAAGTGCATGCTTAGTATGAGTTGCCCTAATTGCCCTAACCCTGGTCGGGACCACCCCTGCCTGTCTGTCACCATGGAGGCATGGGTCAGCCGGAAAGCCGGGAAAACCGCGCGTCAGAGCAGTCCGAGCTTCCGCCGGGACAGCGACTCCAGCGTGGTTGGCCGGTTACCCACTACGGGCCCGTGCCCAAGTTCAAGCCCGACCGCTGGGAGTTCCGGGTCTTCGGTGCCACGGCGGACGGTGAGAAGCACTGCTGGAACCACGAGGAATTCTCGGCGCTGCCGTTCGCCTCGGTGGTTGCCGACCTGCACTGCGTCACCAAATTCAGCATGCTCGGTGCCGAATGGGGCGGCGTGCTCGCCCGCACGGTCCTGGAACTCGCACCGCCCGCGCCGAGCGTCACCCATGTGATGGTCTGGGCCGAGTACGGGTTCAGCTCGAATCTGCGGCTCTCCGACTTCGCCTCGGACCGAACACTTTTCGCCACCCACAAGGATGGTGAGCTGCTCACCGCCGAGCACGGCTTCCCGCTCCGGCTGATCGTGCCGCACCTCTACGCGTGGAAGGGACCCAAGTGGGTCCGGGGCGTCGAGTACATGACGGCCGACCGCCGCGGCTTCTGGGAGGAGCGCGGCTACCACAACATCGGCGATCCGTGGCGCGAGCAGCGCTACTCGTACCAGGAAGAGCCCGGGGACGGCCCCGAGCTCTGACCCGGCGCCGCCCCAAGGGTTCGGCGGCCGGCCGGCCCGGTCAGTCCTGTCGGCCGCGCAGTGCCTTCAGCCGCGCCACGTCCGCCGCATGGCCTTCCTTGCCGCCCGGCGTCTCGATGATCAGCGGTACGCCGGCGGTCGCCGGATGCGAGAACAGCTCCCGGAACGGCTCCTCGCCGATGTGCCCGGAGCCGATGTTCTCGTGGCGGTCCTTGTGGGCCCCCACCACGTCCTTGGAGTCATTGGCATGGATCAGTTTCAGCCGATCCTCGCCGACGGTGTCCACCAGCAGGTCCAGCGTCCGGCGCATGCCCGACGGGCCCGCCAGATCGTGGCCGGCCGCGTAGATGTGGCAGGTGTCGAGGCAGATGCCGAGCCTGGGGTGGGCGTCGAGTGCCTCGAAGTACGGGCCGAAGTCCCAGGTCCGTGAGCAGAGCGAGGACCCCTGCCCGGCGGTCGACTCCAGCAGCAGATACGGGTCGTCGTCGTGCGTCAGCTCGTCCAGGAGCGGCCGCAGGTGCGTACGCACCTGTGCGAGGGCCTGCTCGCGCGGGCGGCCGCCGGTCGCCGATCCGGTGTGCACCACGACGCCCAGGGCGCCGATCTCGCGGGCCCGGCGCAGTGAGTGGCGCAGCGACCGCACCGAGGACTCGACGGTGGCCTCGGTGTGCGATCCGAAGTTGATCAGGTAGGGGGCGTGGACGTACGCCGGCAGGGACGCGGCGGCGCACTCGGCGCGGAACTGTTCGTCCTGGGCCGGGTTGCCGACGGGTGTCGCCCAGCCGCGCGGGTTGGCGACGAAGACCTGGACGGCCTCCGCCCCCATCTCGCGGGCGTACGGAAGGCCGGCCTTGGCGAGGCCGCCGGCCACGGGAACATGGCCGCCGACGGGATTGCGCATGTGGATCTAGAGCCCCTTGGTCTTGATGGTGATGGTGCTGCCCTCGGGGGCCTGTTCGCCGCCGTTGACGGACTGGCCGTCGATGGTGTCGCTGAAGGAGAGGAACGGCCGGTCGACCTTGACCTCGAAGCCCGCGTCCTCCAGCTCGCTCCTGGCGTCGTCGACGTCCTTCCCGGTGACGTCCGGTACGTCGATCATCCGCGGCCCCTTGGAGACCGTGAGTGTGATGGTGTCGCCCTCGGCGGCCCGGCTGCCCCGGGCCGGCGACTGATGGGCGATGTCGCCCGCGACCTCGGGGGAGTTGACCCGGTCGGGCAGCACCGCGGCCTTCAGCCCCTCCTCGTCCAGCGCGGCGGTGGCGTCCTCGACGGACAGCCCGGTGACATCGGGGACGTCGATGGGAGCGCCCTTGCTGACGAACAGGGCGACGGCGGAGTCCGGGTGGCGCTCGGCGCCGGTTGCGGGGTCGGTACGGATCACCTCGCCCCGGCCCGCCTCCTCGCTGAACTCCTTGGTGACCATGCCGGGCACGAGTCCGGCCTTCTTCAGCTCCCGCCTGGCGTCGGCGAGCGCGAGGCCCCGGACATCGGGCACCTTCACGATCTCGGGGCCGCGCGAGACGACGAGCGTCACCCCGTCGTTCCCCCGGATGCGGGCGCCGGACTTCGGGTCGCTGCCGACGACCTTGCCGCGCTCCACGGTGTCGCTGTAGGAGCGCTTGACGCCCTTGAGCTCCAGACCGGCGTGCGAGAGACGCTGCTGGGCGGCCTTCTCGGTCTGGCCGAGCAGGGACGGGACCCGGGTGAACTGCCCGGAATTGATGTACCAGACACCGGTGCCGACCCCCAGCACCAGCAGGACGGCGACGACCGCGGCCATGACGGAGCGCCGCGGACCGGGGAACCACGCACCGCGGCGTGCGGGCCGCGTCGGTATCGGCGGGGGCAGCTCCAGCCGACTGGTGTGATGGGCGACGCCCTGGCCGGCCGGGAGCAGCCGCGGGATCACGCTCGTACGGTCCTCGGCGGCGTCGCGCGCCTCGGCGAGGGCCTGCGGCGGTGCGGCGTCCAGCTGGGCGTCGGTGAGGCCGGAGCGGGCCTCGCGGGTCTCGGCGAGCAGCGCCACCGCGTCGAACGGCCGGACCTCGGGGTTGCGGGCGGTGGCGCTCGCCACCAGGTCGTCGAGCGCGACCGGGAGCCCCGGGACGGCGGCCGACGGGGCCGGGACGTCCTCGTTGAGGTGCTGGTAGATGACCTGGGCGGGGGTGTCGCCGGAGCGCGGCTTGGAACCGGTCAGCATTTCGTACAGGACGACACCGCAGGCGTACACATCGGTGCGGGTGTCCGCCGTGCCGTTCTCTATCTGCTCGGGGGCGAGATAGGAGACGGTGCCCAGGACGGACCCGGTGGTGTTGGTGACGGTGCCCACCGCCCGTACGAGACCGAAGTCGGCGACCTTGACCCGGCCGTCGTCCCCTATGAGGACGTTCTCCGGCTTCATGTCGCGGTGTACGAAGCCCGCGCGGTGCGCGGCGCCGAGGGCGGCGAGGACCGGCTCCAGGATGTCCAGTGCGGCTCTCGGCTGCAGGGCGCCCCGGTCGCGCAGTACGTCGCGCAGGGTGCAGCCCGCGACGTACTCCATCGCGAGGTAGACGTACTGCCCCTGGGCGCCCTGGTCGAACACCGCGACCACATTGGGGTGCGCGAGCCGGGCCACGGACTTGGCCTCGCGGATGAAGCGCTCGACGAACGAGGCGTCGGTGGCGAGCGCCGGGTGCATCACCTTGAGGGCGAGCACCCGGTCGAGCCGGGTGTCCACGGCCCGGTAGACCGTGGCCATGCCGCCCACGGCGATGCGGGCATCGACGCGGTAGCGGCCGTCGAGCAGCTGCCCGACGAGAGGGTCCTGGAGGGTCGTATCCACGCATGCGAGTCTACGAGCCGCCACGGACACGTCCGACGGGCCGGAGCGGTCCCGGGGCCGTACTGCAGCCGAGCCGTGACAGGGACATGTTCCACCGGCGGCCCGGCGGGTCAGAAGGCCGGGCGCTCGGGGTCCAGCGTCGCCCGCCCCTCCACCGGCGACGAGGCCTCGGCGAAGTGCCGGCGCGGGATCCGGCCCGCGCGGTACGCCAGCCGCCCGCCTGCCACCGCGTGCCGCATCGCCGCGGCCATCAGCTCGGGCTCCTGGGCCCGGGTCACCGCGGACGCCAGCATCACCGCCGCGCACCCCAGCTCCATCGCGAGCGCCGCGTCCGAGGCCGTCCCGGCGCCCGCGTCGAGAATCACCGGCACCCGGGCCTGCTCGACGATCAGCTGGAAGTTGTGCGGATTGCGGATGCCGAGGCCGGAGCCGATGGGGGAGCCGAGCGGCATGACCGCCGCGCACCCCGCGTCCTGGAGCCTGCGGGCCAGGACCGGGTCGTCATTGGTGTACGGCAGCACGGTGAACCCGTCGTCCACCAGGGTCTCCGCGGCGTCGAGCAGCTCGATCGGGTCGGGCAGCAGGGTCCGCTCGTCGGCCACCACCTCCAGCTTGATCCAGTCGGTGCCGAGCGCCTCGCGGGCCAGCCGGGCGGTCAGCACCGCCTCGCCCGCGGTGAAGCAGCCCGCCGTGTTCGGCAGGACGCGGATGGAGAGCCGCCGCAGGACGGAGAGCACCGAGCCCTGCACGGCCGGATCCAGGCGGCGCATCGCCACGGTGGTCAGTTCGGTACCGGAGGCGGTCAGCGAGCGTTCCAGCACGTCGAGGCTGGGCGCCCCGCCGGTCCCCATGATCAGCCGGGAGCCGAAGGAGGTGTCGCCGAGGGTGAAGAGGTCGTCGGACACCGTCAGCCTCCCTGGACCGCGGTCAGGACCTCGACGCGGTCACCGTCACCGAGCGCGGCGGTGGACCACCGGCCGCGCGGGACGACGGTCTCGTTGACGGCGGCGGCGACTCCGGAGCGCGCGGCGGTCAGAGTGGCGACGAGGGCGCCGAGGGTGGTGCCCGCGGGGAGGAGGCGCACCTCGCCGTTCACGGACACGGAGAGGGGCGCGGATTCGGCGGAAGAAGGAGAAGGAGAAGGAGAGGGGGAAGGAGAGGGGGAGGGAGAGGGAGAGCCGGGCTCGGAGAGCGGTGCGGGCTCGGTCATGCGGGCTGCTCCTGACGTACGGGGGCGGCGGGCGGGAAGCGGTGCGGAGTGAAGGGGCGGGCCACCTCGGGCAGTTCGCCGTCGGCCAGCAGCGCGGCCATGGCGTCTCCGGTGACGGGGGTGAGCAGCACCCCGTTGCGATGGTGGCCGGTGGCCAGGTGGAGGCCGGGCAGGGTGGTGGGGCCGAGCAGCGGGGCGTTGTCGGGGGAGGCGGGGCGCAGGCCGGCCCGGGTCTCGGTGAGCGGCAGCTCGGTGATGCCGGGCACCAGCTCGTGGGCGTCCCGCAGCAGCTCGTAGACACCGCCCGCGGTGACGGTGGTGTCCCAGCCCATCTCCTCGCTGGTGGCGCCGACGACCAGTTCGCCGTTCTCCCGCGGGACGAGATAGACATGACTGCCCCGCACCACGGCCCGGACCGTCCGGGTGAGGAAGGGTGCGTACGGTGCGGGCACGGTCAGCCGCAGCACCTGCCCCTTCACCGGCCGGACCGGCGGCACGGCCTCGTCCGGCAGCCCCGGGAGCCGGCCGCTGAGACTGCCCGCGGCGAGTACGACCTGGTCGGCGCCGAGCTGCGTACCACCGGCGAGCACGGCTCCGGCGGCCCGGTCGCGTACGACAGCCAGGCGCTCCACCCAGCCGCGGTGGAAGACCACCCCGGCCCGCTCGCAGGCGGTCAGCAGTGCGGCGGCCAGTCGGCGCGGATCGATCTGGTGGTCGCCGTCGACCCGCAGACCGCCGCGGACACCGGGCGCGAGCATGGGCTCCAGACGGCGGCAGTCGCGGCCGCCGAGCCACTCCGACTCCAGGCCCGAACGCTGCTGCAGGGCGTGCAGTTCCCGCAGATGGGCACGGTCGTCGGAGTCCAGCGCGACGGCCAGGGTGCCGCAGGCGCGGAAGCCGGTCTCCTGACCGCTCGCCGCCTCAAGTTCGGCCGCGAAGGCCGGATAGCGCGCGGCCGAGGCGACATTGAGGCCCAGCAGCATCTGTTCGCCGTAGTGGAGTTCGGTGACGGCGGCCAGCATGCCGGCCGCCACTTGGGCGGCTCCGCCGCCCGGTTCGGGATCGGCGACCGCGGTGCGCAGTCCGCGCTGCGCGGCCCGCCAGGCGGTCACCAGACCGATGATCCCGCCCCCGACGACCAGGACGTCGGATCCGTCTTTGTTCCGAGAAGAACGCATGGGCGTCCAGCCCCTCCCTTCGCCGGCATGACCCGGATCAGGTTCGTACGGTCGGAGGCCGCCCCAGCCTCCCTCTCAGCCCGGTGCGTCCGGGCTCCCGCGAGTCTTTTACGTGGGCCACCCTAAACCTCGTTCCCCGGAGCCAGTAAGGGAGCAGGACCGGTGGCCCGTTCGCTCGCTCGACTTCCTCCCTCATGGCCTCAAGGCATGGGGGTGCCCCCTCCGTCCAGCCGCAGCGGGACGGAACGACATCCTCCGGCCACTGCGTCTGCACCGTTGCCGCTCTCGTGGACGGCCGGGTCCGGCCGGCGGAGCGAGGGGAGCGGGAGTCGCAGGAGGGAAGCGGAACGCGCACCGTGGAAGAGATCCCCCTACCCTGATGAATCGTCAGGTGCTTATGGTGTACGGGTGAGCGAGCAGCAGCAGTCGGAGCAGCCTGACGGGGCGCAGCGGCCCGACCCGTCGGCAGGGCGTCGCGTCGTCGTCGTCGGCGCGGGCATGGCCGGCGTACAGACGGCGGTGGCCCTGCGGGAACAGGGCTTCACCGGCCCTGTCGTCCTGCTCGGCGCCGAACCGCACCAGCCCTACGACCGGCCCCCGCTGTCCAAGGCGGTACTGCTCGGCAAGGCCGAGGGCTCCGCGTTCGACATCGACTTCGAGGCGCTGGACATCGATCTGCGACTGGGGCGCGAAGTCACCGGTGTCCGGCCCGGCGCGCATGAGCTGGACACCCCGTCGGGTCCCGTGCCCTACGACTTCCTGGTGATCGCGACCGGTGCCGAACCGGTCGTCCTGCCCGGCTCCGAGGGCCTTCCCGGCGTCCATCTGCTGCGCACCCTCGACGACGTGGCACGACTGCGCCCCGTCCTCGACGAGCAGCACGGCGTCGTGGTCGTCGGAGCGGGCTGGATCGGCGCCGAGTTCGCCACCGCGGCCCGCGCCGCGGGCTGCGCGGTCACCGTAGTCGAGGCCGCCGAGCAGCCCCTCGCGGGCGCGATGCCGGCCGAGGTCGCCGCCCCGATGACCGCCTGGTACGCCGAGATCGGCGCCGAACTCCTCACCGGAGCCCGGGTCGCCCGCATCGAACCGAACCGGGTGGTCCTCGCGGACGGCCGCGAGATCCCGGCCGGAGCGGTCGTCGTCGGAATCGGCGCACGGCCCGCCACCGGCTGGCTGGCCGGCTCCGGCATCGCGC
This sequence comes from Streptomyces sp. NPDC057963, assembly GCF_042887155.1. Taxonomy (NCBI): domain Bacteria; kingdom Bacillati; phylum Actinomycetota; class Actinomycetes; order Kitasatosporales; family Streptomycetaceae; genus Streptomyces; species Streptomyces sp. NPDC057963. The sequence goes on from NZ_JBHVPX010000008.1 coordinate 179,057, forward strand.
TCGGCGCCGACGGATCGGTGACCGCCGACGGTGCGCTGCGCACCTCGCAGCCCGATGTGTACGCGGTCGGCGACTGCGCCTCGTTCCCCTCCGCCCGGTACGGCGAACGCCTTCTCGTCCACCACTGGGACAACGCCCTCCAGGGCCCCCGGACCGCCGCCGCCAACATCATCTCCGCCGTGGCCGGCGGTGACCCGGCACCGCGGACGTACGACCCCGTGCCGTACTTCTGGTCCGAGCAGTTCGACCGGTTCGTGCAGTACGCGGGCCACCACGGGGGCGCCGACACCCTGCTGTGGCGCGGCGGGCCCACCGGCCCCACCTGGTCGGTGTGCTGGCTGCGCGACGGCGTCCTGGTCGCGGTCCTCGCCGTCGGCCGGCCGCGCGACCTGGCGCAGGGGCGCAGGCTCATCGAGGCGGGCGCCCGCCTCGATCCGGCGCGCGCCGCCGATCCCTCCGTCCCGCTCAAGTCGGCGACCCTCTGACGGCGTACCCCGGCGCCCCGTACGGTCGGCCCGGCTACCGACTGTCGGTCCGGGATGGCACGCTTGTCCCTGTGACCGAGATTGACGCAAAGATCGATGCTCTCGTCCCCGCCTGGCTCCACCTCCCCGACATCGCCGAAATGCTCGGTGTCGAGGTGACGCGCGTGCGCCAGCTGGTCAAGGAGGGCCAGCTCATCGCCGTACGACGTGGTGAGAACCGGGCGCTCCAGGTGCCTGCCGCCTTCATCGACGGCGACAAGGTGGTCAAGGGCCTCTCCGGCACCCTGACACTCCTGAGGGACGACGGCTACACCGACGAAGAGATGCTGGAATGGCTCTTCACCCCCGACCCGACCCTGCCGGGCACCCCTGCCCAGGCACTGAGCGAGAATCGCGGCACGGAGGTGAAGCGCCGCGCCCAGGCGCTCGCCGTCTGACCGCCGACCGTACGTGAGGTGCGGGCCGCGCAGCACCGCGCGGCCCGCACCCGCGCCGGATCCGGCGATCGCTCCATCCGCTCTCCAGCTCCGCAATGCTCTCCAGGGGGAACCGCACCATGCCCACGCCCAGCGTGCCGCTGTCCGACGCCCGGCTCTATCTGTGCACGGACGCCCGCAGGCGCCAGGGCGACCTCCCCGCGTTCCTCGACGCGGTCCTCTCCAGCGGGGTGGACATCGTCCAGCTGCGCGACAAGGGCATGGAGGCGGCGGAGGAGCTCGAACACCTGGCGGTCTTCGCCGACGCCTGCAGGCGTCACGGCACGCTTCTCGCGGTGAACGACCGGGCCGATGTCGCCCACGCCATCGGCTCCGACGTGCTGCACCTGGGCCAGGGCGACCTGCCGGTCACGGCCGCCCGCGCCATCATCGGCGAGGGCGTGGTGATCGGCCGCTCCACGCACGCCGAGTCCGAGGTCGACGCGGCCGCCGCCGAACCCGGTGTGGACTACTTCTGCACCGGTCCGTGCTGGCCCACCCCGACCAAGCCCGGCCGCCATGCGCCGGGTCTGGACCTCGTGCGGTACGCAGCCTCGCTGGGCACCCGGCGTCCGTGGTTCGCCATCGGCGGGATCGACGCGGGCAATCTCGACGAGGTGCTGGACGCCGGAGCACGCCGGGTGGTCGTCGTACGGGCGATCACCGAGGCCGCCGATCCGGCGGCCGCCACTGCCGGGCTGGCCGGGCGAATCCGGGCGCGCGCCGGAGCGTGATCAGGCCAGATGTCCGAGGGATGGACAAACAACCAGTCAATTCGGGCAATTAACGCTGGTCTGGTCCTGCGGTCCCCCCGCTCTGGTTAACCTGCCCGTATGGCCCTTGGCACACCATCTACCAGGACGGATCACGCGCACACGGTGCGTGAGCTCCTCGCGTCCGGCAAGACTTCGTATTCGTTCGAGTTCTGGGCGCCCAAGACCGAGAAGGGCGAGCGGAATCTCTGGAACGCGCTGCGCCGCGTCGAGGCGGTGGGGCCGAGCTTCGTCTCCGTGACCTACGGGGCCGGTGGCTCCACCCGGGCCGGGACGGTCAAGGCCACCCAGCAGATCGCCGCAGATTCCACGCTCACCCCGGTCGCGCACCTCACGGCGGTCAACCACTCCGTCGCCGAGCTGCGCAACATGATCGGGCAGTACGCCGACGCCGGAATCCGGAACATCCTCGCCGTGCGCGGAGATCCGCCCGGCGACCCGATGGGCGAGTGGGTCAAGCATCCGCAGGGCGTGCGGTACGCGGCCGATCTGGTCCGGCTCATCAAGGAATCCGGCGATTTCTGCGTCGGCGTCGCCGCATTTCCCGAGATGCACCCGCGTTCGACCGACTGGGACACCGACACCCGGCATTTCGTGGACAAGTGCCGGGCCGGTGCCGACTATGCGATCACGCAGATGTTCTTCAATCCGGAGGACTATTTGCGGATGCGTGACCGTGTGGTCGCTGCGGGTTGCGAAACCCCGATCATTCCCGAGGTCATGCCTCTGACCAGCGTCAAGCAGTTGGACCGGTTTGCGCAGCTCAGCAACGCGTCTTTCCCTTCGTCTCTGAAAGAACGCATCCTCGCCGCCAAGGACGACCCCGCCGCTGTACGCTCCATTGGTATCGACTTCGCAACGGAGTTCTGCGCGAAGCTGCGTTCCGAGGGTGTGCCCGGACTGCACTTCATCACGCTCAACAACTCGACCGCGACGCTCGAAATCTACGAGAATCTCGGACTGCACAAGCAGTCGTGACCGGCCGTACCCGCCGCGATCCGGGGCGGTGGCCGTAGTGAGGGGGCGGGCATGGGCTGGACGGTCCTCTACATCGCGTTCGGAATCGTCGCGCTGTGGCTGCTCGGCGAGGTACTCCTGCAGTACAAGGCGCGCCTTCGCTGGCGGCTGCTCGCCTTCGCGGGCTTCGGCTGTGTGGTCGTCGGCGTGCTGATTCCGTCCGTGTTCGTCATCGTCGTCGGCACGATCGCGTTCGCGACCGGGCAGACGTACGTCACGCTGTCCTTCCGGCGCGGTTTCTCCACCGGCTGGGCGATAGGGGGCAGGCCCGGCGCGAGCCGTCGCCGCCGGGGAGGGAGCGGCCGGGGGAGCAGCAAGCCCACGCTTGAGGTGTCGGACCTGGAGACGGAGTACGACGCGCGAATCCCGGAGCAGGCCGACGCAGCGGCGGCATCGTCCGCGGCACCGGCGGGCGCGGCACCGGGGGCTGCGGTCTACGAGCCGGAGCCGCTGCCGGACGACACCGGGCAGTACGGCGTCTACAGCGGTCACCAGCGGTCGCGGCAGGGCTCGGACGGGCAGGCGGAACAGCAGCCGCAGTACGCCGCGTACGACCCCTACGCCGACCCCTCGTACCCGGCGGCGCCGGGCCGGGACTCCTTCGCCGGGCAGGACTCCTTCGCGGGACAGGGGCAGTACGACTACGGCACCGGCGAGCAGCAGTACGCCGCGTACTCCGACCCGTACATCGGGACCGGCACCACCGGCGGCTCCGCGCAGTACGCCTCGTACGACAGCTACGGCAACGGCAACGGCTACGACAGCTACGGCGGTCAGCAGCAGTACGCCGCGGATCAGTACGCCCAGCAGCACCCCGAGACCCCGCCCGGCGGCGTCTGGGTGCCGCAGCAGCGCGAGGGCGAGCAGTACCCGCCCGCGCCTCCGGAGCAGCCCGCGCGGCCCGCCCCGTACCCGAACGGCTACGCCAACGGCAACGGCTACGACGAGCAGCAGTACCGCTACTGACGACGGTCCGGCAGAGGCGGAGGGCCGCCGAAGGGACGGGGAGGGCGGCAGCTGCCGGGCGGGCCCGCCTCCCCGGTGGCGGGCCCGCCCCGCCGCGGCGACCGACCATGTTGGGCCCGGAGCCGGCACCCCACCCGCTAAGCCCCGCGACCAACGGGC
>NZ_JBHVPX010000008.1:182942-410648 GCF_042887155.1 Streptomyces sp. NPDC057963
GGGGGTACGGGGGGGGCGGGGGGGGGGGGGGGGGGGGGGGGGGGGGGGGGGGGCGGGGGGGGCGGGGGGGGGGGGGCATTGGTCGGGGTTAACCACCGCAATGTAACGGGGGGGGGGGCCGGGGGCGGGGGCCCCCGCGCCCCGGGGGGGGGCCCCGCCCGGCAGCTTCTCCCTCACTGGGAGCCCCGGAACCCGTCCCCCTCGACGATCAGCCCGGCGACCAGCGCTCCCGACATTCCCGCATGGGCGAGCCCGCCTCCCGGGTGCGACCAGCCGCCCGCGGTGTAGAGCCCCGGCAGCCGGGTGCGGTTGCCCGGGTGCAGATAGGCGCCCTGAGCCCCGGCGAGCGCGGGGGCGGGCACCGAGCCGCCCTCGGCTCCGGTGTCCGCCGCCGTCTCGGCCGGGGTCCGCACCTCGGCGTGGAGCAGCCGCTCCCGTATGCCCGGCACGACCGCGTCGGCCGCCTCGATCAGCGCGTCGGCGCACCGCTCGCGCAACGCCGTGTCCGTCCAGTCGACCGCACCGTGCGGGGCGACCGTCGCGCTCAGTGTCACCGCCTCGTGCGCGTCGTCGGGGCGGGTCGACGGGTCGTCCGGGCGCAGTACCGTCACCGTGGGGCGGTCGGCGAGCCTGCCGCCGAACACCGCCTCGCGCTCCGCCGCGCCGTCCGCCGGGTGCACCAGGGTCCGGTGCACGGCATCCGCCGGCCGGGCGCCGCGCAGCGACAGCAGGACCAGGAACCGACCCGGCACCACCCCCTGCCCCGGCCGCGGCTGCACCGCCACGTCACCGTCCCGCCGCAGCTCCTGACCGGGTACCAGGCCCGGATGCGGTCGCGCTCCCAGCACCACATGGCCGGCCTCCGCGACCGTCCCGTCCACGAGCTCGACGCCCGCCGCCCGGCCGTCCTTCTCGACGACCCGGGCCACTTCGCCGCCGAAGACGAACTCCACCTTCCTGGCCAGGCACCGCTCGTACACGGCCTGCGCCAGGGCCCTGGTCCCGCCCCGGACGTACCAGCTGCCGAAGGTCTCCTCCATGTACGGCAGCAGGGCGGCCGCCGCCGGCGCGCGCAGCGGGTCGAGCCCGTACGACAGGGCGTATCCGTCGAGAAGCGCGGCCAGCCGGGGGTCCGGCAGCTCCCACGCGCCGATCTCCGCGACCGTGTCCGCCTGCCGGGCGGAGCGCAGCAGGCGGCGCTGGCGGAGCGCCGGGTACGGATCACGGCCGAGCACCTGCCAGTCGGAGCGCAGCGGCTCTTCGAGCAGCGGACGACGGGACCGGTCCCAGGCGTCGCGAGCCCGGTCGAGGAAGTCGCCCCAGGCCGCGCCCGCCCCGCCCCCGAGCGCGCTGTCCAGGGCGGAGACCACCCCGGCCCGCGACGCGTTCGGCAGCGAGACCGCCGTGCCGTCCGCGAAGACGTGGCGGCTCGCCGGATCGACCTGGGTCATGGTGACGCACCGTTCCAGCGGTTCCTTGCCCGTCTTCACGAACAGGTCCCGGTAGACCGCGGGCAGATGCAGCAGTGTGGGGCCGGTGTCGAAGGCGAAGCCCTCATGGGCGTACCGCCCGACCGAGCCGCCGAAGGTCCCGGAGCGCTCGTACACCGTCACCCGGTGGCCTGCCACGGCGAGCCGGGCGGCCGCCGCCATCGCGCCCATCCCGGCGCCGATCACCGCAATACGTGCCATGTCAGTGACCTTAACGGCCACCGCCGACACTCAGTCCAGTGGCCAGTGCGAACCGGCCCCGGCCAGGCGTTTCTTCTCGCGGCGCTGCGCCCTGCGGCGCAGGAAGCGGCGGATCCGGGAGGCCAGGAAGACCAGTATCACCATGCCGAGCAGCAACAGCGTCCCGGCCACGGCCGCTGCCACCAGCGGATGGAACATCGCGAAGGTGACGATCCCCGCGACGCCCAGGTCCTCGGCCGTGCTCATCGCGACGTTGCTGAACGGCTCGGGGGAGGTGTTGACCGCCATCCTGGTGCCCGCCTTCACCAGGTGGCTCATCAGCGCGGTGGAACCACCGACGGCCCCGGCCGCGAGCTCCGGCAGCGGACCGCTCTCCCCGGCCAGCAGCGCCGCCACGACGGCCCCGGCGACCGGCCTGATGACCGTGTGCGCCGAGTCCCAGACCGAGTCCACGTACGGGATCTTGTCCGCCACCACCTCGCACAGGAAGAGCACACCGGCCACGACGAGGACATCGGTGCGCTGCAACGACGCGGGCACCTCGTCGCTCAGACCGGTCGCGCCGAAGACACCGAGCAGCAGGACCACCGCGTAGGCGTTGATCCCGCTCGCCCAGCCGCTTGTGAACACCAGAGGGAGTACGGACACGCACGCGATCGTAACCAGACGGCGCGCGGCGCGGGGCGGGGATCGGTGCGCAGCCCTGAGTATCCGTACCTAGGCGGCGAGATGAGTAGCTGCGCGGATGGGCTCCGGGCTGCGCGGACGGGAGAGTGGAACCCACGGAGAGGGGCGCGGCACCGGCACCGCCGGCACGGGGCGGCGGAACGGATGCGGCCCTTCTCCTGAGCGGGGGAGCACGACGGAGAGCCCGAGGACCACACGGGGGGAAACGGGGGGTCGCGGGGAAACGCTCTTCGGCAGCACGGGGGACGCCGGTCCGGCGCAGGCTCGGGGGGATCGAGCCTGCGCCGGACCGGCGTCTTCGCGCGTCCGTGCGACGGGCCGCGGGAGCGGCCCCGCCGCCGGGATCAGCGTCCGCTGACCCGCCCGTGCAGCAGCAGCGACAGCGCCGAGTGCACATCGTCGATCGACCGCTCCGGCTGGAACGCCTGCCAGTCCAGGGCGGCCACCAGCACCATGCCGACCAGCGCGGCTGCCGTCAGCGGGATGTCGATCTCCTCGCTGAGCTCGCCGCTCTCCACCGCCTCGCGCAGCACCCCCTCGACCACGGCGACGGCCTCCTGACGCACCACCAGGAGGGTGCCCTGCCAGGCCCGGTTGGTGCGCCACAGCTCGGCGACGTACAGCTGGGTGAAGGCCGGGTAGCGGTCGATGAAGGCCAGACCGGCCCTGATCATCGCGTCCAGGGCCTCGACCCTGCTGCCGCCGTGCTCCCCGGTCTCCTCGGCCGCGGAGCGCAGCGATGCCGTGAGCAGCCCGACGCCATGGCGCAGCAGCTCCTCGAAGAGCTCGGTCTTGCTCTTGAAGTTGTAGTAGACCGTGCCCTTGGCGACCCCGGCGCGCTCGGCGATCTCGTCCACCGTGGTCGCGGAGAAGCCCTTCTCGGCGATGAGAGTCACGGCGGCCTCGTAGAGCTTCTGCCGGGTGGCCTGGCGGCGCGTGGTGCTACTGCTTTCCATGCCCCTGATTCTCACAGGTCCGGACCCGCTCACAGGCTCAGCTCCGGATGGAGCCGGTCCAGGGTCCACACCTGCTTGCGGCGTGCGGCGACGGCGGTCAGGGCGAGCGCCCCGGCGGTGAAGGCCAGCAGCACCGCGCTGCCCTGCCAGACGGGGCCGAGGCCGCCGCCCGTGATCAGCCGTCGCAGCCCCTCGACGACGTAACTCATCGGCAGGTAGGGGTGGATCGCGTTGAAGAATCCGGGGCTGGTCTGGACGGGATACGTACCTCCGGCCGAGGTCAGCTGGAGCATCAGCACCGCCAGCACGAGGATGCGTCCGGCAGCCCCGAACCGGGCGTTGAGCCACTGCACGATTGCCGCGAAGCAGCAGGTCACCAGCGCGAGGAAGCCGATCGTCCCGGCGGCACGGGCCATCTGCAGCCCGAGCCCCCAGTGCAGTACGGCCATCAGGGCGGCCACCTGCAGCAGTCCGATCGCGGCCACCGGCAGCCATCCCGCGAAGGCGATCCGCCAGGCGGACGCCCCGGCGGCGAGTGCGCGCCGGTTGAGCGGCTGGATCAGCATGTACGCCACCATCGCGCCGACCCAGAGGGAGAGCGGGATGAAGTAAGGGGCGAAGCCGGTGCCGTAGTTGGGGGCCGCGTGCAGCGACTTGGAGGCCAGCTGCACCGGATCGGCCATGACCTCCGTGCGCGCGTCGCGGTCCTTCTTGTCGTAGTCGGGGATCTTGCCGACGCCGTCGTTGAGCCCCTCGGCGAGGGTGGCCGAGCCGTCACCGAGCCGGATCAGCCCGCCGTCCAGATCGGTCGCGCCCTTCCGGAGGTTGCTCACGCCGTTGTCCAGGTCGGCGGAGCCCGTCCTGGCCGTGGCCAGGCCGGTGTGCAGTTCGTTCGCTCCCTTGGCGACCTTGTGGGCACCGGTGTTGAGCGCGTTGACCTTCTCCACGGCGGACTTCAGGTCCTCGTCCAGGTGCGGTGCGCTCCCGGCCAGGTCGTTGGCCTGCTGCTGCAGCGCGGTCAGCCGGGTGCGCAGCTTCTTCAGGTCGCCGTTCTGGTTCGTGACCAGCACATTCACATCGTCGGCGACCTTCGCGACGTCGGCCGCCGCTGTCTTCGCGCGCTTCAGCGGCGGGCAGGTGGTGGGGTCGGCCGGCGACTGCCCGGTGCAGCTGGTGCGGTAGACCTCGGTCAGTTCGTCGGAGGCCGTGTGGGCGGCGGTGGCCGCGGTGGGGGCCGCCTTCACCAGCAGGTCGAGGTTGTCCCGTACGGTCTGCGAGGAGTCCGCGACCAGCCGGGCGGTGTCGCCGATGGACTTGCCGTTGCCCTTCAGGAACGGACGGACGTCGGCCGCCACGCCGTTGACCTTGTCGGCGAGCAGCTGGGTGCCGTCGGCGACCTGCCGGGAGCCGGATTCCAGGTCGCCGGCGCCCTTGTTCAGTTTGACGATCCCGCCGGCCAGATTGCTGCTGCCGTTCTTGGCGTTCTTCAGCCCGTCCGCGAGATCCTGCGACCCCTTCTTCGCCTTGCCGATGCCGCCCTTGAGGTCGTCGGCGCCCTTGGCCGCCTTCGCCGTGGCGTCGTGGAGGTCGGAGAAGTTGATGAAGATCCGGTCGAGGAAGCCGCGTGAGGCGTTGGTCGACGCGGCGGTGCGCACTTCGGAGAACACCGACCGGGAGATCTGCCCGACGATGTAGTTGTTGGCGTCGTTGGTCCGCACCTGGAGCGCGCCGGTCTCGGGGGAGTCGCCCGAACTGGAGGCGATCCGCTGGCTGAAGTCCGACGGCATGGTGAGCGAGAGGTAGTACGTACCGTCCTCGACGCCCTTGTGGGCCTCGGCGGAACTCACCTCGTGCCACTCGAAGGTCTTGGAGTCGAGGAGCTTGCCGGTGATCTCGTCACCGGCCGTGATGTGCTTGCCGGCGGCGGTGGCGCCCTTGTCGTTGTTGACGAGTGCGACCGGGATCTTGTCGAGGCGGCCGTACGGGTCCCAGAAGGAACACAGGTACAGGGCGCCGTAGAGCAGCGGCAGCAGCAGGAGCGCGATCAGTGCGGCGACCGGCAGTTTCCCCCTGCCGAAACGCCTCAGCTCAAGCGCGGCCAGTCTCGGCGAACGCATCGGCCGGTCCCTCCTCGGTCGTGGTCTCCTCGGCCGCGGCATCCTGCGGGTGCGCCGGCGAGGCCGTGGTGTCGGTACGTACGGTGATGGCGTCCTCGGGTGCCTGGCTGCACACGGCCAGTACCGTCGTGCCGCCGTCGGCGATGGACCGCAGCAGCTCCCATGCCTCGGCGCGTTCGGCGTCGGAGAGCTTGAGATCGGTGTCGTCCACCGCGAGCAGCCGGGGCCGGCCGATCAGGGCGAGGGCGATGGACAGCCGCAGCGCCTCCAGCCGTTCCAGATCCCGTACGGAGGTCCGCTCGGCCTTGGGCAGGGTGGCGGGGTCGAGTCCGGCGGCTTCCAGCGCCGTGTCGATCCGTCCCCGTGCGGCGGCGACGCGCTCGGCGCGGGGACGTAGCAGAGCACGCAGCGAACCGTCGAAGCGGTGCTGCAGCAGGGCCCGCTCGCGCAGGTGCTCGGCGACGGTGAAGGCCGGGTCGAGCTCGCTGACCCCGGTCACCGGGCCCAGTGCGCTGATGCGGCGTACGGCGGCCATCTTGCGCGGCAGGCGCAGTCCGCCGATCTCCGCCCGGCCCTCGGTGGGGCGCATCCGGCCGGTGAGGGCGAGCAGCAGGCAGGTGCGGCCGGAGCCGGACGGGCCCTCGACGGCCACCAGCGCTCCGGGCGCGGCCTTGATGTCCACGCCCCGGAAGGCCCAGCCGCGCGGTCCCTTGAGCCCGAAATCCTCGGCGGTGACAGCTGCCCCGTGCGGGCTCTCCACAGACTCCCCCTCGTTTTGAACTGACTAGTCAGTCCAAAAATGTAGCCCGAACTCGCGATCGAAGCAAAAGAGCAGGCCAGGGGAGGGACGGGATCGATTGTCAGTGGTGCCCGCCACGATGGATACATACGGCCACGGAGCCGTTGCACGAGACAGGAGGTTTCGTCATGGCCCACTCGTCCGCAGCAGCCGCACCGCGGCGCCGCGCAGACGGCCCTGCTCCCTCACTGACCGGCCCGGCAAGCGATGTCCATCCCGTTCCGCGCCGCACCACGGCGCCGCCCGCCGCACTCGATCTGCTCGCCCAGGCCCGCACCGGCCTCGACGAGGCCGCCGTTCTCGACGTTCCGAACGAGCGGTATGCCACCGCCCACCTCGCCGCGCTGCGCACCGCCGCCGCCGTGCTCGCCGCGCGGGGCCGCCCCGAAACCTCCAGGCGCCGCCGTGAGCGGATCCGCAGCGCCTGGGAGGTCCTCCCGGAAATAGCTCCCGAACTGACCGAATGGAGCGCGCTGTTCGCCTCCGGCGCCCGCCGCAGGGCCCGCGCGGAAGCCGGCATACCGGGCGCGGCCAGTCGGCGGGACGCCGACGACCTGCTGCGCGACGCGGGGATGTTCCTGCGCCTGGTCGAGCGGCTGCTGATGCTTCAGCCGGTGCTCCCACAGGCCCGGAAGGAGCGGCCCGACGCGGGATGACGGCGACGGCGGCGCGAGGCAATAAGGTGGACAGCACCTGTACCACCTGCACTGTTCACGCTCCGCCGTCAGTGGCGGCACCGTGCCGAGGAGTCATCTGCCGTGTCGGACCAGCTGCGCCCCCGCGCCTCCCTCCGTACCGCCGTGGTCTGGGAGGTCCTGAAGGACGCCCTCGACCATCAGGTCAAGGCGACCGGCAGGGACGCCCTGGATGTTCTGGACACCGGCGGCGGCACCGGCAACTTCGCGGTCCCGGTGGCCCGTCTCGGCCACCGGGTCACCGTCGTCGACCCCAGCCCGAACGCGCTCTTCGCCCTGGAGCGCCGCGCCGCCGAGGCCGGGGTGGCCGATCGGGTCCGCGGCGTCCAGGGCGACATCCACGGCCTGTTCGACGTGGTCGAGCGCGGTGGTTACGACGCGGTGCTGTGCCACGGAGTCCTGGAGTACGTGGACGACCCCGCCGAGGGTGTGCGCAACGCGGTCGAGGCGCTCCGCCCGGCGGGTGCGCTCAGCCTGCTCGCCGCCGGGCTCGGCGGAGCCGTCCTGGCCCGGGCGCTCGCCGGACACTTCACCGAGGCCCGGCAGGCGCTCGGCGACCCGGCGGGCCGCTGGGGCGCGGGTGACCCGGTACCCCGGCGCTACACCGCGGAGCAGCTCACCGAGCTGGTCTCCGCCGCCGACGTGGAAGTCGGCGCGGTCCACGGCGTACGGGTCTTCGCCGACCTCGTCCCCGGGGTCCTGGTCGACACCGAGCCCGGCGCCGTGGACGCCCTGCTCAAGCTGGAGGCGGCCGCGGCCGAGCTGCCCGCCTTCCACTCCGTCGCGACGCAGCTGCACGTACTGGGCACGAAGCGCGTCTGAGGCGTTCCGGGCGCGAAGCGTGACCGAGCACGGCAGCGGGCGACCGGTAGCGCGGCTGTAGCACGGTTGATCAGGGGCGCAGCCGCAGACGGAGTACGGCCCGGGACCCCCGATCGGGGGCTTCGCCCCGTATGATCGGGGGACACCATCCGGCATGACGGATCGGAGGTTGGGGAATCTACGCCTCAGCAGCTGAGCCGTCGTGGCGGCCCGGACTGGCTGATTGGCAAAAGAGGGCGGGTTTCACGGGGGCGATTCCCTGCCTATCCTGGAAGGGCCGCATACCGGCCGCCCCCCGCGGCCGACGACGAGGAGGACTCCGTGCCGCTCTCGGAGCACGAGCAGCGAATGCTCGAGCAAATGGAGCGAGCGCTGTACGCCGAAGATCCCAAGTTCGCGACAGCGCTCGAGGGAAGCGGACTGCGTACGTACACCCGGCGACGGGTCTACCAGGCGGTCGCAGGCTTCCTGGTGGGTATCGCGCTCCTCATGGCCGGAATGGTCGCCCAGCAGATCTGGATCAGCGTGGTGGGGTTCCTCGTCATGCTCGGCTGTGCGGTCCTTGCGGTCACCGGTTGGCGCAAGGCGCCCAAGCCGGGCGAGCGACAGGCAGCCGGAGGCGGCGGCGACAGCCGTCGGCCCAGGCAGCGCCGGACCGTGATGAACCGGATCGAGCAGCGGTGGCAGCGCCGCCGTGACGAGCAGGGCCAATAGGCCCCGGAGAATCTTTGCGTGAGGGGCGGCCGTGGTTTCGCGGCCGCCCCTCACGCATGCCCGGGACAGGCCGGACCGGCCGTCCGGCCGATCCCAGCTGTCCGGCCGATCCCAGCTGTCCGGCCGATCCCAGCTGTCCGGTCGGTCCCAGGGGAAGGCCGGGCCCGTCTGCCGCTCGCAGACGGTCCCCCCGGTCATTAGTCCTTCGGCGGTCCCGGCGAGGGAAAGCGGTCCTCTCAGCTGTCCCGGCGAGCGGCCGACGGGCCCGCGAGAGGCTGCCGACGAGGCACGGGAAACGCCCGTCGGCCCGTCGGCGCGCCGGTGGACGGAAGGCGAGCGGGTGCCGGGCGATCCGATTGCCTGTCTGCCTGTCTGCCTGTCTGCCTGCCCGTCGGCCGGCCGGTCCGCTCGGGGATCGAGGACGGAGGCGGGCCGCAGGCCCGTGCCCTCCCGTCGCCCCTGCCGACGGGAGAGCCGCACCCTGCTTGCGGGCATCCCGCTCAGGTTTCTCCCTCTCACCCCTGCTGACGGGACGGCCGTCGCAGCCAACCCGTCCACCGTTCCCGGCCCCACCGCACTGCCCACCTGCCGGTGAACGCCGTCCAGCGGTCGGCCGCCGCCCAGGCCACTCGAATGGTCGAGCGCGGTGCCACGACCGCGCGAACCCGGGCGAACCGGCTGGCCGATGCCCGCAGACCCGCCCGTACCGCCTCCACGTCCTCCGCGAGCCCGGTACCCGACCGGGGCACCGGGGCGTAGAGCACCTGCTCCACCGCCCCCGCCACCCGGTGCACCGCGGCGGCCCCGTCGGATTCGAGCTGCCCCAGCCGCACCACCCGGACCGCCGCCTTCCGTGGCGTCAGGGAGTCGTCCGGCCCGATGCCGTGGTCCCACGCCGTGTCGATGATCTCCCCCCAGGCCGCCAGTGTTCTCGCCGTAGCATCCGCCGGTGTCCGCCCTGCGGAGAAGCCCAGCCTGTGCTTGCGTACCCGAAGTCGCCAGAGCAGTGGCAGCAGCGGCAGTATCAGGATTACCAGCGCTCCCAGAACCACCCCGAGAACGGCGCCCGTGGGCGTCCCGGAATCCGTCGGGGCCACCACTCCCGGCGCCGCCGAGCTGCCGCACTCGCCCTGCTTGCGCATCTGGGCCGGGCAGTCGTCCGCGGCGGACGGGGCGACCGTGGGAGCGGCCGAGGGGCCCTTCTCCGGCTGTGCCGGATCGGCAGTGTCGCCCGTCGGAGCGTCGGGCTGGGTGTAGGACGGGGTGGTACCCCGCGTCGGGGTCGGCTCGAAACGAGTCCATCCGACACCCTCGAAGTACAGCTCAGGCCAGGCGTGCGCGTCGCGCAGCCCCACCGACATCGAACCGTTCGACTGCTGGGTGCCGGGAGTGAAGCCCACCGCCACCCGGGCCGGAATGCCCAGCGTCCGCGCCATCGCGGCCATCGTGAAGGAGAAGTGGACACAGAAGCCCCGCTTCTCCTTCAGGAACCGGCCGATCGCCGCGCTCCCGGTGCCCGAGTTCACCGACGTGTCGTAGCTGAAACCGCCCTCCGAGGCGAAGAAGTTCTGCAGCTTCACCGCTCGCTCGTAATCGTTGCTCGCCCCCTCTGTCACCCGGTCCGCGGTCTGTCCGACCACCTTCGGCAGGGAGTCGGGAACGCGGGTGTACTCGCGCTGCAGAGCGGCCGGCGCGGCACCCGCCGCGGCGAGCTGATCGGCGGTCGGCCGGACCACCAGACTGGAGACCTGGTACTGCGCACCGCGGGTCGTCTCCCCGCCGTCACCGACGAGGGTCCGCCCCGTCGACTCGTACCGCCAGCGTCCGCCGATCCTGACCTCGGTCGCGGGGTAGGGGAGCGGCAGATAGGTCTGCTGGTAGGAGCGGGACGCGGAGATGTTCGAGCTGATCTCCGTGACCATGACGTCGGGGCCGAGCCCCTCCGGGGCCGGGAGCCGCTTCGGCACTTCCTTCAGCCGACGCGTGGAGGGCCGCCACTCGTTCCCGTTGAACTGGTCCAGGGCCAGGATCCGCAGATAGAAGTCCTGCGGGTCGGCGGAATTGGTGCGGTAGGACATCACCTCCCGGTTCTCCGGCTGGTTCAGATTGTTCTGCAACGAGACCAGGGGGTTCACCGCGGAGATGGTGCCGCCACCCCCCTTGCCGCCCCCGCCGCCCGTACCGGCCAGCAGACCGCTGTCGAGTGCGGGCAGCGCCGCCGGTACGAACAGCGAGATCCCCAGCGCCAGCGCACTGATGCGGCGTCCGGTGCGGACCGGGGCCGTCGGGCGGCCGCCGGAAATCGCCGCACCGACCGCCGGACCGCCCCGGGAGCCGGCCGCGCCGCTGAAGACCCGCCCCCACTGGGAGAGCCGGTCCCGGCCCTCGGCCAGCAGGAGCAGCAGATAGCCGCCGGCCGCGAGCAGGAACCAGAGCCAGTCCGCTCCGCCCTCGGAGAGTCCCGCGGCGACGGAGTACAGGGCGAGCAGCGGCAGACCGGCCGGGGCCGCGCTGCGGAACGTCACAGCGAGGGCGTCCACGACCAGGCCGACCAGCAGGACACCGCCGATCAGTATCAGCCGGATGCCGTCCGTCACGGGTGCCGGAGCCGCGTACCGGCTGACATCGTCGGCGCCCGACGCCAGCAGATGCGCGAGCCGCTGCACGGCCTCCGGACCGGGCAGGATGCCGATCAGCGCCTGCTCCCTGGCGAAGACCACGGTCAGCAGGACCAGCGTGGCCACCGCCTGCGCCGCGACGATCAGCATCCGGGGCACGGGCACCCGGCGGGCGAGCGCGCCCATCCCGCTCTGGACCCCCAGCAGGAACGCCGTCTGCAGGATCCACCCGGCCGGTTCGACCAGCGGCAGCATCGAGCCCGCCGCCATCAACGTCGCCGCGAAGGCGCACAGCGTCAGCCGACCGCGACCGCTCATGACCATCCCCCGGAGAAACCCGTCGTGCCACCTGCGCCGCCTGTGGCGCCGCCGGACCGAGCCGTCACGCCCGGATGCCCCGCAGCCTGCTGCCAGTAGTGGGCGAGCCCCGTCCCGGGTGTCACCGCCACCGCTGTCCAGCCCGATTCGCGCAGCATCCGAAGCCGCTGCTCGAACGCCGTGTCCGCCCCTGCGGGCGGGACGTCGTCATGCACCCAGGCCGAGCTGTCCAGTACGAACGCGACGGCGCCGCCGCTGCGCTGCCGCATCCTGGCCGCCACCGCCGCCTGCTCCTCGTCCAGATCGCCGAAGAAGGCGATCAGCAGCCCCTCGTTGCCGCCGCGCAGCACGTCGTACGCGCGCGACAGGCCGCCCCCGTCGGAGTGGTCGACCACGGCCAGGGTGTCCATCATCAGCCCCGCGGAGTCGGCCGACTCCTGCGTCGACCCGGCGAAGCCCCCCTCGCCCTCGCCCGGAACGGCGTTCCCTTCGTCGGTCAGCAGCCGGACGGCGAAGCCGCGCTCCAGCATGTGCACCAGCGTGGACGCGGCCCCGGACACCGCCCACTCGAAGGCGGAGTCGGGCCCCGCCCCCTGATGGGCGATCCGCCGGGTGTCCAGCAGCACCGTGCACCGGGCCCGCTGCGGCTGCTCCTCGCGGCGCACCATCAGCTCGCCGTAGCGCGCGGTGGATCGCCAGTGGACGCGGCGCAGGTCGTCGCCGTGCCGGTATCCGCGCGGAATCACGTCGTCGTCACCGGCCAGCGCCAGGGAACGCTGCCGTCCCTCGCCGTACCCCGAGGCCTCGCCCGCCAGCCGCACCGGGGGCAGCGGCTCGGTCCGCGGAATGACGACGAGGGTGTCGTACGCGCTGAACGAACGGGTCAGCTCGCACATCCCGAACGGATCGCTCAGCCGCAGCTGCAGCGGTCCCAGCGGATAGCGCCCGCGCAGATCCGACCGCACCCGGTAGGACACCTCGCGACGGCCGCCCGCCTCCACCCGGTCCAGCACGAACCGGGGCCGCGGCCCGAGCACGTAGGGCACCCGGTCCTGCAGCATCAGCAGCCCGGTCGGCAGCCGGGACACGTTCTCCATCCGCAGATGGACCCGTGCCTCCGTGCCCGCCGGAACCCGGGACGGCGAGAGCCGCCTGGTGCCCGTGACCCGGTAGCGGGTACGGACGAGCACCACCACGCAGACCAGCGGCAAGGCGGCGAGCAGCAGCCCGACCCGCAGCAGGTCCGCCTGGCCCAGCACGTAGGCGCAGACCGCCGCGGCGGCACCGGCCGCGAGGAAGGACCGCCCACGCGTGGTCAGCCCGCTCAGAGCGGCCCGCAGACCGCCCCTGCCGTCGCCGTCGTTCATCGCGGCCGGCCCCCCGGCGGCCATCACACCCGCCGTACGCCGGACTGCGGCCGGCCGTACACCGGCCGGCCCGGGTGGTGCTGGGGCTGCACCTGGGCGCCGCCGTTGGCGGTCGGCACCGGTGTCTGCTGGAGGATCTCCAGCACGACCTGCTCGGCGGTACGGCGGTTCAGCTGGGCCTGTGCCGTCGGCAGCAGCCGGTGTGCGAGCACCGGGACCGCCAGCGCCTGCACATCGTCCGGCAGGCAGTAGTCCCGGCCGCTCAGCGCCGCAGAGGCCTTCGCCGCGCGCAGCAGATGAAGGGTGGCCCGCGGTGAGGCGCCGAGCCTGAGATCGGGGTGGCTGCGGGTGGCCGCGACGAGCTCCACCGCGTACCGCCGCACGGCTTCGGCCACATGGACCGTCCGTACCGCGTCGATCAGCTTCACGATGTCGTGGGCGTGGGCCACCGGCTGCAGATCGTCGAGCGGCGGGATCCCGCCGTGCACATCGAGCATCCGCAGCTCGGCGTCCGCACTCGGATAGCCGATCGACACCCGCGCCATGAACCGGTCGCGCTGGGCCTCGGGCAGCGGATAGGTGCCCTCCATCTCCACCGGGTTCTGGGTGGCCACCACCATGAACGGGTCGGGCAGCTCGTACGTGTGCCCGTCGATGGTGACCTGGCGCTCCTCCATCGACTCCAGCAGCGCCGACTGGGTCTTCGGCGACGCCCGGTTGATCTCGTCGCCGATCACGATCTGGGCGAAGATCGCGCCCGGTTTGAACTCGAAGTCGCGTCGCTGCTGGTCGAAGATGGACACACCGGTGATGTCCGAGGGCAGCAGGTCCGGTGTGAACTGGATGCGCCGCACCGAGCAGTCGATGGACCGTGCCAGGGCCTTCGCCAGCATGGTCTTGCCGACGCCGGGCACGTCCTCGATGAGGAGATGCCCCTCCGCCAGCAGTACGGTCAGCGAAAGCCGTACGACCTCGGGCTTGCCCTCGATCACGCTCTCCACCGACCTGCGCACCCGCTCCGCAGTCGTGGTCAGATCTGTGAGGCTCGCTCGATCGTCATAGGTCGTCACCCGGCCCTCCTCGGCCCTGCCCCACGCTCACCAGGAGCAGGGGATTCCCCAGTCACGGACCGACGCGCGTGCAGCGGCCCGGCCCACCCCGAAACACGGACACCCCTCCGGGAACGTCCCGGCGAAATGCCACACGCGCATTCTTGTTGCCGTTACCGCTTCGTGTCACTCGCCTGTGGACAAGTCGGGGCGGTATGTCGGGTTCGGTGGGGTTGTCGACTCCTCGTGGGGCGCCCGGGCGGTCAGGAGGCGGAGGCGGGAAGGATCTCGCGCAGCAAGCCGCTGGTCACATCGAAGACGAAGCCGCGGACGTCGTCGGTGTGCAGCAGGAACGGCGAGGTGCGTACGCGCTGCATCGACTGCCGTACGTCCTGGTCCGCGTCCTTGTACGCCTCGACGGCCCAGACCGGACGCTGACCGACCTCCACCTCCAGCTCCTGGCGGAATTCCTCGGTGATCGACTCCAGGCCGCAGTTCGTGTGATGGATCAGTATGACGCTGCGGGTGCCCAGGGCCCGCTGGCTGATGGTCAGTGAACGGATCACGTCATCGGTGACCACGCCGCCCGCGTTGCGGATGGTGTGGCAGTCGCCGAGCGACAGGCCGAGCGCGTCGTGCAGGTCGAGCCGGGCATCCATGCAGGCGACCACGGCGACGCGCAGCACCGGCTTGGCGTCCATGCCGGGGTCCTCGAATCCGGCGGCGTACCGGACATTCGCCTCGACGAGGCGGTCGGTGACCGTGCCTCCGGTGCGGGGCCGGTCGGCGGTGGGCGCGGAAGGCCCGGCGGAGGAGTGTGCGGAAGTCGACATGGATATGACGTTAGCTCCCACCGGTGGCCGCGTCGTGCTGTGGGAAGGGACAAAGAACGTCAACGAGGCTTGTTGTGAGGTAACCCACAAGCCTCGCAGTTGTTCGTCCGGCCGAGTGAAGCGGGGGAGGGGCGACGCGCTGTCCGGCTGATTGATCGGGAATCGATCGAATGGCAGGGTGGACTAAAGTGACGGGAAGTTACCGACACCCTGCACATTCCGTAGATTTCCCCCGGGTGCGGCGTACGTACGGTCCGGCCCTCTCCCGCTCGCCGGTCGGCCGATGCCTCTTCCCCGGCGCCGGCCGTCCTCCCCTTCCGAGCGGGCGGGGACCAGGCCGTACGTGCCACCGCCCGGGACCTGAGCCTGAGAGGGCGCATGAGCCAGACCCGACACGTCCCGGTGATGCTCCAGCGGTGCCTGGACCTGTTGGCCCCGGCTCTGGAGGCGCCGGGCCCGCAGCAGCCCGTGGTCATCGACTGCACCCTCGGCCTCGGCGGACACAGCGAGGCGCTGCTCTCCTCCTTCCCCTCCGCGCGCCTGATCGCGCTGGACCGGGACAAGGAGGCGCTGCGGCTCTCCGGCGAGCGGCTCGCCCCGTACGGGGACCGGGCCACCCTGGTGCACGCGGTCTACGACGAACTGCCCGAGGTGCTCGCCCGGCTCGGTGTCCCGAAGGTTCAGGGCATCCTCTTCGACCTCGGTGTCTCCTCCATGCAGCTGGACGAGGCCGACCGCGGATTCGCGTACGCCCAGGACGCCCCGCTCGACATGCGCATGGACCAGACAGCCGGCATCAGCGCGGCCGAGGTGCTCAACACCTACCCGCCGGGCGAACTGGTGCGGATCCTGCGGGCGTACGGCGAGGAGAAGCAGGCCAAGCGGATCGTCTCCGCGATCGTGCGCGAGCGCGAGAAGGAGCCGTTCAGCAACAGCGCCCGGCTCGTCGAGCTGATCCGCGACTCGCTGCCGCAGGCCGCCAAACGCACCGGCGGCAACCCTGCCAAGCGCACCTTCCAGGCGCTGCGCATCGAGGTCAACGGCGAGCTCACCGTCCTGGAACGGGCCATTCCGGCCGCCGTGCAGAGTCTCGCGGTCGGCGGCCGCATCGCCGTCCTCTCCTACCACTCGCTGGAGGACCGGCTGGTCAAGCAGGTCTTCGCGGCGGGCGCCGCCACGACCGCGCCGCCCGGACTGCCGGTGGTCCCCGAGCGCTATCAGCCCCGGCTGAAGCTGCTGACCCGCGGCGCGGAGCTGCCCACCGAGGAGGAGGTCGCCGAGAACCGGCGAGCCGCTCCCGCCCGGCTGCGTGGCGCCCAGCGGATCCGCGAGGAGGAACGATGAGCGTCCGGCGTCCGGGAGGCCGGACACCGGTGACGCCCGGGGCGGCGCGGTGAGCAGAGCGGCCGGGCAGTTGAAAGGGCGGGCGGCGCGGCTCGTCCGGCTGATGCCGTCCGGGCCCAGCAACGCGGCCCGTACCCCCTTCGTGCTGCTGGTCGTGCTGCTCCTCGGCGGCGGTCTGATCACGCTTCTGGTGCTCAACTCGGCCCTCAACGAAGGATCGTTCAGGCTGAGCGAGCTGAAGAAGCGGACCACCGAGCTCACCGACGAGCAGCAGGCCCTCCAGAACGACGTCGACAGCTACTCCAAGCCGGATGCCCTGGAACGGCGCGCCCGCCAACTGGGCATGGTGCCCGGCGGCAGTCCCGCCTTCCTCGATCCGGACGGTACGGTCCGCGGCGAACCGGCGGAGTCCAGCGCCGAGCCGTCCCCGCCGCCGCGGAAGCCCAGTACCCCCGCGACCGCACCGCCCGCCGGCGCACCCGCTCCGGCCACCGGCTCGCCCTTGCACTCCCCCTCGGTACCCGCCACCTCTTCGGGCGGGGCCGTGAGGCCCAGCACCTCCGCGGTCCCGCCCGCCGGGCCGCGTACCCCGGCAGACCAGCCCCCGACGAGCCCCGGCAGGTGACGCAGTGTCTCCCAAGGAACCACCGCGCCGCCGGGTCCCCGGCCCCGCGCGCCCCCGCGGCGCCGCCGGCGGCCAGAGCCGCCCCCGGCCCGCCGCCCGCCGCCCCTCCTCCCCGGCGCCCCGCGCCCGCGCGCCCCGCAACCGCCCCGCGCGCGTCCTCCGCCTCGGCAGCCCGCGCCCCCGGCTCCGCCTGGTCAGCATTGCTCTGACCCTCGTCATGCTGGTGTTCGTCGTCCGGCTTCTCCAGGTCCAGGCCGTCGACGCCCCCGCATACGCGGCCAAGGCCAAGGAGAACCGCTACCTCAGCTACACGATCTCCGCCGAGCGCGGCCAGATCACCGACCGCAGCGGTATCGCGCTGGCCACGAGCGTCGACGCGTACGACATCACCGCCGACCCGTCGATGTTCACGCCCGAATTCAGCAAGGCGCCGGACGCTCCCCGGCAGGCGGCGGCGCTCCTCGCCCCGATCCTCGGTGTTGACGCCGCCGAACTGACCGCGAAACTGTCCAAGAAGGGCCGGTACACCGTGCTGGCCCGCCGCCAGACCCCGCAGGTCTGGAATCAGATCAAGGATCTCAAGTCCGTCTTTGCCGAAAAGGCTGCGAAGGAGAAGGCGGCCGGCGGTCCCGGGGCCAACGTGCTGGCCGGGGTCTTCCAGGAGTCGACCACCAGGCGCGTCTATCCCAACGGAGGGCTCGCCGCCGGAATACTGGGTTATGTCAACGCCGACGGCAAGGGCGCGGGCGGCCTCGAATCGCAGCTGGACAAGAAGCTGGCGGGCGAGGACGGCAAGATCAAGTATGCCCAGTCCGGCGGCCGGCGGGTGCCCACCGCGGGCACCCAGGAGGTTCCGGCCGTCGCCGGGTCCGACATCGAGCTGACCATCGACCGCGACATCCAGTGGGCCGCCCAGCAGGCCATCACCGACCAGGTGAAGAAGTCCAAGGCGGACCGCGGCTACGTCGTCGTGCAGAACACCAGGACCGGCGAGGTCCTCGCCATGGCCAACGCCCCCGGCTTCGACCCCAACGACCTCTCACAGGCCGACGCGGCGTCGCTGGGCAACGCGGCACTCCAGGACGTGTACGAGCCCGGCTCCACCAGCAAGGTCATGTCCATGGCCGCCGTGCTGGAGGAGGGTGTAGCCACCCCCCGCACCCACGTCACCGTCCCCAACCGGCTGCACCGCGGCGACCGGCTCTTCAAGGACGACATCGACCACCCCACCTGGTACCTGACGCTCAACGGCGTACTCGCCAAGTCCAGCAACATCGGCACCATCCTGGCCACCGGAGAGCTCGGCAGGACCCAGGCCGAGGCCAACCGCGTTCTCTACTCCTACCTGCGCAAGTTCGGGATCGGCTCGCCGACCGGTCTCGACTACCCGGGCGAGACCCCCGGCATCCTCGCCAAGCCCGGGGACTGGTCGACCTCGCAGCAGTACACGATCCCGTTCGGCCAGGGCCTCTCGCTCAACGCCATGCAGGCCGCCTCCATCTACTCGACGATCGCCAACGGCGGGGTCCGCGTCGAGCCCACACTGGTCCGCGGCACCAAGGGCCCCGACGGCCACTTCGAGGCCGCTCCGGCTCCCGAACGGAGCCGGGTGGTCAGCGAGAAGACCGCCAAGACGGTCGCCGCCATGCTGGAGTCGGTGGTCGGAGACGAGGAGGGCACCGGAACGAAGGCCAAGATCCCCGGATACCGGGTGGCCGGAAAGACCGGTACGGCCAACCGGGTCGACCCGGTGCGCGGCGGCTACCACGGCTACACCGCGTCCTTCGCGGGCTTCGCACCCGCCGACAACCCGCAGATCACCGTCTACTGCGCGATCCAGAACCCGACCAAGGGCAGCTACTTCGGCGGCCAGATCTGCGGACCGATCTACAAGCAGGTCATGGAATTCGCGCTGAAGACCCTCCAGACCCCACCGTCCGGCACCGAGCCAGCCCGGCTGCCGGTGTCCTTCCAGCCCGGCCAGTGAACACGGGGAGACCGACCAGTGACAACCATCACCCCCGATCCCGGGAACCGGAACGGGAACCACCGGAACGCCGCCCCCTCACTTCGCGAGAGGCCGGGTGCGCCCGGTACGCTCACCGCCGTGCCCCACGCTGATCAGTTCCAAACCACCCAGAAAAACGCCCCTGTGAACTACCCGGGAGCGCCTCGTCCTGACCGGATCGGGCCGACGCCCCTCGGCGAGCTGGCAGCCCGGCTGGGAGTCGAACCGCCGGGAACCGGCGAGGTCACCGGCATCACCCACGACTCGCGAGCGGTCCGCCCCGGCGATCTGTACGCCGCCCTGCCGGGCGCCCGCTTCCACGGTGCCGACTTCGCCGCCCAGGCGGCCGGCCTCGGCGCGGCGGCGGTCCTCACCGACCCGGCCGGCGCCGAGCGCGCCGCCGCCACCGGGCTGCCGGTGCTGGTCACCGAGGACCCCCGCGGCCGGATGGGCGAACTCGCCGCCGAGATCTACGGACGGCCCGGTGCCGGCCTCCTCCAGATCGGCATCACCGGAACCTCGGGAAAGACCACCACCGCGTACCTCATCGAGGGCGGTTTCCGCGGCGCCGGGCGCGCCACCGGGCTGATCGGCACCGTGGAGACGCGGATCGGCGACGAGCGCATCAAGTCCGAGCGCACCACCCCCGAAGCCACCGACCTGCAGGCCCTGTTCGCCGTCATGCGCGAACGCGGGGTCGACTCGGTGACGATGGAGGTCTCCAGCCACGCCCTGGTGCTCGGAAGGGTCGACGGCTGTGTCTTCGACGTCGCGGTCTTCAACAACCTCAGCCCGGAGCACATGGAGTTCCACTCCGGGATGGAGGACTACTTCCAGGCCAAGGCGCAGCTCTTCACCCCGCGGCGCAGCCGGCAGGGCGTCGTCAACTTCGACGACGACTACGGCCGCAGGCTGATCAGCGAGGCGTCCGTCCCCGTCGTCACCTTCTCCGCCGAGGGCCACCCGGACGCCGACTGGCGTGCCGAGGACGTCGAAGTCGGGCCGCTGGGCTCCACCTTCACCGTCGTCGGCCCCAAGGACGAGCGGATCGCCGCCAGGGCCCCGCTGCCCGGCCCGTTCAACGTCGCCAACACCCTCGCCGCGATCGTCACGCTCGCCGTCGCGGGGCTGGACCCGCAGACCGCGGCCGACGGTGTCGCCGCCGTTCCGGGCGTCCCCGGCCGGCTGGAACGCGTCGACGCCGGACAGCCGTACCTCGCGGTCGTCGACTACGCGCACAAGACCGACGCCGTCGAATCCGTGCTGCGCTCCCTGCGGAAGGTCACCGAGGGCAGGCTGCACGTCGTCCTCGGCTGCGGCGGCGACCGCGACACCACCAAGCGCGGGCCGATGGGCGCCGCCGCGGCCCGCCTGGCCGACACCGCCGTACTGACGTCCGACAACCCCCGTTCCGAGGACCCCCTCGGAATCCTGGCCGCAATGCTCGCGGGCGCCGCCGAGGTGCCCGTCCACGAGCGGGGCGACGTCCTGGTCGACGCCGACCGGGCCGCCGCCATCGCCACCGCGGTCGCCCGCGCCGAGCCCGGTGACACCGTGCTGATCGCCGGCAAGGGCCACGAGCAGGGCCAGGACATCCACGGCGTGGTACGCCCCTTCGACGACCGCGTGGTCCTGCGCGCGGCCGTCGAACGCTCCCTGGGGCACAGCGGCGCCGAGAGCACCGCCCACCGCGCCCACACCCACGAGAACAGTCAGGGATGACCAAGTGATCGCCCTTTCCCTCGCCGAGATCGCCGAAATCGTCGGCGGGCAGTCGCACGACATACCCGATCCGGCAGCAATCGTCAGCGGGCCCGTCGTCATCGACTCGCGAGAGGTGAAGCAAGGCAGCCTGTTCGTCGCCTTCGCCGGCGAGCGGGTCGACGGCCACGACTATGCGCAGCGCGCCGTCGAGGCGGGCGCGGCAGCCGTGCTGGCCGCCCGCCCCGTCGGTGTTCCGGCGATCGTCGTCGATGACGTCGTGGCCGCCCTCGGTGCGCTGGCCCGCGCCGTCGTCGGCCGCCTCGGCACCACCGTCGTCGCCCTCACCGGCTCCGCGGGCAAGACCTCCACCAAGGATCTCATCGCCCAACTCCTCGAACGCAAGGGGCCCACGGTCTACCCGGCGGGCAACCTCAACAACGAGATCGGCCTGCCGCTCACCGCTCTGCGCGCCACCGGGGACACCCAGCACCTCGTCCTCGAAATGGGCGCACGCTACGTCGGCGACATCCGCTACCTCACCGGCCTCGTCCCGCCCCGGATCGGTCTCGTCCTCAATGTGGGCACCGCCCACATCGGCGAGTTCGGCGGCCGCGAGCAGATCGCCCAGGCCAAGGGCGAGATGGTCGAGTCGCTGCCCGAGGACGGCCTCGCCGTGCTCAACGCCGACGACCCGCTCGTGCGCGCCATGACCTCCCGTACGAAAGCCCGGGTGCTGCTCTTCGGCGAAGCCGCGGATGCGGACGTACGGGGAGAGAACGTCCGTCTCACCGACGACGGCCGTCCCGCTTTCAAGCTCCACACACCCACCGGGTGCAGCGACGTGACCATGCGCCTGTACGGTGAGCACCACGTGTCGAACGCGCTCGCCGCGGCCGCCGTCGCCCATGAGTTGGGCCTGTCCGCAGACGAGATCGCCGAAGGGCTCTCCGAGGCGGGCACCCTCTCCCGCTGGCGCATGGAGGTCACCGAGCGTCCGGACGGCGTGACGTTCGTCAATGACGCCTACAACGCGAACCCCGAATCCATGAAAGCAGCGCTGCGCGCGCTGGCCGCCATGGGGAAGGGCCGGCGTACGTGGGCGGTGCTCGGCCCCATGGCCGAGCTGGGCGACGCCTCGCTCGCCGAGCACGACGCGGTCGGACGGCTCGCCGTCCGGCTCAACGTCAGCAAGCTCGTCGCAGTCGGGGGCAGAGAGGCCTCCTGGCTGCAACTGGGCGCATACAACGAGGGTTCGTGGGGTGAGGAGTCGGTGCACGTGTCCGACGCACAGGCTGCCGTCGACCTGTTGCGCAGTGAACTGCGCCCGGGAGACGTCGTGCTGGTGAAGGCGTCCCGGTCGGTCGGCCTGGAGCAGGTCGCCATGGCACTGCTGGAGAACGCGTCCGAGGGCGAGGTCACCGGCCGATGAGGCAGATCCTCTTCGCGGGGGCCATCGGGCTCTTCCTGACCCTGGTCGGGACTCCGCTGCTGATCAAGCTGCTGGCCCGCAAGGGATACGGGCAGTTCATCCGGGACGACGGCCCGCGCACCCACGGCTCCAAGAAGGGCACGCCCACCATGGGCGGTATTGCCTTCATCCTGGCGACGATCATCGCGTACGTCCTGGCGAAGGTGATCACCGGCGAGGAGATGCGCTTCTCCGGTGTGCTGGTGCTCTTCCTGATGGCCGGCATGGGTCTCGTCGGCTTCCTCGACGACTACATCAAGATCGTCAAGCAGCGTTCGCTGGGTCTGCGGGCCAAGGCGAAGATGGCGGGCCAGCTGATCGTCGGTATCGCCTTCGCGGTGCTCTCGCTCCAGTTCGCCGACGCCCGGGGCAACACCCCGGCCTCCACCAAGCTGTCGTTCGTCGCGGACTTCGGCTGGTCGATCGGCCCGGTGCTGTTCGTCGTCTGGGCGCTGTTCATGATCCTCGCCATGTCCAACGGCGTGAACCTGACGGACGGTCTGGACGGCCTGGCCACCGGCGCGTCGGTGATGGTCTTCGGCGCGTACACCTTCATCGGGCTGTGGCAGTTCCAGGAGTCGTGCGCCAACGCGACGACCCTGACCAACCCCAACGCCTGCTTCGAGGTACGCGATCCACTCGACCTCGCGGTCGTCGCCTCCGCGCTGATGGGCGCCTGTTTCGGCTTCCTGTGGTGGAACACCTCGCCCGCCAAGATCTTCATGGGCGACACCGGCTCGCTCGCCCTCGGCGGCGCCCTGTCCGGTCTGGCGATCTGCTCCCGTACGGAGTTCCTGATGGCCGTCCTCGGCGGCCTCTTCGTGATGATCACCATGTCCGTGGTCATCCAGGTCGGCTCCTTCAAGATGACCGGCAAGCGGGTCTTCCGGATGGCGCCGCTCCAGCACCACTTCGAACTCAAGGGGTGGTCCGAAGTCCTTGTCGTGGTCCGCTTCTGGATCATCCAGGGCATGTGCGTGATCGTCGGACTCGGTCTCTTCTACGCGGGATGGGCAGCCGAGAAGTGAGCAACCAGGACTGGCAGGGCAAGCACGTCACCGTCGCGGGACTCGGCGTCTCCGGAATCCCGGCGGCCACCGTGCTGCACGGCCTCGGGGCCGTCGTCACGGTGGTCAACGACGGGGACGACGAGCGTTCCCGTGCGCAGGCCGCGGAGCTGGAGGCGCAGGGCATCACCGTGCGCCTCGGCGACGGGGCGACCCTGCCCGAGTCCACCGAGCTCATCGTCACCACCCCCGGCTGGCACCCCGGCAAGCCGCTCTTCACCGCAGCCGCCGAGGCGGGCGTCCCGGTCTGGGGCGACGTCGAACTCGCCTGGCGGCTGCGCGGCGAAGGCGGCAGGGAGCCGGCACCCTGGCTCGCGGTCACCGGTACCAACGGCAAGACCACGACCGTACGGATGCTCGCCTCGATCCTGGAGGCGGCCGGGCTGCGCACCGCCGCGGTCGGCAACATCGGCGTCTCCCTCCTCGACGCCGTCCTCGGCGACGAGGAGTACGACGTACTCGCCGTCGAGCTGTCCAGCTACCAGCTGCACTGGGCGCCCTCGCTGCGCGCCCACTCCGCGGCCGTCCTCAATCTGGCCCCCGACCACCTCGACTGGCACGGCTCCATGGAGGCGTACGTCGCGGACAAGGGCCGGATCTACGAGGGCAACCGCGTCGCCTGCGTCTACAACGCGGCCGAGAAGGCGACCGAGGACCTGGTCCGCGGGGCCGACGTGGAGGAGGGCTGCCGCGCCATCGGTTTCACCCTGGGCACACCGGGCCCGTCCCAACTGGGTGTCGTCGAGGGCATCCTCGTCGACCGCGCCTTCGTGACGAACCGGCAGAAGCAGGCCCAGGAGCTCGCCGAGGTCACCGACGTCAACCCGCCGGCCCCGCACAACATCGCCAACGCCCTGGCGGCCGCGGCCCTGGCCCGCGCCTTCGGCGTCGAGCCCGCGGCCGTACGGGACGGGCTGCGGGCCTTCCGCCCCGACCCGCACCGCATCGAGCACGTCGCGGATGTCGCCGGGGTCGCGTACATCGACGACTCCAAGGCCACCAACACCCACGCCGCCGAGGCGTCCCTCGCGGCCTACGACCCGATCGTCTGGATCGCCGGCGGCCTGGGCAAGGGCGCCACGTTCGACGGGTTGGTGACCGGGGCCGCGGGGCGGCTGCGGGGCGTCGTACTGTTCGGCCGGGACCGGGCCCTGATCCGCGAAGCCCTCGCGCGACACGCCCCCGAGGTCCCGGTGGTCGACCTCGACCGGACCGACACTGGGGCGATGTCCGAGGCGGTCCGCGAGGCGGCACGGCTCGCCCGGCCGGGAGACACCGTACTGATGGCCCCGGCCTGCGCCTCGATGGACATGTTCGTCAATTACAACAAGCGGGGCGAGGCGTTCGCGGACGCGGTCCGCGCACTCGCCGCAGAGAGCGCCTGACGGGCCCGGCCTCCGCGCCGTACTGCCCCGGACGACCGGGTGCGGTCGGCCGCGCCACGGGCCGCGGCCCGCGGCGGCGGCCCCGGGCACGAGCAGTGGAGGGGACAGCGACAATGCCGGCCGAAGAGAGCTCCGCCGCGCCCCGTGGGGACCGCTCACGGGCCACCGCGGCGATCAGCCGGGCGTTCGCCCCGCCGCTCCTCGCCGGCGCGGCCGCTCCGGCGCTGCTCGGCCCCGCCCTGCGGGTCCGGTCGGCCAACGGATCCCGGCGCCCCCCGGTACCCCGTTCCAAGGGGCGTTCCCCCCGCACCCCCCGCGCCCCGCGAGGCGGCGGGGTACGACGGCTGTACGAGCAGGCGCGGCGGGCCTGGGACCGCCCTCTGACGGCGTACTACCTGATCCTGGGCGCCGGCCTGCTGATCACCGTGCTCGGCCTCGTGATGGTCTACTCCGCCTCGATGATCAAGGCCCTGGAGCTGGACAAGCCCGGCACCTATTTCTTCCGCAAACAGTTCCTCGCCGCCGTCATCGGCGCCGGACTGATGGCGCTGGCCGCCCGGATGCCCGCCAAGCTGCACCGGGCGTTCGCCTATCCGCTGCTCCTGGGCGCCGTCTTCCTGATGATGCTGGTCCAGGTGCCGGGGATAGGGATGTCGGTCAACGGCAACCGGAACTGGCTCTACCTGGGCGGCCCCTTCCAGCTCCAGCCCAGCGAGTTCGGCAAGCTCGCCCTGGTCCTGTGGGGTGCGGACCTGCTCGCGCGCAAACAGGACAAACGGCTGCTGGCGCAGTGGAAACACATGCTCGTCCCGCTCGTCCCGGTCGCCTTCATGCTCCTCGGGCTGATCATGCTCGGCGGTGACATGGGCACTGCGATCATTCTCACGGCGATCCTGTTCGGGCTGCTCTGGCTGGCCGGGGCACCCACCAGGCTCTTCGCCGGGGTGCTCGGCTTTGCCGGAGTGATCGCCTTCGTACTGATCAAGACCAGCCCGAACCGGATGTCCAGGCTCGCCTGCATCGGCGCCAGCGAACCCGGCCCCGGGGACTCCTGCTGGCAGGCCGTGCACGGCATCTATGCTCTGGCGTCCGGCGGATGGTTCGGTTCCGGGCTCGGTGCGAGTGTGGAAAAATGGGGTCAACTACCTGAACCGCACACCGACTTCATCTTCGCCATCACCGGGGAGGAACTGGGGTTGGCGGGGACACTGTCGGTGCTCGCCCTCTTCGCGGCTCTAGGCTATGCGGGTATCCGCGTGGCCGGACGCACGGAGGACCCCTTCGTGAGGTACGCCGCGGGAGGTGTGACCACCTGGATCACGGCGCAGGCCGTGATCAACATTGGTGCGGTGCTCGGCCTGCTGCCGATCGCCGGTGTCCCGCTCCCGCTGTTCTCCTACGGAGGATCGGCCCTGCTGCCGACCATGTTCGCTGTCGGGCTGCTGATCGCGTTCGCGCGAGAGGAGCCCGCCGCGAAGGCGGCCCTGGCCATGCGGAGGCCCGGGGTGAGATGGAAGACGATGAGACGGCGCGTCAAGAAGCGTCCGTCCGGAGAGCGGTGAATTTCGGTGCATGTCGTACTCGCCGGTGGGGGGACCGCCGGCCACATCGAGCCCGCGCTTGCCCTCGCGGACGCCCTGCGCAGGCAGGACCCGACCGTGGGAATCACTGCCCTCGGCACGGAGCGCGGACTCGAGACCAGGCTCGTACCCGAGCGGGGGTACGAACTCGCCCTGATCCCGGCCGTGCCGCTGCCGCGCAAGCCCACCCCGGAACTGATCACCGTCCCCGGACGGCTGCGCGGCACCATCAAGGCCGCCGAGCAGATCCTGGAGCGGACCAGGGCGGACTGCGTGGTCGGCTTCGGCGGCTATGTCGCCCTGCCCGGCTACCTCGCCGCCAAGCGGGCCGGTGTGCCGATCGTCGTCCACGAGGCCAACGCCCGGCCGGGCCTGGCCAACAAGATCGGCTCCCGGTACGCCCACGGGGTCGCCGTCTCCACCCCCGACAGCAAGCTGCGCGGTGCCCGCTACATCGGCATCCCGCTGCGCCGGACCATCGCCACCCTGGACCGGGCCCGGGTTCGTCCCGAGGCGCGTGCGGCCTTCGGCCTCGACCCCAACCTGCCGACGCTGCTGGTCTCCGGCGGCTCGCAGGGCGCCCGCCACCTCAACGAGGTGGTCCAGCGGGTCGCCCCGCTGCTGCAGCGCTCCGGGATCCAGATCCTGCACGTGGTCGGCCCGAAGAACGAATTGCCGC
Organism: Streptomyces sp. NPDC057963; assembly: GCF_042887155.1. Taxonomy (NCBI): domain Bacteria; kingdom Bacillati; phylum Actinomycetota; class Actinomycetes; order Kitasatosporales; family Streptomycetaceae; genus Streptomyces; species Streptomyces sp. NPDC057963. The sequence continues at coordinate 209,469 of NZ_JBHVPX010000008.1, forward strand.
GCGTCGACAACATGCCCGGTATGCCGCCCTACATCCCGGTACCGTACGTGGACCGGATGGACCTCGCGTACGCTGCGGCCGACATGATGCTCTGCCGCGCGGGTGCGATGACCGTCGCCGAACTCTCCGCCGTCGGGCTTCCCGCCGCCTACGTACCGCTGCCCATCGGCAACGGCGAACAGCGGCTCAACGCCCAGCCGGTGGTCAACGCCGGCGGCGGTCTGCTGGTGGACGACGCGGCGCTCTCCCCCGAGTGGGTGCAGGGCAACGTCCTGCCGGTGCTCGCGGATCCGCACCGGCTGTACGAGATGTCCCGCGCCGCCGCCGAGTTCGGCCGCAGGGACGCCGACGACCTGCTCGTCGGCATGGTGTACGAGGCGATCGCCGCACGCCGCAACGCGTGAGGCGGGCGGGTCCGGGGGTGGTGCCCCCGGACCCGGCATAAGGAGCGAGCGTGGCCGGACCGACGACCGCCCAGCGTGGCGCAGCGCAGCAGGAGGACTCCTCGGCCCGCCCGCCGCGCCCGCGTCCCGAGGGGCGCAGCCTGACCGGTCGCAGACGACTGGTCGTCATCGGCGTGCTGGTGCTGCTGCTCGGCGCCGGTGCCGTCTGGGCGCTCTACGGCTCCTCCTGGTTCCGGGCCGAACAGGTCAGGACCACCGGTGTCGACGTGCTGACACCGGCCGAGGTGGAGGCCGCCGCGGCGGTACCGATCGGGGCCCCGCTGATCTCCGTGGACACCGACGCCATCGCCGACCGGTTGCGCCAGAAGCTGCCGCGTATCGACTCGGTGGATGTCGTACGGTCATGGCCGCACGGAATCGGACTTAAGGTGACCGAACGACAGCCGGTCCTGTTGATGAAAAAGGACACGAAGTTCATTGAAGTGGACGCGAAAGGCGTGCGCTTCGCAACATTGGACAAATCGCCCGGACAGGTACCCCTGCTGGAATTGACGCCTGATCAGTCCGCGAGTCTGCGCCGCTTCGGCAGCGCCCGGCTGGTGCGGGAAGCGGTCCGGGTCGCGGGCGGGCTCCCGGGCGGAATCGCCGAGGAGACCAAGGTCGTACGGGTCACCTCGTACGACTCGATCTCCCTGCGGCTCACCCGGGGCCGCACGGTGATCTGGGGCAGTGGCGAGGACGGTCCGGTCAAGGTGAAAGTCCTCACGGCTCTCATGAAAGCCGCCCCCAAAGCGGGACACTTCGACGTGAGTGCACCCACCGCGCCTGTCGTATCGGGTAGTTGACGGACATTTGGCCTGGCCAGCACCCTGGTTGGTCTTCGCTACGGGTGATCACATAGGGTGAAAAGAAAGACGGGAGGTTCGGCGTGTTCGTTGAACGTGCGCCACTTGTCGACTTAGTGTCCTGTTCGGAAGAGTCCATGAAGCAGACACACTGGTAACCCTAAACTTCAACGTTAGGGTTCGGGTCGGCGTTTCGGACCGTCCCAATCGGCATCCGTCGTCGCGGCGGGACTACCGCAGAGCGACGACACGTAACTCGAGGCGAGAGGCCTTCGACGTGGCAGCACCGCAGAACTACCTCGCAGTCATCAAGGTCATCGGTGTCGGCGGCGGTGGTGTCAATGCCATCAACCGAATGATCGAGGTCGGCCTCAAGGGCGTCGAGTTCATCGCGATCAACACGGACGCGCAAGCCCTGTTGATGAGCGACGCCGACGTCAAGCTCGACGTCGGCCGCGAACTCACCCGCGGACTCGGCGCCGGGGCCAACCCGGCCGTCGGCCGCAAGGCGGCAGAGGACCACCGTGAGGAGATCGAGGAGGTCCTCAAGGGGGCCGACATGGTCTTCGTCACCGCCGGAGAGGGCGGCGGCACCGGCACCGGCGGCGCACCCGTCGTTGCCAACATCGCGCGCTCGCTCGGCGCCCTCACGATCGGCGTGGTCACCCGCCCGTTCACCTTCGAGGGCCGGCGCCGCGCGAACCAGGCGGAGGACGGCATCGCCGAGCTCCGCGAAGAGGTCGACACCCTCATCGTCATTCCCAACGACCGGCTGCTGTCCATCTCGGACCGCCAGGTCAGCGTGCTCGACGCCTTCAAGTCGGCCGACCAGGTGCTGCTCTCGGGCGTCCAGGGAATCACCGACCTCATCACGACCCCCGGCCTGATCAACCTCGACTTCGCCGACGTCAAGTCGGTGATGTCCGAGGCCGGATCGGCGCTCATGGGCATCGGTTCGGCCCGCGGCGACGACCGCGCGGTGGCCGCCGCGGAGATGGCGATCTCCTCGCCCCTCCTGGAGGCGTCCATCGACGGCGCCCGCGGCGTCCTGCTCTCCATCTCCGGCGGCAGCGACCTCGGTCTCTTCGAGATCAACGAGGCCGCTCAGCTGGTGAGCGAGGCGGCGCACCCCGAGGCGAACATCATCTTCGGCGCGGTCATCGACGACGCACTGGGCGACGAGGTCCGTGTCACCGTGATCGCGGCGGGCTTCGACGGCGGACAGCCGCCGGCCCGGCGGGAGAACGTCCTGGGCGCGAACTCCACCAAGCGCGAAGAGCCGGCTCCGCCGGTCCGGGCCGCCGAGCCCTTGCGCCAGACCGGCGGACTGGGCTCGGTGCTCCCGCGCGAGGAGTCTCCGGTCCAGGCCGAGCCCGTACCGGCGGTCGGCGAGAGCCACCTGCCGCCGGTCACTCCGCCGCACATCCCGCCGGCCCGTCCCTACCAGGACTCCCAGGCCGAAGAGCTGGATGTTCCGGACTTCTTGAAGTGATAGGCCCGCATCACGCAGTGTCCTCGGAAACCTCGGGGGGCCGCGGCGCGCACTTCGCCTTCACCGACAGGTGGGGCGGGGTGAGCGCCGCTCCGTACGAGGAGCTCAACCTCGGCGGCGCGGTCGGAGACGACCCCGCCGCCGTTCTGGCCAATCGGGAGCGCGCCGCGCGGGCTCTCGGCCTGGACCCGGCGCAGGTCGTCTGGATGAACCAGGTGCACGGGCGGGACGTCGCGGTCGTCGACGGCTCGTGGGGAGACGCTTCGGACATCCCCGCGGTGGACGCGGTGGTGACGGCCCGGCGCGGACTTCCGCTCGCCGTGCTCACTGCCGACTGCACCCCCGTACTGCTCGCCGACCCGGTCGCCGGGATCGCGGCGGCGGCGCACGCGGGCCGTCCCGGTCTGGTCGCCGGAATCGTCCCCGCCGTGGTCGAGGCCATGGCCGGACTCGGCGCCGAGACCTCCCGGATCATCGCCCGTACCGGACCGGCGGTCTGCGGGCGGTGCTACGAGGTCCCGTCCGGGATGCGTGCCGAGGTCGCCGAGAGCGTCCCGGCCTCCTGGTCCGAGACCAGTTGGGGCACCCCGGCCGTGGATGTCACGGCGGGGGTCCACGCCCAGCTCGAAGCCCTCGGGGTGAAGGACCGTCAGGCGTCGCCGGTCTGCACTCTCGAATCGGGCGACCATTTCTCGTACCGCCGCGACCGCACCACCGGGCGGCTCGCCGGATATGTCTGGTTGGACTGATAGGGCATGACGGACCGTAAGACTCAACTCGCCGAAAATCTGGCACGGGTGGAGGAACGCATTGCTTCCGCCTGTATCGCCGCCGGCCGCAAGCGGGAAGAAGTGACCCTCATCGTGGTCACCAAGACCTACCCCGCGAGCGATGTGCGGATTCTGCATGAACTCGGTGTGCGTCATGTCGCGGAGAATCGTGACCAGGACGCAGCGCCGAAGGCAGCCGAATGTGCGGATCTGTCGCTCACATGGCACTTTGTCGGTCAATTGCAGACGAATAAGGTTCGTTCTGTGGCGAGTTATGCCGATGTCGTACAGTCGGTGGATCGGACCAAATTGGTCACGGGCCTCTCGGCGGCAGCCGTGCGCGAGGGGCGTGAACTCGGCTGCCTCATCCAGGTCGCACTCGACGCGGAGAGCGGTGAGCGGGGCGACCGGGGCGGCGTCGCGCCGGACGGGATCGAGGAGTTGGCCGCGGCGGTCGAAGCCGCGCCCGGGCTGCGGCTCGGCGGTCTGATGACCGTCGCGCCGCTCGCCGGACCGTACGCGGGACGGCAACGCGCCGCCTTCGACCGGCTGATGGAATTCTCATCCCGCCTGCGCGGGAACCATCCTGCTGCGAACATGGTCTCCGCAGGGATGAGCGCGGACCTCGAGGACGCCGTCGCGGCCGGAGCGACACATGTGCGCGTCGGTACGGCGGTACTCGGAGTCCGACCGAGGCTCGGGTAACGTCGCCAAGCAGGTCGGACCACAGCAGAAAATATGGTCATTCCCGCCTATGGCGGGCAGGCCTCAGTGGATCGCGGGGCACTTGGTGACAGATGCCGATCCACCACAGAGCGGAGGACTCAGAGCATGGCCGGCGCGATGCGCAAGATGGCGGTCTACCTCGGCCTCGTGGAGGACGATGGGTACGACGGTCCGGGGTTCGACCCCGACGACGAATTCGAACCCGAGCCGGAGCCCGAGCGCGACCGGCGGCGGCACCAGCCCGCGCATCAGGTGGAGCGCGACCGGGAACGGGACGAACCGGTGCGAGTGGTGCAGCCTCCCGCGCAGCGGGAGCCGGTCCAGATCCCGGCGGAAAGGGAGCGACCCGCCCGAATCGCACCCGTGGCATCCATCACACCTGAACGTCCGAACATGGAGAAGAACGCACCGGTGATCATGCCCAAGGTCGTGTCCGAGCGGGAGCCCTACCGCATCACCACGCTGCACCCCAGGACCTACAACGAGGCCCGTACCATCGGGGAACACTTCCGTGAGGGCACTCCGGTGATCATGAATCTCACAGAGATGGACGATACGGACGCGAAGCGACTTGTCGACTTTGCCGCAGGACTCGTCTTCGGTCTCCATGGCAGCATTGAGCGCGTGACGCAGAAGGTGTTCCTGTTGTCGCCTGCTAACGTCGATGTCACGGCGGAGGACAAGGCCCGCATTGCTGAGGGCGGATTCTTCAACCAGAGCTGAGAACACGACACCGGGAACAACCCGGCCGTAGGGCCGGAGCTACGAGAGCCAGGGGAGAGGGAAGCGCGAAATGGGCGTCGCACTGCAGGTTGTCTATATCGCGCTGATGTGTTTCCTCATCGTGCTGATCTTCCGGCTGGTCATGGACTACGTCTTCCAGTTCGCGCGTTCATGGCAGCCCGGCAAGCCGATGGTGGTCATACTTGAGGCCACCTACACGATCACCGATCCACCGCTCAAGCTTCTGCGGCGGTTCATCCCGCCGCTGCGTCTCGGGGGCGTGGCACTCGACCTGTCCTTCTTCGTTCTGATGATCATCGTCTACATCTTGATCAACATCGTGATCAGGCTGTGAGCGATACGGTCTTGCCGACTGCCGACGACTACGTAGAGGTGAAGAAGAGATGCCGCTGACTCCTGAGGACGTGCGGAACAAGCAGTTCACGACCGTCCGCCTCCGAGAAGGCTATGACGAGGACGAGGTCGATGCCTTCCTCGACGAGGTCGAGTCCGAGCTGACCCGCCTGCTCCGTGAGAACGAGGACCTGCGCGCGAAGCTGGCCGCCGCCACGCGTGCCGCCGCGCAGAACCAGCAGCAGGGGATGCGCAAGCCGGAGCCGCAGGACCGGCCCGGGGCACCGGTGCCCGCCGCCATATCGGGTCCGCCGGTCCAGCAGCAGCCCCCGCAGATGGGTCCCCCCCAGCTGCCCGGTGGTGCTCCGCAGCTGCCCGCCGGTCCCAGCGGTCACGGTCCTGGTCCCCAGGGCCCGCACGGCCCCGGCCCGCAGGGCCCGCACGGCCCCGGTCCGATGCAGGGCGGTCCCATGGGCGGCCCGATGGGCGGCCCCATGGGCGGTCACGCCCCGCAGCAGCAGATGCAGCAGATGCAGCAGCCGCCGCAGATGCAGCAGCCCGGTCAGGCCCCCGGCGGCGACAGCGCCGCCCGTGTCCTCTCGCTCGCGCAGCAGACCGCCGACCAGGCGATCGCGGAGGCCCGTTCCGAGGCCAACAAGATCGTCGGCGAGGCGCGCAGCCGTGCCGAGGGCCTGGAGCGCGACGCGCGCGCCAAGGCGGACGCGCTGGAGCGGGACGCGCAGGAGAAGCACCGCGTGGCGATGGGCTCGCTGGAGTCGGCCCGCGCGACGCTGGAGCGCAAGGTCGAGGACCTGCGGGGCTTCGAGCGCGAGTACCGGACCCGGCTGAAGTCCTACCTGGAGAGCCAGCTGCGTCAGCTGGAGACCCAGGCCGACGACTCGCTGGCGCCGCCGCGGACCCCGGCGACCGCTTCGCTGCCGCCGTCGCCCTCGCTGGCCCCGGCCGGTGCGGGTGCCATGGGCCACTCCATGGCCGGCGGCAACCACGGCGGTCACGGCAACCCGCAGATGGGCGGCAACCCGTCCATGGGCGGTGGGCCCTCGTACGGTGGTCAGCAGCAGATGTCGCCGGCGATGACCCAGCCGATGGCGCCGGTGCGGCCGCAGGCGCCGCAGCCGATGCAGCAGGCTCCTTCGCCGATGCGCGGGTTCCTGATCGACGAGGACGACAACTGAGCCGGGTGCGCGCGGTGAGCGCGTAGCCGTCGGCAGGCTGAGGGCCGGGCCCCGGGGGTTTCCCCGGGGCCCGGCCCTTTTGCCGTGGGCGTGAGAAAGGTGCGGGTGGGGCGGCCTGCGGCGGGCTCGTCCGCTGCTGCCCCTTCGGACAACCGGGGGGTTTCGCCCCAGAACCCCGCTCTCAAAAGACCGGAGGGGCCGGACACGGCCGGGAGCATGCAGGAGGCCCGCCCGGAACGCCTGTTCCGGGCGGGCCTCGATGCGCTGGGGTTCTACTGCTCCGTCTTGCGGAGGCGGAACGTCAGGGACAGGCCCTCGTCCTCGAACGGGGCGCCGTACGCCGTGTCCGCCTCGCCCTGCGCGTAGTCCAGGGCCAGGACCTCGTCCGCGATCAGGGCCGCGTGCTCGGTCAGGGCCTCCACCGTGGCGGGGGAGGCCGACGTCCAGCGGACGGCGATGCGGTCCGCGACGTCCAGGCCGCTGTTCTTGCGGGCCTCCTGGATGAGGCGGATCGCGTCACGGGCCAGGCCCGCGCGCCGCAGTTCCGGGGTGATCTCCAGGTCCAGGGCGACCGTCGCGCCCGAGTCGGACGCGACCGACCAGCCCTCGCGCGGCGTCTCGGTGATGATCACCTCGTCGGGGGAGAGGGTGACCGTCTCGCCGTCCACCTCGACGGAGGCCGTGCCCTCGCGCAGGGCCAGCGACAGGGCCGCCGCGTCGGCGTTCGCGACCGCCTTGGCCACCGCCTGGACACCCTTGCCGAACCGCTTGCCGAGCGCCCGGAAGTTCGCCTTCGCGGTGGTGTCGACGAGCGAGCCGCCGCCCGCCGGACCAGCGGCGGAATCGGTGAGGGAGGCCAGCGAGGAGATGTTCAGCTCCTCCGTGATCTGGGCGTGCAGCTCGGTGGAGAGTGCCTCGAAGCCGGCCGCCGCGACCAGGGCCCGGGACAGCGGCTGGCGGGTCTTGACGCCCGACTCGGCGCGGGTGGCCCGGCCCAGCTCGACCAGGCGGCGCACCAGCGCCATCTGGCTGGACAGCGTGGGGTCGATCGCCGCGAGGTCGGCCTTCGGCCAGGTGGCGAGGTGGACCGACTCGGGGGCGTCCGGGGCGACCGGAACGACCAGGTCCTGCCAGACCCGCTCGGTGATGAACGGGGTCAGCGGGGCCATCAGCCGGGTCACCGTCTCGACGACCTCGTGCAGGGTGCGCAGCGCCGCCTTGTCGCCCTGCCAGAAGCGGCGGCGCGAGCGGCGCACGTACCAGTTGGACAGGTCGTCGACGAAAGCGGACAAGAGCTTGCCGGCGCGCTGGGTGTCGTACCCCTCAAGAGCCTGCGTGACCTGGTCCACCAGCGCGTTCAGCTCGCTCAGCAGCCAGCGGTCCAGGACCGTGCGGTCCGCCGGGGCCGGGTCGGCCGCGGACGGCGCCCAGCCGGACGTACGGGCGTACAGGGCCTGGAAGGCGACCGTGTTCCAGTACGTCAGGAGGGTCTTACGGACGACCTCCTGGATCGTCGTGTGGCCGACGCGGCGTGCCGCCCACGGGGAGCCGCCCGCCGCCATGAACCAGCGCACCGCGTCCGCGCCGTGCTGGTCCATGAGCGGGATGGGCTGAAGGATGTTCCCGAGGTGCTTGGACATCTTGCGGCCGTCCTCGGCGAGGATGTGGCCCAGGCAGACCACGTTCTCGTACGACGACTTGTCGAAGACCAGCGTGCCGACCGCCATCAGTGTGTAGAACCAGCCGCGGGTCTGGTCGATGGCCTCCGAGATGAACTGCGCCGGGTAGCGGCTCTCGAAGATCTCCTTGTTCTTGTACGGGTAGCCCCACTGGGCGAACGGCATCGAGCCCGAGTCGTACCAGGCGTCGATGACCTCCGGGACGCGGTACGCCTCCAGCTGGCAGTTCTCGTGCGAGCAGGTGAACGTGATCTCGTCGATGAACGGGCGGTGCGGGTCGAGGCCGGAGAGGTCGGTGCCGGTGAGCTCACTCAGCTCGGCGCGTGAGCCGACGCAGGTGAGGTGGCTGTCCTCGCAGCGCCAGACCGGCAGCGGGGTGCCCCAGTAGCGGTTGCGGGACAGCGCCCAGTCGACGTTGTTGTTCAGCCAGTCCCCGAAGCGGCCGTTCTTGACCGAGTCCGGGAACCAGTTGGTCTTCTCGTTCTCTTCGAGGAGCCGGTCCTTGATGGCGGTCGTACGGATGTACCAGGACGGCTGCGCGTAGTAGAGCAGCGCGGTGTGGCAGCGCCAGCAGTGCGGGTAGCTGTGCTCGTACGGGACGTGCCGGAAGAGCTTGCCGCGGGCGGCCAGGTCCTCGGTGAGCGCCTCGTCGGCCTTCTTGAAGAAGACGCCGCCCACCAGCGGCAGATCCTCCTCGAAGGTGCCGTCGGGGCGGACCGGGTTCACGACCGGGAGGCCGTAGGCCTTGCAGACGAGGAGGTCGTCGGCGCCGAAGGCGGGGGACTGGTGGACCAGACCCGTACCGTCCTCGGTCGTCACGTACTCCGCGTTGACGACGTAGTGCGCCTCGGAGGGGAACTCGACCAGGGCGAACGGGCGCTCGTACGTCCAGCGCTCCATCTCACGGCCGGTGAAGGTCTGGCCGGTGGTCTCCCAGCCCTCGCCCAGTGCCTTCTCGACGAGCGGCTGCGCGACGACGAGCTTCTCCTCGCCGTTGGTCGCGACGACGTAGGTGACGTCGGGGTGCGCGGCGACGGCGGTGTTGGAGACCAGGGTCCAGGGCGTGGTCGTCCAGACGAGGAGCGAGGCGGCGCCGGCCAGCGGGCCGGAGGTGAGGGGGAAGCGGACGAAGACCGACGGGTCGACGACCGTCTCGTACCCCTGCGCGAGCTCGTGGTCGGAGAGGCCGGTGCCGCAGCGGGGGCACCAGGGGGCGACGCGGTGGTCCTGGACCAGCAGGCCCTTGTTGAAGATCTCCTTCAGCGACCACCACACCGAGTCGACGTACTCGGGGTCCATCGTGCGGTACGCGTCGTCGAGGTCGACCCAGTAGCCCATTCGGGTCGTGAGCTCGGTGAACGCGTCGGTGTGGCGGGTCACCGACTCACGGCACCTGGCGTTGAACTCGGCGATGCCGTACGCCTCGATGTCCTTCTTGCCGTTGAAGCCCAGCTCCTTCTCGACCGCGAGCTCGACCGGCAGACCGTGGCAGTCCCAGCCGGCCTTGCGGCCGACGTGGTAGCCCTGCATGGTGCGGAAGCGGGGGAAGACGTCCTTGAAGACGCGGGCCTCGATGTGGTGGGCACCGGGCATGCCGTTGGCGGTGGGCGGGCCCTCGTAGAAGACCCACTCGGGGCGGCCCTCGGACTGTTCGAGGCTCTTGGCGAAGACCTTGCTCTCGCGCCAGAAATCGAGCACGGCGTGCTCCAGCGCGGAAAGGTCGACCTGGGCGGGTACCTGGCGGTACTGCGGCGATGTCATGGGCGGACTTCCTCCGGCGGACGTTTTCCACTTCCGTCGGAGGGACGAGAGCCTCATCGACTCCCGCGGTACCACCCTCCTTGGCCCCGGGTGTGTGCCCGTGGCCCCCTCATTGGGGTCGCGATGCCGGTTCTACTGGCCTTGCGGCGTTCTTCCGACGGCTCCGGGTGATCTTCACGACGCGCTCGCCCCCGGGCTTCCACCGTCCCCGGGTCGCTCCTGGCTGCGTACGACGCTACTCGTCCCATCCACGCCTCTCGCTCAGGCCAGTGTACGGGCCCGTACGGGCGACGGCCGACCGGTTTAACCCGCGGGGCGGGGCGTGACCCGAATGGGCAGAGGCGGACGCACGGACTCCGGGTGGGCGGCCGGGCGGCGGATTACCCGGCGGTGAGCTGGGCACAACCGATTCAGACGTGTCGGTGTCCGAGCGCGGGGAGGGGCGATTCGGCGGCGTTCCCCGTTGCCGCGGCGCTGGGGTCGATTTATCGTCCCAGCACGATTCGCGTGCAAGATCACAATATGTGAAGGGGCCGCGGCCATGGTGGTGAAGAAGACCGCCGCAAAGAAGTCGGCGTCAGCGAGAACCACGGGTGCGGCGGCCGGCAGGAAGGCGGCCGGTAATAAGAAGGCGGCCGTGAAGGAAGCGGCCGTGAAGAAGGCCGCGGCCGAGAAGGCCCCGGCAGGGAAAGCCGCGGTGAAGAAGACGGCGGCCCGGAAGAAGACGGTGCCCGCCGAAAGCGCGGGTGCCGAGCACGCGGCGCCGGTCAGGAAGGCAGCCGCGAAGAAGACCGCGGCCGAGAAGGCTTCGAAGAAGGCCGCCGCAGCGGCCACGGTGGCGGCCGAGGCCGCCGAGCAGACGGGAGCCCACACGGTGGTAGCCAAGAAGAGCGCGGCCCGGACCCGCACGGCCGGCAGGGGCGCCGCGCCCGTGCCCCCGGCCCGCGGGATCACCACGACGGCCCCCGGCGAGCTGGCGGTCCGGCCGGGCGAGGATCCCTGGACACCGGACGAGGTCGAGGAGGCGCGGGCCGTGCTGAGCAGCGAGATCATGCGGCTGCGCAGCGAGCTGGAGGCCGCTTCCGCCGCACTCGCCGGGCTGATGCGCGACTCCGGCGACGGGGCGGGTGACGACGAGGCGGACACCGGCACCAAGAACATCACCCGCGAGCACGAGATCTCGCTCGCCGCCAACGCCCAGGAGATGCTCGACCAGACCGAGCGGGCCCTGGCCCGGCTCGACGCCGGGACGTACGGACTGTGCGAGGTCTGCGGCAATCCGATCGGCAAGGCGCGGATGCAGGCGTTCCCGCGCGCCACGCTCTGCGTCGAGGACAAACAGAAGCAGGAGCGGCGCGGTTGATCCGGGGCCGTGTGTCGTACTCTCGTCCTCAGTCAGGAACCTAGGTTGAGGGATTCACGTGGCAGAGGCGGAGCGCATCATCGGTACGCCGGACATCCCCGATGCTGAGGGGACTGAAGGGGGCGAGGCCGAGGGCCGGGTCGAGGAGACCGTACCGGGCAGGAGCGGGCGGAAGATCGCGGTGCTCTTCGCCGTGGCCGTCTTCGCCTATCTGCTCGACCTGATCAGCAAGGTGATCGTGGTCGCGAAGCTGGAGCACCGCGCGCCGGTCGAGGTCGTCGACGGCTGGCTGAAGTTCGAGGTGATCCGGAACTCGGGCGCCGCGTTCAGCTTCGGCGAGGCGTACACGGTCATCTTCACCTTCATCGCGGCGAGCGTGATCGTGGTGATCGCCCGCCTGGCCCGCAAGCTCCACAGCCTGCCGTGGGCCATCGCGCTCGGTCTGCTCCTCGGCGGCGCCCTCGGCAACCTCACCGACCGCATCTTCCGCGCCCCCGGCACCTTCCAGGGCGCGGTGGTGGACTTCATCGCGCCCGCGCACTTCGCGGTGTTCAACCTCGCCGACTCCGCGATCGTCTGCGGCGGCATCCTGATCGTGATCCTTTCCTTCAAGGGCCTGGACCCCGACGGCACCGTGCACAAGGACTAGCGGGCGCAAGGCATACTCGACAGGTGAGTACGTATCCCGAGGTCCGCACCCTGCCCGTACCCGACGGTCTGGAGGGCGAGCGTGTCGACGCCGCCATCTCCCGGATGTTCGGTTTCTCCCGCACCAAGGCCGCCGACCTGGCCGCCGCCGGGAAGGTGCAGGTGGACGGTGCGGTGGTCGGGAAGTCCGAGCGGGTGCAGGGCGGCGCGTGGCTGGAAGTGGAGATGCCCCAGGCGCCCGCTCCGGTGCAGATCGTCGCCGAGCCCGTCGAGGGCATGGAGATCGTGCACGACGACGACGACATCGTCGTGATCGTGAAGCCGGTCGGGGTCGCCGCCCACCCGAGCCCCGGCTGGACCGGCACGACCGTCATCGGCGGTCTCGCCGCGGCCGGGTACCGGATCTCGACGTCCGGTGCCGCCGAGCGCCAGGGCATCGTCCACCGCCTCGACGTCGGCACCTCCGGGCTGATGGTCGTCGCCAAGTCCGAGCGGGCCTACACCCTGCTGAAGGCGCAGTTCCGCGACCGGGTCGTCGAGAAGAAGTACCACGCGCTGGTGCAGGGCCACCCGGACCCGATGAGCGGCACCATCGACGCCCCCATCGGTCGCCACCCCCAGCACGACTACAAGTGGGCGGTCACGGCCGAGGGCAAGCCCTCCGTGACCCACTACGACCTCATCGAGGCCTACCGCGCCGCCAGCCTCCTGGACATCAAGCTGGAGACGGGCCGCACGCACCAGATCCGGGTGCACATGTCCGCCCACCACCACCCCTGCGTCGGCGACCTCACCTACGGCGCCGACCCGACGATGGCCAAGCGCCTCGGTCTGACGCGGCAGTGGCTGCACGCCGTCCGGCTCGGCTTCGAGCACCCGTCCGACGGCAGCTGGGTGGAGTTCGCCAGCACGTACCCCGACGATCTCCAGCAGGCCCTGGACACGATCGCGGCGGAGAGCGAATGACCGGCACGCCCGCTGCGTACACCACCCGTACCGTCGTCGACGAGCAGGATCTCACCGCCTGTTTCCAGGTCCGCAAGGATGTCTTCGTCGGTGAGCAGAACGTGCCCGAGGAGATCGAGTACGACGCCCACGACGCGGACGCGGTGCATGTGATCGCCGTCGCGGCGGACGGCTCGGCGCTCGGTACCGGGCGGCTGCTGCACGGTCCGGCCGCCGCCGACCGGACCGGCGGCGACCCCACCGTCGGCTCGCTCGGCCGGCTGGCGGTGACCGGGCGGGCGCGTGGTCTCGGCGTCGGCGTGGCGCTGGTCCGGGCCATCGAGGCCGCGGCCCGCGAGCTCGGCCTGACAGCCGTCGATCTGCACGCCCAGACCCACGCGCTCGGCTTCTACGAGCGGCTCGGGTACGTCGCGTACGGCCCCGAATTCCCGGACGCGGGGATCGCGCACCGGGCGATGCGGCGCTCTCTGCGGGACTGAGGGCTGTGAAGGTCCCGCCTGTCCCGCGACGGCGCCACTTTCACCGCATGGCACTTTCACCACAGGGCCCAGTGCAGGAGCACCGCCCCGGTCGTACGGACGGGACGGCACACCGGCGGACGGTGCGGGCGGTCAGTCCGGCAGGCCCCAGCGTGTCCACGCTCCGTTCGACGGCACGTCGCGCGGACCCGTCCCGGAGGGGCGCGTGCCGTGCGGGGTGACCACCGCCGTGCCACCGCGCGGCAGGGCGACCGTGATCCGGCCGGGTCCGGTCTCCCGCCAGCGCAGCGGGCGCCCGTGGGCGTCCCGTACGTCGATCCGGCCCGTGAGGGAGTGCTCCAGGGTCAGCGGGGAGCCCGCCTCGCTGTGCACCCGCACCCAGCGGGTGGCACCGCCGGAGCGGTCCGCGTCCACGAGGAAGGCGCCCGGGGTGCGCAGTGACGCGATCGAGGCGTCCGCCCAGCGGTCCGAGACGGACGGGAAGACCTTCACCACCCCCTCGTGGCCCTGCACCACCATGTCGAGCATCGACTGGGCGGCGGACAGCGGGCTCTCCAGGGCGAGGTTCTTGCCCTCCCGGTACATCGTGTTGACCGTCATCTGGCAGTCCGCGACCACGTTGAGGTCGGTGAAGAAGGTCAGGAAGTCGAGGGCCTTCTCCGGTTCGTCCCTCACCGAGTACATGGACGAGGCGGTGGCGTAGCTGTAGCCGTGCCACAGCTGCTGCATGGAGACCCAGTGGTCCATGGAGCGCCGCATCACCTCGCGGTCCGCGGGCCGGTCCCAGTTCCGTTCGCGCAGCGGGTACAGCCAGAGCAGATGCGAGTGGTGCCGGTGCGAGTCGGCCAGCGGTACGTCCTTGCCGATCATGACGCCGGCCACCGGGTCCTCGGCGTAGGGGGTGAGCCTCCGGTCGATGTCCTGCCAGCGTGCGAGGCGCGGATCGTCGGTGCGCAGCAGCTTCGCCGACGCGATCAGGGTGCGCACGCCCCAGCGGATCAGCGAGAGGTCGTAGGTGCAGTCCGCGGCGTTGGCGTACTCGGGGGAGCGGGTCTCCGGCAGGTGCAGCCTGCCGTCCGGGCCCTCGCGCAGGAAGTGCGCGTAGAAGTTGATGGCCTTGGCGAGGATCGGGTGCACCACGTCGCGCAGGACGGACAGGTCCATCGAGTGCCGGTAGGACTGCCAGACGTTGTGCAGGGCCCAGGTGAGGTTGCCGAAGTTGTCGGAGACGTGGTCCGAGCCCGGGGCACCGACGTCGTACGTGTCGCCCGCGCGCAGCTGCCAGTCGGAGGGGTGGCCAAGCGCGTAGCTCTCGCCGTCGCGGTAGTCGGCCGGGACCGAGGCCGGGAGGTTGTGCTCGAAGCGGCGGAAGGCACCCGTCACCGAGTCGAGTTCGGGGTGGTTGGAGCCGTGGACGGGTGCCATGCCTATCTGGACGTTGAGATTCCACCAGACCGCGGTCCAGTTGTTGCCGACCTCGGGGAACCACGGGCCCCATTCGGAGATCGTCGGCCCCTCGGCCCTGGTCGACGCGGCGAGTTTGTAGAGCTGGATGAGGTAGAAGCTCTGCAGCCGCTTGTCCGGTACGGAGAGGAAGCTGCGCCGGTAGTACGCGTGCCACCAGTCGCGGTGGCGCTCCACCAGCCGGTCGGGGCCGGCGGCGAGGGTGCGGTCCACGGCGCGCAGCGCGGCGGTCGTCGCCTCCGCCACCGGACCGGGGAAGCGGTACACGAGGTGCGCGGCCAGCAGCCGGCCGGTGCCTTCGCGCCGTTCGCGCCAGGCGGTGGTCCAGCCGCCGCCCGCGAGGAGCGGCTGCTCGACGAAGCCGTCGCCGACGCGCGGATCCGGGTTGGGCGTGTAGTCCTCGGGCCTGCCGCTGCTACGGGTGGTGGCGGCCTGCAGCCACTGGAAGGACCAGGCCGCCGGCTCCTCGCCGGGGGTGGGCCGGGTGGAGACCAGCAGAGCGCCGGTGTCGTTCTGGACGAGGGCGGAGAAGACCAGGGACCCGCGGGTGGTGGTGACGGTGCCGCGCAGCTCGGCGTCGTACGGGTCCAGGGTCCAGTCGACGGCGGTGATCTCTCCGGCGAGGGTCAGGGTGAAGTACCCGACGGGCAGGCGGGAGAAGCCGATGCCGCCGCGCCACTGGCCGCGCTGGTCCTGCACCTGGCTGTGACTGAGCATCAGTTTCAGGGTGTTGGCGTTCTTTCCCGCGTACAGCTGGGCGCCGAGGCGGCCGTTGGCGAGGAACGGGGCCTGCTGCCAGCCCGTGGGGAGCGTGCGCCAGGTCATGGCGGCGGCACGGACGGTCTTCTCGTACAGGTCGGCGCCGGGCCGTCCCGGGGGTACGGGGGAGGCCGCGGCCCACGCGGTACGGGAGCCGGCGAGCCAGAGGGCGGAGGTTCCGGCTGCGGCGGCGCCGACGAAATGCCTTCGGGAGAACGCGGTCACGTGGTTTCTCCTGCCAGTCATGTATGTGGTGGAGGTTCCTGTCCCTGAATGACGCACGCCGCATACTGCCCGCCCGGAGGAGGTTGCGGAAGGGGGGCGACCGCATAGACATCGGAGGAATGATCGGTCGGAGTGCGATGCGAAGGGGGGTGTTGTCTGAATTGCGGGCCTTGCGTGGCAGGCTTTAGATCCAGATCGGCCGGCCAAAGAGGTCGGCTCACCGCGTTTCGGAAGGCACCTCGTGGATCAAATGGCACTGCTCCTCCTGCTGTTGCTCGGAGCTGTGGTCACGGTGCCACTGGGGGAGCGTCTCGGACTGCCCGCGCCGGTGCTGATGACGCTCGCCGGGGTGGGCATGGCGTTCCTCAGCTTCGTGCCGAACGTGGACATCCCGCCCGAGATCATCCTTCCCGCGCTGCTGCCTCCGCTGCTCTACGCCTCTGTGCAGCGCACCTCCTGGCGGCAGTTCGCCGCCAATAAACGACCGATCTTTCTGCTGGCCGTGGCGCTGGTCTTCATCACGACGGCCGCCGTCGCGGCGGTGGCCAACGCGATCGTCCCCGGGCTGCCCATCGCCGCCGCCGTGGCGCTCGGCGCGCTCGTCGCCCCGCCCGACCCGGTTGCGGCGACGGCCGTCGCGGGCTCGGTCGGGCTGCCGCGCAGGCTCGTCTCCATCCTGGAGGGCGAGGGGCTGTTCAACGACGTGACCGCGATCGTGCTGTACCACGTGGCGATCGCCGCCGCGGTGAGCGGTACGTTCTCGCTGCCGGAGGCGTTCGGGCTGCTGATCCTCTCCGCGGTCGTCGCCGTGGCGGTGGGCCTCGTGCTCGGCTGGATCACCATCAAGCTCATGGGCCTTCTCGGCGATGCCACGCTCCAGGTCGGCCTCACCCTGCTGGTGCCGTTCGTGAGTTATGTGCTCGCGGAGGAGCTGATGGGGTCGGGCGTCCTCGCCGTCCTCACCACCGCGCTCTACCTGGCCGAGCACACCGCCGACGCCGACGACGTCCTCGGCCGGCTCACCGGCCGCTCCTTCTGGGAGATCGTCGACACCCTCGTCACCGGGGTCGCCTTCGGGCTGATCGGCCTCGAACTGCACAACGTCTTCGGCACGGCCAACGGCCGCGAGCTCCAGATGCTCGGCTGGGGGCTGGCCATCGTCGCGGTCGTCGTCGGCGTGCGGCTGCTGTATCTGCTGCCCGCCACCTGGCTCGCCAAGCGGCTGCACACCCGGCGCGACGTCAGCGAGGAGATCCCCACCAGTTGGCGGGAGACCGTCGTCATGTGGTGGTCCGGGATGCGCGGAGTCGCCTCGGTGGCGCTGGCGCTCGCGATCCCGCTGAAGACGGACGACGGGAAGCCGTTCCCGGGGCGTGACGAGATCGTCTTCATCGCTTTCGCCGTGATCATGGCCACGCTCGTCGTCCAGGGACTCACCCTGCCGTGGCTGGTCCGCAAGCTCAGGGTCAAGGCGGACACGGACGCCGAGGAGGCGCTGGAGAAGGACCTCGCGATCCGCGCCGCGAAGGCCGCGAAGCAGCGGCTCAAGGAGATCGAGGAGGTCGAGGAGTTCCCGGAGGAGGTCGCGGAGCGGCTCCAGCGGCTCGCGTACGACGTGGGGGCCCGGATCAGCCCCGACATGGTCGACGACGAGCGCCGCGAGGCGTACGCGCAACGCGTCGAGCGCTTCAAGGCGATCAGCCGCGTCCAGCGCGAAATGATGTCGGCCGCCCGGCACGCGGTGCTCTCGGCCCGCAACGAGGCGGGTACGGACCCGGAGGTCGTCGACCGGGTCCTGCGGCAGCTGGACGTACGCAGCCTGAAATGAGGCGGGCCCGCCGGGCGGCGCCCGCGCCGGTCAGCCGCGCCCCGTGCGGGGCGACCTGACCCGGCCCGCCGGTGTCCTGTCCGCCGGTCCCCCGGCCGCCGTGCCGGGCGGGCTCGGCCACTCGTCGCCCGGCGGAGGCGCCGCGGGAGCCGTCGCGATCCGCGGCAGCGCGTACGGATGGTGGTCGCGCAGCCAGCCGATGAGCTGCTCCCGTACCGCGCAGCGCACCGTCCAGATGTCGTCGGCGTCCTTCGCCGTGACCATCGCGCGGACCTGGATCGTCGACGGCGTGGTGTCCGTGACCGCCAGGGACCAGTCACGTCCGTCCCACGCCGCGCACTCGCCCAGGATGGCGCGCAGTTGCTCGCGCATCGCGGCGACCGGGGCCGAGTGGTCGAGGTGGAGGAAGACGGAGCCGGTCATCTGGGCGCCGCCGCGCGACCAGTTCTCGAACGGCTTGCCGGTGAAGTACGAGACCGGCATCGTGATCCGCCGCTCGTCCCAGGTCCGTACCGTGAGGAAGGTCAGCGTGATCTCCTCGATCGTGCCCCATTCGCCGTCCACCACCACCGTGTCGCCTATCCGCACCATGTCGCCGAACGCGATCTGCAGTCCCGCGAAGAGATTGCCGAGCGTCGACTGGGCGGCGATGCCCGCGACGATGCCCAGCACACCGGCCGAGGCCAGCATCGAGGCGCCGAACGTCCGCATCGCCGGGAACGTCAGCAGCATCGCGCCGACGGCCACCGTCGCCACGACGGCGGTGACCACCCGCTGGATCAGCGTCACCTGCGTACGGACCCGCCGCACCCGCGCCGGATCGCGGGTGCTCGCGGCGTACCGGGCGTAGACGGAGTCGACGACGGCCGTCGCGATCCGCACCACCAGCCAGGCCGATGTCCCGATCAGCGCCAGTGTCAGGAACCGGCCGATTCCCTCCCGGTGGTCCCCGACCACGTCGAGCCCGGTGCGGGTGTACGAGCCCCGCAGCAGCGCCGTGCCCAGGGTCGGCTGGAGCGGGACGCGGCAGCGCCGCAGCAGACCCCACAGCGGTGTCTCGTGGTGGCGGCCGTCGGTCCGTCTGAGCAGCAGGTCGACGAGCCAGCCGA
The DNA here is from genome assembly GCF_042887155.1 of Streptomyces sp. NPDC057963. Taxonomy (NCBI): domain Bacteria; kingdom Bacillati; phylum Actinomycetota; class Actinomycetes; order Kitasatosporales; family Streptomycetaceae; genus Streptomyces; species Streptomyces sp. NPDC057963. Next base: position 228,260 of record NZ_JBHVPX010000008.1, read on the forward strand.
CCAGCAGCGTGATCACGACCGAGCCGCCGACGACGACCAGCGGACGCAGCACGCTCTCCATCCCGTCGTCCTCCAGGCTCTCGGCCGCAACTGGCACCATGGGCGTCATGAACATCATGCTTTTCCACTCGACGTACGGTCTGCGCCCCGCGGTGCACGCGGCCGCCGACCGGCTGCGCGCCGCCGGGCACGAGGTGCACGTGCCCGATCTTTTCGAGGGGCACACCTTCGAAACCGTGGAGGAGGGCCTGGCATTCAAGGACGAGGTGGGCAAGGACGAACTTCTCAGGCGGGCCGTGCTGGCCGCCGCCCCCTACTCGGAGCGGGGTCTGGTCTACTCCGGATTCTCCTTCGGGGCCTCCACCGCGCAGACCCTGGCGCTCGGCGACGAGAAGGCGCGCGGTCTGCTGATGTTCCACGGCACCTCGGACATCGCCGAGAACGCCTCGGTGGACGAGCTGCCCGTACAGCTGCACGTCGCGGACCCGGACCCGTTCGAGACGCACGACTGGCTGAACTCCTGGTACCTCCAGATGCAGCGGACCGGTGCCGATGTCGAGATCTACCGCTACCCCGGCGCGGGCCATCTCTTCACGGATCCCGAACTGCCGGACCACGACGCGGCCTCGGCCGAGCTGGCCTGGAAGGTCGCGCTCGGCTTCCTCGCCACGCTGTAGACGGGGCCGCGGGTCGCTCGCGGGCGGCGGCCGGAGCCGTGGTCCCCGGTTGGCGGACCCCCGACGAGAGGCACGTCCGCCGGCCGCCCCGCGGGTTTCCCGCGTCGTCGCCGGACGCCCGCCCGGAACGCTCCGTGCAGGCCGTGCGCCGGCTCCACCGGCCGGCACGGACGGGAGAGGCCGGTGTCGAGGGGCTCGCCCGCCCTGGGCGACGCGACTCGGCCGCCACACCGCCGGAAGGCTCAGCGGGTGCGTCCGGCCGCCTCCCGTGCGCGCCTCCCCGACGTGGATCTCAGCGCACCGCGACGACCCGGGTGAACCCCTTGTCCTCGGCGACCTCCCAGCGGACCGCCGTGTCGGCGCGACGGCCGGAACCGGGCGCGGCGTCGGGGGCCGGGGTGACACGGGTCCACAGGAGTATGCCGTCGGGGAGGGGGACGCCGGAGGCGACGCCGTGCAGGAAGGCGGGCCCGTCCGCGGCATGCGCGGTGGTGGCGGCGCCCAGCACGGGGGCCGCGACGGCGGTGGCGGCGGCGTGACGACCGCGTGGCGGCTGGGCGCGGAGAGCGGCGTGGAAAGGTGTCGACCGGTCACGGGGCAGCACCCCACTGACCGGTCAAGCCGACGGGCAGGCGGACCAAGGAAGTTCGCCTGCCCGTCGGAGGATCGCCGCCGCGGGTTCGCCGCCCGGCCCGATCCAGACGAAAGACCCTAGCCCTTCAGCGCGGCGGTGATCGCGGTGTTGAAGTCCTCCACCGTCATCGGAGCGTTCTCGCTCTTCCCGTCGGTGAGCGCCTTGCCGTCCATTTTCAGCGTCGGAGTGCCCCTCACGCCGCTCTTGTCGAACGCCGCGGACATCTTCATCGCCCAGTTGTCGTACGTACCGTCCTCGACGTCCTTCTGGAACGCCTTGTTGCCCTTCAGCGCGTCCACCGAGTCGGCGATCTTGATCAGATAGGCGTCGTCCTTGAACTTGTCGTCGGTCTCCTCCGGGTGGTACTTCGCGGAGTAGAGCGCGTACTTGTAGTCGAGGAACGCCTCCGGGCTGACATTGAGCGCCGCGCCGAGCGCGCTCAGCGCGTTCTTCGAACCCTCGCCGTTGGAGGCGTCGTCGATGAACGTGGCACCGATGTACTTGATCTTGTACTTTCCGGCGTCGACGTCCTTGTGCACCGTCTCGCCGATGGCCTGTTCGAGCGTGGCGCAGATCGGGCAGCGCGAGTCCTCGTACAGTTCCAGGGTCTTCTTGGCGGTCGACTTGCCGATGACGACGGTCGTGCCGTTCTTGCCGGTGGTGTTCTTGGGCGCCGTGACGTTCTTCGCGTCCTTGGCGGCTTCCCAGTGGGACGGCTTGTTCAGCTGCATGACGCCCCAGGTGCCGACGCCGACGACCGCCAGCACGCCGACGATCGAGACGCCGACGATGACCTGCCGGCGGACCTTGTCCTTCTTGGCCTGGCGCTCGCGCTCGGCGCGCAGTCGCTCGCGGGCCGCCGCCTTGTTGGCCTGGCTGTTGCGGTTGCTCATGTTCGTCTCTCCATGGTGGGGGTGGTATGCCGTCGGGGGTGTGCGTGCTCAGGCGATGACGCAGGCCGAGCGCGGCGGTCCCCTCCGTCCCACGGAGTGCACGAGCAGACGGGTGTGTACGAGCAGGTGCGGGCCGTGTCCGGCGGGGCGCACCCTGCGGTGTACGCAGTGGCGGGCCGTACCGGCCACGGCGACCGCGATCAGCAGCGGCCGGAACGCCAGGACGGCGACCGCGCCCAGCAGGCCGACGAGCGCGGACTCGCCGCGCCGGAGCCAGGCCGCGGCGACCAGCCCGACCGATACATGGGCGGCGAGCAGCAGCCACGGCACCGCGGGGCCGGGGGAGGCCAGCAGCGCGGCCGCCGTGTGCCCGGCGCCGGTCACCGAGGCGAGCGGGGTACCGACGTCGCCGTGTGGTGCCGCACCGGCGCCGATGTCACCGCCGCCGCACAGCACATCGACGCCGACCGAGCGCAGCGGCCCCGCTATCGGGCCGCCCGCCGCGCCGTAGCAGAGGTGCTGGCCGGTGGTGAAGACGGTGTCGGCGGCCAGTTCCAGCGGGACCAGCAGCCCGGCGATCGCCCCGAAGCCGCGCTCCCGGCCGGCCAGCGCGTACGCCACCGCGAAGACCGCGCCGGCCAGCAGGGCGACGGCGGTCAGCGGCAGCGAGACCCGGGAGAGCAGCACATGGGACCCGGCCGAGAGCGTCACGACGAGCGCTGTGAAAAGCGCGGCGCGAACGACTCTGAGCTGCGTCCCGGATATGTCCATCGTCGAGGAGTGTCGCATGCGAACCTGTCGGCGCCCCCCGAAGGGGGCGGTCGCGTGCGGATTCCTACAGTCCGGGGATCCGGCCGTTGCGGAAGAGGTCCACGAAGATCTGGTGGTCGGCGCGGGCGCGGGCGCCGTAGCTGTGCGCGAAGTCCACCAGCAGACCGGCGAAGCCCTCCTCGTCCGCCGCGATCGCCGCGTCGATCGCCCGCTCCGTGGAGAACGGCACCAGCGAGTGGCCGCTCTCGTCGTCCGCCGCAGAGTGCATCGTCGCCGTCGCCCGGCCGAGGTCGGCGACGACCGCGGCGATCTCCTCCGGCTCGTCGATGTCGGACCAGTCCAGATCGACCGCGTACGGAGAGACCTCGGCGACCAGCTGCCCGGCCCCGTCCAGCTCGGTCCAGCCGAGCCACGGGTCGGCGTGCGCCTGCAGGGCGCGCTGCGAGATGACCGTGCGGTGCCCCTCGTGCTGGAAGTACTCGCGCACGGCGGCGTCGGTGATGTGCCGGGAGACCGCGGGGGTCTGCGCCTGCTTGAGGTAGATCACCACATCGTTCTCCAGGGCGTCGCTGTTGCCCTCGAGGAGGATGTTGTACGAGGGCAGCCCGGCCGAACCGATGCCGATGCCGCGACGGCCGACGACATCCTTCACCCGGTAGGAGTCGGGGCGGGTCAGGCTGGACTCCGGCAGCGTCTCCAGATAGCCGTCGAAGGCGGCCAGCACCTTGTAGCGCGTCGCCGCGTCCAGGTCGATCGAGCCGCCGCCCGCCGCGAACCTGCGCTCGAAGTCCCGGATCTCGGTCATCGAGTCCAGCAGCGAGAACCGGGTCAGCGACCGGGCGTCGCGCAGCGCGTCCAGCAGCGGGCCCTCCGCCGTGTCCAGTGAGAAGGGCGGCAGCTCGTCGTTCTTCGCGCCCGTCGCCAGTGCGTGGATCCGCTCGCGGTAGGCCGCCGCGTAGATCCGGACCAGCTCGGCGATCTGGTTGTCACCCAGCGCCTTCGCATACCCGATCAGCGCGACGGAGGCGGCGAACCGCTTGAGGTCCCAGGTGAACGGGCCGACGTACGCCTCGTCGAAGTCGTTCACATTGAAGATCAGCCGGCCGTTGGCATCCATGTACGTGCCGAAGTTCTCCGCGTGCAGATCGCCGTGGATCCACACCCGCCCGGTCCGCTCGTCCAGATACGGGCCGCCGTGCCGCTCCCGCTCCAGGTCGCTGTAGAACAGGCACGCCGTGCCCCGGTAGAAGGCGAACGCCGAGCCCGCCATCTTGCGGAACTTGACCCGGAAGGCAGCCGGATCGGCGGCCAGCAGCTCCCCGAACGCGGTGTCGAAGACCTCAAGAATCTGCTCCCCGCGCTGCGCTGCGCCGGTCTGCGCTTCCGACATCTCTGGGTGCCTCCTGGTACCTGACGTACATGACAAACGGGACGGGTTTCTCAGCCCGTCCAACGCGCGACCGTACCCGGGAGTGCCCCTCGCCCGTCACCTCGGAGACGTAGACTTCCACGCTGTCCCCCCAGTCCGCCCGCCCGTCGCCCGACCGCCGCCCCTCATCGAGGCGCTCCGCGCCGCGCCTGCACATCGGAGGCCCACCGCCGTGACCAAGCCGCCCTTCACGCACCTTCACGTCCACACCCAGTACTCGCTGCTGGACGGTGCCGCGCGGCTCAAGGACATGTTCAACGCGTGCAATGAAATGGGCATGTCCCATATCGCGATGACCGACCACGGCAACCTGCACGGCGCCTACGACTTCTTCCATTCGGCGCAGAAGGCGGGCGTGACGCCGATCATCGGGATCGAGGCGTACGTCGCCCCGGAGTCGCGCAAGCACAAGCGGAAGATCCAGTGGGGCCAGCCGCACCAGAAGCGCGACGACGTCTCGGGTTCGGGCGGTTACACCCACAAGACGATCTGGGCGTCGAACGCGACGGGGCTGCACAACCTCTTCCGGCTCTCCTCGGACGCGTATGCCGAGGGCTGGCTGCAGAAGTGGCCGCGCATGGACAAGGAGACCATCTCCCAGTGGTCCGAGGGACTGATCGCCTCCACCGGCTGCCCCTCGGGCGAGGTGCAGACCCGGCTGCGGCTCGGCCAGTTCGACGAGGCGGTCCAGGCGGCCTCCGACTACAAGGACATCTTCGGCGAGGGCAAGTACTTCCTGGAGCTGATGGACCACGGCATCGAGATCGAGCGCCGGGTCCGTGACGGGCTCCTCGAAATCGGCAAGAAGCTGGACATCCCGCCGCTGGTGACCAACGACTCGCACTACACCTACGCGCACGAGGCCACGGCGCACGACGCGCTGCTGTGCATCCAGACGGGCAAGAACCTCTCCGACCCGGACCGCTTCCGCTTCGACGGCACCGGCTACTACCTCAAGACCACCGACGAGATGTACGCCGTCGACTCCTCCGACGCCTGGCAGGAGGGCTGCGCCAACACCCTGCTGGTCGCGCAGCAGATCGACACCGCCGGCATGTTCGAGAAGCGCGACCTGATGCCGAAGTTCGACATCCCGGACGGCTACACGGAGATCACCTGGTTCCAGGAAGAGGTCCGCGTCGGCATGAACCGGCGCTTCCCGGGCGGCGTCCCCGAGGACCGGCAGAAGCAGGTCGAGTACGAGATGGACATCATCATCCAGATGGGGTTCCCGGGGTACTTCCTGGTCGTCGCCGACTTCATCATGTGGGCGAAGAACAACGGCATCGCGGTCGGCCCCGGCCGAGGCTCCGCGGCCGGTTCGATCGTGGCGTACGCGATGGGCATCACCGACCTCGACCCGATCGAGCACGGGCTGATCTTCGAGCGGTTCCTCAACCCCGAGCGCGTCTCCATGCCCGATGTCGACATCGACTTCGACGAGCGCCGGCGCGTCGAAGTGATCAGGTACGTGACGGAGAAGTACGGCGCCGACAAGGTCGCCATGATCGGCACCTACGGAAAGATCAAGGCGAAGAACGCCATCAAGGACTCCGCCCGGGTCCTCGGCTACCCGTACGCGATGGGCGACCGGCTCACCAAGGCCATGCCCGCCGACGTCCTCGGCAAGGGCATCGACCTCAACGGCATCACCGACCCCAAGCACCCGCGCTACAGCGAGGCGGGCGAGATCCGGGGGATGTACGAGAACGAGCCGGACGTCAAGAAGGTCATCGACACCGCGAAGGGCGTCGAGGGCCTGGTCCGGCAGATGGGCGTGCACGCCGCCGGCGTCATCATGTCCAGCGAGCCGATCGTCGACCACGCCCCGATCTGGGTGCGGCACACCGACGGCGTCACCATCACGCAGTGGGACTACCCGCAGTGCGAGTCGCTCGGCCTGCTGAAGATGGACTTCCTGGGCCTGCGCAACCTCACCATCATGGACGACGCCGTGAAGATGGTGGAGTCCAACAAGGGCGTCAAGCTGGACCTGCTCGGCCTCCCGCTGAACGACCCCAAGACGTACGAGATGCTCTGCCGCGGTGACACGCTCGGTGTGTTCCAGTTCGACGGCGGTCCGATGCGCTCCCTGCTGCGCCAGATGCAGCCCGACAACTTCGAGGACATTTCCGCCGTCTCGGCCCTGTACCGGCCGGGCCCGATGGGCATGAACTCGCACACGAACTACGCCGAGCGCAAGAACGGCCGCCAGGAGATCACCCCGATCCACCCGGAGCTGGAGGAGCCCCTCAAGGAGGTCCTCGGCCTCACCTACGGCCTGATCGTGTACCAGGAGCAGGTGCAGAAGGCCGCCCAGATCGTCGCCGGCTACTCGCTCGGCGAGGCCGACATCCTGCGCCGCGTGATGGGCAAGAAGAAGCCCGAGGAGCTGGCGAAGAACTTCGTCCTCTTCGAGGCGGGGGCCAAGGAGAAGGGCTTCTCCGACGCCGCGATCAAGGCCCTGTGGGACGTGCTGGTCCCGTTCGCCGGATACGCGTTCAACAAGGCGCACTCCTCCGCGTACGGCCTGGTCACCTACTGGACCGCGTACCTCAAGGCGAACTACCCCGCCGAGTACATGGCGGCGCTGCTGACCTCGGTCAAGGACGACAAGGACAAGTCGGCGGTCTACCTCAACGAGTGCCGCCGCATGGGCATCAAGGTGCTGCCGCCCAATGTGAACGAGTCGCTGTCGAACTTCGCGGCGCAGGGCGACGACGTGATCCTCTTCGGCCTGACCGCCGTCCGCAACGTGGGGCAGAACGTCGTCGACTCGATCATCCGGAGCCGCAAGGCGAAGGGGAAGTACGGCAGCTTCCCCGACTTCCTGGACAAGGTCGAGGCGGTCGTCTGCAACAAGCGCACCGTCGAATCGCTGATCAAGGCCGGCGCGTTCGACGAGATGGGCCACACCCGCAAGGGCCTGGTCGCGCACCACGAACCGATGATCGACAACGTGGTGCAGGTCAAGCGCAAGGAGGCCGAGGGGCAGTTCGACCTCTTCGGCGGCATGGGAGAGGAGGAGAGCGACGAGCCGGGCTTCGGGCTCGACGTGGAGTTCTCCGACATCGAGTGGGAGAAGTCCTACCTGCTGGCCCAGGAGCGCGAGATGCTCGGGCTGTACGTCTCCGACCACCCGCTCTTCGGCCTGGAGCACGTGCTGTCCGACAAGGCCGACGCCTCCATCTCCCAGCTGACCGGCGGAGAGCACTCCGACGGCGCCATCGTCACCGTCGGCGGCATCATCTCCGGGCTCCAGCGGAAGATGACCAAGCAGGGCAACGCCTGGGCCATCGCCACCGTCGAGGACCTGGCCGGTTCCATCGAGTGCATGTTCTTCCCCGCCACGTACCAGCTGGTCTCCACCCAGCTCGTCGAGGACACCGTCGTCTTCGTCAAGGGACGCCTCGACAAGCGCGAGGACGTGCCCCGGCTCGTCGCCATGGAGATGCAGGTCCCCGACGTCTCGTCGGCGGGCACCAACGCCCCCGTGGTCCTGACCATCCCCACGGTCAAGATCACGCCGCCGATGGTCAGCCGCCTCGGCGAGGTCCTCAGCAACCACCGGGGCGACACCGAGGTGCGGATCAGGCTCCAGGGCCCCCGCAAGACCACGGTGCTCCGGCTCGACCGGCACCGGGTGAAGCCCGATCCGGCGCTCTTCGGTGACCTGAAGGTGCTGCTCGGGCCGTCCTGCCTGGCCGGCTGAGCCGCTTCACGACCTATGGATACGAGAGGGGCGCCTCCGCGGAAGCGGGGGCGCCCCTCTCGTATCTCCCGGCCCGCGGCCGGACCGGAGATCCGGCCGGTCAGTTGTGGCCGAAGCGCCGCTGGTGCTTGCGGGCGACATCGGCAGGACTGCCCTGGGCCTGCGACTGAGGCTGTATCTGCGACTCGTACGTGTTCGACTTGGACTCCTCCGCACCGTGCTCCGGACCGGACGTGCGGGTCTGCCGGCTGCCCTGCTTGCGGTTCTTGTTCTTGGCCATGGTGTTCCTCCTGTGGGGACTCTCGGGGCCAGGACCGCGTTCAGATTCACATAGTGGTGTAAAGGGTGCATGTTGGATCATTACCGTGCGTAGCGAGGGGGTATCATGCGCCGTTTTCCCGATCCGCCACGCCGATGATCGAGTTCCGGCCGTCAACCCCTGCGCGGTCGGGCAGACTCGAAGGAAATCCTTGGCAAAGACCACACCCGAATTTCTGGAAGAGGGTGGAACGCGTGGACCGTTGCGTCGTCCTGGTGGACGCCGGCTACTTGCTGGGTGCAGCCGCGAGTCTGCTGGCCGGAGAGCCCGCCCGTTCCCGCATCACCGTCGACCACGCGGCCCTCATCCGGGGCCTGCGGGAGCTGGCAGAGGCCGATACGCGGCAGCCGCTGCTGCGGATCTACTGGTTCGACGGCGCCCCCGACCGCGTACCGCAGCCCGAGCACCGCAGACTGCGGGTGATGCCCCGGGTGACCGTCCGGCTCGGCGCCCTCACCCGCAGTGACGGGCGCTGGGCGCAGAAGGGCGTCGACGCCGCGATGCACGCCGAGCTCACGGAGCTGGCCAGGAACCGGGCGTGCTCCGACGTGGTGCTGGTGACCGGCGACGGCGATCTGCTGCCCGGCCTGATGTCCGCCAAGGAACACGGCGTCGCCGTCCACCTGTGGGCCGTCCAGGCCGCCGACGGCGACTACAACCAGTCCGAGGACCTGGTCGCCGAGGCCGACGAGCGAAGGGTGCTCGACCGGGCCTGGATCACCGGGGCCGTACGGGCCAAGGAGACCGGCGGTGTCTGTGCCCCGCCGCCCGCACCCCGGCCGGAGATCGCCGCGATCCTCGCCGCCCCGCTGCCCGAGGCGGCCCTCGCCGCGTCCGCCGAGCGGGCGCCGGAGGCCCAGGAGCAGGCCGCCGCCAACGGCGCCGCCCCGCCGCCCGAGGAGAGCACCGGCGCCGACCGGCCCGGCCCCGGCGGAAAGGGCGTCCCCACCCCCAAGGATCTGGCGGGCAGCCTGCGCGGCCCTGGCACCCAGCCGGCCCAGCACCCCACCCAGCCCTCGCCCGCCAACGCGACCCTGCGCTGGTCCTCCGACAAGGGCTGGATGGACCGCGGCGGACCGCTGGGCGAGCCCGCCGAAACCGCGTCCCTCCCGACACTGGCCCAGCTCACCAGCGCCGAGCAGCGCTGGGCGGACCGCGAGGAGGACATCACCACCGTCGGCGGCGACCCCTTCGAGGTGGGCCAGGTCTTCGCCCGCCGCTGGATGGAGCGGCTGCCGGAGACCGTTCATCTGCAGAAGCTGTCGACCATGTACCCGCGCATCCCGCACCGCATCGACGGCGAGCTGCTGCGGTACGCGGCACGGTTCGGCCTGCTCGCCCACAAGGACGACCAGATCGACGAGCACGACCGCTATGCGATCCGAGCGGGATTCTGGCGGGAGATCGATGTACGGGCCGCGGCGGAACACGCCCCCGCGGCGGAGCGGACGGGCCCGTCCGCCGACTGACGGCACAGCGGGCCCGCAGGCGGGCAACCCGGTCGGCGATGGCCGCGTCCGGGCCCGACCGGCACGGCCCCGGGCGCAATCCGGGGCGTCCGACCCCGTACTCTCGTACCTCGTGAGTACGGGCACAGCACAGGCGCAGACGGCAACCGGGACCGTGTGCGCGGTGCGTGATCTGGTCAAGACCTATCCCGCCGCCCGCGGCCGCCGCGGCGCGCCCGCCACACCCGAGGTGCGCGCCACCGACGGGATCAGCCTGGAGGTGCGGCGCGGCGAGATCTTCGGTCTCCTCGGCCCCAACGGCGCCGGGAAGTCCACCCTGGTACGTCAGCTCACCGGGCTGATGCGGCCCGACTCCGGCGGCGTCACCGTGCTGGGCCACGATCTCGTACGCCACCCCGAGCGGGCCTCCCGGCTGATCGGATACCTCGGCCAGGAGTCCACCGCCCTCGACGAACTGACGGTGTCGCTCGCCGCCGAGACCACCGGACGGCTGCGCGGCCTTCCGGCCCGGGACGCGCGCGCCGAGCGCGACGCCGTACTCGGTGAACTCGGCCTCACCGAGATCGCGGGACGCCCCCTGAAGAAGCTCTCCGGCGGACAGCGGCGGCTCGCCTGCTTCGCCGCCGCGCTGGTCGGCGAGCGGCCGGTGCTGGTGCTGGACGAGCCGACGACCGGGATGGATCCCGTCGCGCGGCGCGCCGTCTGGGCCGCGGTGGACCGGCGCCGGGCCGAACACGGCACGACGGTGCTGCTCGTCACCCACAACGTCATCGAGGCCGAGACGGTCCTCGACCGGGTCGCCGTGATCGAACGCGGCCGGGTCATCGCCTGCGACACGCCGGCCGGCCTCAAGGAACGTGTCGCGGGCGAGGTCCGGGTCGAGCTGGTGTGGCGCGAACGGGCGCCGCTGGACGTGCCCGAAGTCGCCGCGCTGCGCGGCTCGGCCCAGGAGTCCGGACGGCGCTGGGTGCTGCGGCTCGGCCCCGACGAGGCACGGGCGGCGGTGGCCGCCGTGACCGGCGGCGCGGCCTTCTCCGCACTCGACGACTTCACTCTGGCGACGCCCAGCCTGGAGGACGTCTATCTGGCGCTCGGCGGGGACGCGACCAAGGGGCTGGTGAAGTCATGAACGGGGCGGGCGGGATGAACGGGGCGGCCGGGGTGCGCGGGACGACCGGGGTGAGCGGGGCGGCCGGGTGCGTGTGCGCGGCCGGACAGGGAGCGAAGAGGAGCAGCGCCAGGTGACGAGCATCGTTCCCGCCCAGGCGGTGGCCGGACCCGTCCGGACCGCCGAGGACGGCCGTGCCGGCCGCGAGGACGACGGCCGGCACGGGGCGGCCCCCGCGCCGCTCGCGCCGCGCGCCCGGTTGTTCCCCTCGCTCGCGGCCGTCTACCGCGCCCAGCTGTCCCGGGCCCGGGTCGCCCGTATCCCGCTGCTCTTCGTCGCGACCTTCCAGTCCGTCGGGATCATGGTGCTGATGCGCGGGGTCGTCGACGGCGGCGCCGAGGCACGGGCCGTCGTCGCCGGATCCAGCGTCCTCGTGGTGGCCTTCGTCGCGCTCAACCTGCTCGCCCAGTACTTCGGGCAGCTGCGGGCCGGCGGCGGGCTCGACCACTACGCGACCCTGCCGGTGCCGCCCGCCGCGGTGGTGCTCGGTGCCGCCGGGGCGTACGCCTCCTTCACCGTGCCCGGCACCATCGTCACGGCCGTGGCGGGAAGCGTGCTGTTCGGGCTGCCGCTGACGCATCTGTGGGTGCTCGTCGCCGTCATCCCGCTCTCCGGGGCGGCGCTCTCCGGGCTCGGCGCGGCGCTGGGGCTGCTCGCGCCCCGGCAGGAGCTGGCCACGCTGCTCGGGCAGCTGGGCATGTCGGCGGCGCTGCTGCTCGGCGTCCTGCCGGCCGACCGGCTGCCCGCGCCGATCGGCTGGGCCCGCGACCTGCTCCCCTCGACGTACGGTGTCGAGGCGCTCTCACGGTCCTTCGACGCCCGTCCCGACTGGGCGGTCGTCGCGCTGGACTGCGCGGTCTGCGCCGTTGTCGGCGTCCTCTCGCTGGCCGTGGCCACCTGGGCGTACCGCAGGGCAGCGGTCCGATGAGGCGCGGCACAGGTACGCCTGGCACGATGGCACGGTGACCGCACCTCTGACGCCGCCTCACCAGCCCTCGTCCAACGACCCCTGGCAGACCCCGCCGACCTGGGGCGGGCCCGGCGGCCCCGGTGGGCCCGGTTCCGGGTCCCTGCTGGAGTCCGAGGGGGAGAACGACCGCCGGTCGGATCTGCGGCGGGCCGCCGTGGTCACCGTTCTCGTGACCGTCGCGGGCATCGCGCTCGGACTTCTCTGGGTGTGGCTGGCTCCGCGGGTTCCGCTGATCTCCGACAGCACGGCCGTCTTCCTCAACGACAGCGAGGGCGAGGAGGCGATCGGAGCCGACGGCACGTTCGTGCTGCTCGCCCTGGCATTCGGCGCGCTCTCCGCGGCCCTGGTCTTCTGGTTCCAGCGGCGTGGCGGCATCGCCCTCGTGGTGGGACTCGCGCTGGGCGGGCTGCTCGGTTCGCTGGTCGCCTGGCGGCTGGGGGTGTGGCTCGGGCCGGACCAGGACGTGGTCGCGCACGCGCGGGCCGTCGGCAAGGGCGTGGTCTTCGACGCACCGCTTCAGCTGCGGGCGAAGGGGGCCGCGTTGCTGGTGTGGTCGATGGGCGCGATGGCGGTTCATCTCGGGCTGACCGCGTTGTTCGGGCCGCGGGATCCGGAGCCGGAGTGGGGGATGTTTCCCGGGTGGGCCGCAGGTGGGCCGGTGCCGGGGGCGGGGCCCGGTGCGGATGCGGGGCCGGGCGCTCCGGGAGCGGGTGTGCCGCCGGTGCCGCCGGCCGGCGCTTGAGAGGTCGCGCAGACAGGCGCGGTGCGCAGCCTGATCCGATGCGCCTGGACAACTCACTGCTGGGATGCCCGCCCCACCCGACGACCCCGACCCCACACCTGTCCGTGCGGGGCCTCTAATATCATTTCGCGTTCTCCGGCGGGCGCTGACTCCCGCTTGGCCGTGCCCGCCGCCCAACGCCCGACACGACGACGTCCACCGCATGGCGATGGAGTCGAGCATCGAGGAGAGGAACGTTCATGCGCCCCCGGAGCATCGCCGCGGCCACCGCAACAGCATTGGCACTGGTGGCCGCCCGTGACCTTGTCCAGAAGAAGCACGCGTTGCTCCGGAACTACCCGGTGATCGGGCACGCCCGGTACTTGTTGGAGACGATCGGGCCGGAGCTTCGGCAGTACATCGTGACCTCCAACGACGAGGAGCGCCCGTTCAGTCGTGACCAGCGCACCTGGATCTATGCAACGGCGAAGGAGGAGAACAGCTACTTCGGGTTCGGAACCGACAACGACGTCGAGCACATGCAGGGGCACGCATACCTGAAGCAGCGCACGTTCGCCGGCACGCTGCCCGACATGCACGACCCGCAGGCCCCACTGCCCTCGGCCAAGGTGCTGGGCGGGCCGCGCGGGCGCGCCAAGGCGTTCCGACCGGCGAGCATGGTGAACATCTCGGCGATGAGCTTCGGATCTCTCTCCGGCGCGGCCATCACGGCGCTCAACAAAGGGGCGGCGCTGGCGGGCACGATGCAGAACACGGGAGAGGGCGGCCTCTCGCCGTACCACCGCAACGGCGGCGACCTCGTCCTTCAAATCGGTACGGCGTACTTCGGCTGCCGCAACGAGGACGGCAGCTTCAACATCGACAAGCTCAAGGACGTGGTCGCCGGCGCCCCGGTCAAGGCGATAGAGATCAAGCTCTCTCAGGGAGCCAAGCCAGGGCTGGGCGGGATGCTGCCGGCCGCGAAGGTGACCCCGGAGATAGCCGAGATCCGCGGCATCCCGCTCGGCAAGGACTGCGCCTCCCCGTCGCGGCACACCGCGTTCCACGACGTCGACTCGATGCTCGACTTCGTCGAACTGCTCGCCACCGAGACCGGTCTGCCGGTCGGGATCAAGAGCGCGGTGGGAGAGATGGGCTTCTGGCAGGAGCTGGCCACGCTGATGGCGCGTGGCGACCGTGGCGTCGACTTCGTGACCATCGACGGCGGCGAGGGCGGCACCGGAGCGGCGCCGCTGATCTTCACCGACTCGATGTCGCTGCCCTTCCGGATGGGCTTCTCCCGGGTCTACGGCACCTTCGCCGAGCTGGGGTTGACCGACGACGTGACCTTCATCGGCTCCGGCAAGCTCGGCCTGCCCGAGAACGCCGCGGTCGCCTTCGCTCTGGGCGTCGACATGATCAACGTGGCCCGTGAGGCGATGCTGTCGATCGGCTGCATCCAGTCGCAGAAGTGCCACACCGACAAGTGCCCCACCGGCATCGCCACCCAGAACCCGCGGCTGGCCCGCGGCCTCGACCCGACCTCGAAGGCCACCAGGGCCGCTGTCTACCTGCGTGCCCTGCGCAAGGAGCTGATGAAGGTCTCGGCGGCCGTCGGCGTCGCCCACCCGGCACTCATCACAGCCACCGACATCGAGATCATGAACGGCGACTACGAAGCCCGCACCCTGGCCGGCGTCTACGGCTACAAGGACGGCTGGGGCGAGCTCGGCCCGCACCTCGCCGATGAGATCACTGCACTGCTCGCCACCAAGCCGACCTCCGTTCAGAGGCCGATTGTCTGACGCGCCGACAGCGACAAGCACCGCGCTCACTTCCTCGGTCGACCGGTGAGCGTCCGGCGGCTTCTCCGCCTCCGGGTGCTTCGGCGATCGCCCGACGCCGGCGATCTGGTCCAGGACGAGGCCGATCCGGTCCCTGATCCGCAGGCGGTGGCAGCCCAGTGGGTGGGCCGGTCCATGGACCAGTCGCTGGGGCAGCAGCGCGGCGAATGGGTCCTGGGGGGCGGTCGGCCACGACGGCAGTACAGGCACAGGTCTCCCGGTGATCACAGAGCGTCGCAACTCCGTGATCGCTAGGGGCCCTGTGCCTGTTCTGCTCCCAAGGCGCTCCACCACGCCTGTCTGCGCGAGCTCCAAGGTGTTCCCGCTCGGGGGACGCCCGCCGGCCTGGCTCGCGCCACGGTGCAGGGCCGTCGACACCGGGCGTCACGCTGCTCGGCGATGCCGCGCACCTGATGCCGCCGGTGGGAGAGGGAGCCAACATGGCACTCCTCGACGGCGCCCTGCTCGGTCTCGCGCTGGCCGCGCACCCGGACGAATTTCCCACCGCCGTCAAAGAATACGAACGTGAGATGTTCGAACGCACCGGCGCCGTCGGCCGGCAGTCCGCGCGCCTCCAGGAGATCCTGACGTCGCCCGACGCCGGCCAGAAAATGCTCGCGTTCTTCCAACCTGGCTGATGTAACCGGATGCGACCAGGCAACCGGGGGCCCAGCCGGTGTGATCACCTGCGGTTCGGGTCCCTCGGTATGCACGAGGACCAATCCGTGACGGGCGGGCTGGGATGCGCCGGGTCCTCGAACGCCGGGCGGGCCGAGGAGTGCCGGGCCCCGGGCCTACCCCCGGCCGATCTCCGCGAACACCGCTTCCGTCAGCGACGCCAGGTCCGCGGGGGAGAGTTCGACCTCCAGGCCGCGGCGGCCCGCCGAGACGCAGATGGTCTCGTGGGACCGTGCCGACGCGTCCAGCACCGTACGCAGCCGCTTCCGCTGGCCCAGGGGGGAGATGCCGCCCCGTACGTAACCGGTGGTGCGTTCCGCCGCCGCCGGGTCGGCCATCGCGGCTCGTTTGCCGCCCACCGCGGAGGCCAGCGCCTTGAGGTCGAGGGAGCCGGCCACCGGGACGACCGCCACGGTGAGGGCGCCGTCGACCTCCGCGACCAGGGTCTTGAAGACCCGGTCGGGGGAGACGCCCAGCGCCTCGGCCGCCTCCTCGCCGTAGGAGGCCGACGCCGGGTCGTGGTCGTAGGCGTGGACGGTGAACACCGTGCCGGCCGCGGTCAGCGCGACCGTCGCCGGAGTGCCGCCGGACTGCTGCTGCTTCTTCGGCTTCTTCGCCACGGGGGAGGGTCCTCGGGTCGGTCGGCTGCCGGCTGTCGGGCCGGTGGGTCAGTTGGGGTGGATGGGGGGACGCGTCAGGTCCGCCGCGGGCAGCGACGGAAGATGCCGGATGACGGCGGTCTCGGAACGCAGCAGCGTCAGCTCTTCGCGCAGCCGGGTGGCGGTGTCGGGTGCCTGGAGCAGCCGCTGCTTCGACGGGATGTCGAGTACGGCGGCCGCCGCGACCAGGTAGGAGACGACGGAGGGGTCGTCGGGCAGGTCCGCGCCCGTCGTCAGCGACCGTTCGCTCGCCCCGGCCAGTCGCTTCTGGTAGCTGCGGAAGGCCCGCAGGACGCCTTCGGCGAGTGCGCCCGCCTCCTCGCCGGGTTCCTCGACCAGCTCTTCGAGTTCGGCCGTCAGATAGGGGCCGCTCGCGTCGACGGAGAGCAGCCGGGCCCGGGTGGTGCCGGTCGCGAGGACCTCGAAGCTGCCGTCCGGCCGTTCCCGGACCTTCGCCGCGTCGGCGATGCAGCCGACCCGGTGGAAGGTCTGGATCGGGTCGGGACCGAAGCCGTCCGCGGGACCGCGCTCGACGGGGGTGCTCGTCGTGTCCGGCATTCCGGTGGACGTCGGGGCGGTCTCGTGGCCGTCGCGGATCGCGACCACGGCGAAGCGGCGGGGCTCGTCGCCGTCGGTCTTCAGCAGTTCGCGCATCATGGCGCGATAACGCTCCTCGAAGACGTTCAGCGGCAGCACGAGGCCGGGGAACAGCACCGCGTTCAGCGGGAACAGAGGCAGGCGAGCGGTGGTCACAACGGTCAAGCGTAATGGCCGCGGGCCCGGCCCCGGTCGGCCCGGCCCGGCAAAGGTGTCACACAGGCCACCCGGAGCCGTGCGTCGTTCCTCGCGTCGAGGAACCGGCCGAGCGGATCGTCGGAGACCGACGACCACGGGAACGACGCCGCGTGGGGCCCGATCCGGCCGAACTGCTCCAGCGCCTCGTCCCAGCGGCCCCGGGCGACCAGCACGAACGCCAGCAGGTTGCGGACCTCGGCGGGCCAGGGATCGCCGGGCGGGAACGAGGCGGACAGTGTGATCGCCAGATCCGCCGCCGCGTCGATCCGCTCCACCTGCACCGAGGTGGTCCGTGCATCCGGTCCCTCGATCAGCAGGGCGAAGGCGGCCCGTAGCGGCAGCGCCTGCACCAGCGAGCCGGGCAGCGAGTCCTCGGCCGCCCGCTCGGCGAAGTCGAAGCATTCGCGGTGCGAGCCGTACCAGGCGGCGGAGAGGTACCGCAGGGCCGCGACATGGCAGCCGTAGTGGTGCGAGGAGCGCTGGATCGCCTGCTCCCACAGCGCCTCGAAGGTGGTGTGCGTGGCGTGGGTGCCGCGCGCGTGGTCGAGCGCCAGCCGCCAGGGCACCGGGTCGCGCGGATCGCTCTCCGCCGCCGCGGTGATCAGCGGCCCCACCTCGCGCAGCTGCTCGGCCCGGACGGGCGACTCCCAGGCCCGGCGGACCGCCAGCTCCGCCTTGACGAGCAGCGCGTCCGGGTCGTGCGGCGCGGCGGCGAGCCAGCCGGACAGCCAGCCGTCGCGGCTGCGGGCGAAGGCGACGAGCCGGCCGAGGTAGCGGTCCCGGTTCTCCCACTCGGCGCCGTCCCGGGTGGTGGCGAGGAGCTTCGCGGCCGGTTCGTACTCCCCGAGGGCGGCGGCGACGAGTGCCGGGGAGAGCCGCTCGTCGGGGGCGTCGAGCAGCACCGCGTCGTCCGCCGGCAGTCCCGCGGGCCCCAGGGGGGAGCGCCGGATCATGCCCGCGGTACGGAGCAGAGCGCGAAGGAATGACATGGTGCAGACCATTGAAAAGCGCTGGTCCGGGCGGCGCCAAGGGGGTTGCTGTGAAGCTTTGGTGCCGAGTGGATGGGTTGTACCGGGCGCGGTCAATAAAAGGTAAAGGAAAGTGGGGAATCTGGCTTGTTCCTGTTGCTCCGGCGGGCCGTGCCCGGCCCTCCCGTCGTGGCTCGGCCGGTCGTCGGCCATGGCCTCCGCGACCGCGGTGACCGCCCGGTGCCGGGCCTCCGGACGGTCACCGGAGGCCCGGCGCGGCCGGTTCCCGGTCAGCCCCGGCGCAGCAGCCGGGAGGCGCCGGCCGCGACCGTCGTGGCCAGTATCCAACCCAGCAGGACGAGCACGGCGGCCGTCCACTGCCAGCCGCCCTGCATCCGCCAGTAACCGTCCTGGCCGAGGTTGATCACCGGCACCAGCAGGTCGAGTGCGTACAGAGCGGGGTTCCAGTCCGGATGCTCGTCCTGTTTGATCGCCGCCGGGACGTGCTGGGAGAAGGCCAGCGTGCCCGCCGCCCACAGCACCGCCATCCACACCGCGGCCCGCCCCGGCCGGTAGCCGTACGCCACCGTCCAGTCCTGCAGGAAGCCCCAGAGCTTCGCGGCGGCCGGCAGCGTCTCGCGGCGCCTGCGCTGCTTGGCCAGCAGCACCTCGCGGGCGTCCGCGTCCTCCCCGCAGCTGCGCAGCACGGTCGCGAGGCGTTCGTAGGGCTCCGGCACGTACTCCGGGGTCGCCGCCGCCACCCACTCCAGGCGCCGGGAGAGCGGGAAGTGGCCGTACGGGACGAGGTTCTCGTACACGAAACCGCCCATCGCCAGACCACCGGGCCCCGGCCAGCTGGTCGACACGTCGATCAGGGTGACCACCCTCGCGCCGTTCAGCACGACCCGGCCCTCCTCCGGCCGCTCCGCGTTGAACCGCAGCTCCGGAGTGACGATCCGGCGCAGCGACAGCTCCTCGTGCCGGGCCAGCACGAACCGCGCCTTGTGCAGATCCACGGCGTCGCCGAACCGCCCGTCGTCCAGGCGCACCCCGCCGCGGCACTCGAAGATCTGCGAACGCGTACCGCGCGCCGGGGTCGGGGCCATGACGATGCCGTACGGGGGAGTGGTGCCCTGGTTCCCGGTGTCGACGCTCACCCACGCCTCGCTCATGTACAGCGTCCGCTCCACCGTCAGCTGCGGGGCGTTCAGCGCGCGCCGGCCCTCCCTGCCCCGCAGCCTGCTGCCGCGCAGGCTCAGCGAACCGCCGACCTTCGCCCCGCGCAGGCTCAGCTCGCCGTGCGCCTCGACCAGCTCCGCCTGGAGGTCCTGGGCGACCGCCAGACCGTCACCGGCCAGGGCGCGCCCGCCCCGGTCGGGGCCGATCTCGATCTGGTTGATCAGCAGATCGGTGCCGATCTGGGCGTCGGTGAGCCGGATCCCGCGCTTGACGCGGCAGCGCGGCAGATGCAGATCGCCCTCGGTGCGCAGCCGGGCCGCCTCCAGCCGGGGCATCGCACAGCCGACGATCCGCAAGGTCGTGAAATGGCATTCGGGCAGCACCACCTCGTTCTCGAAACGGCAGCCGGTCAGCTCGACGTACGGCGCGACGCGCCCGCCCGCGAGATCGAGCGTTCCGGTGATCCGTACCCCCCGGAGCTTCAGCGCCGCGACCCGGCCGGGCCGCGGCGGCGGCCCGGACAGCAGCAGCCGGGCGACGACGCGCCCGTCCACACTGCGTTCCGGTCCCCAGACGCGCGGCGCGAACGGATCGTCCCGCGCCGGGTCGCGGGCGCGCAGATCGTAGGTGCTG
Organism: Streptomyces sp. NPDC057963; assembly: GCF_042887155.1. Lineage (NCBI taxonomy): Bacteria > Bacillati > Actinomycetota > Actinomycetes > Kitasatosporales > Streptomycetaceae > Streptomyces > Streptomyces sp. NPDC057963. The sequence goes on from NZ_JBHVPX010000008.1 coordinate 247,779, forward strand.
CCGTTCCGGAAGGCCTGCCACATGCCCAGCTCGGCCGCGCTGAGGCCGTCCGGAAAATCGCCGTCGTGCGGTTCGGTCACGGGGTGCCCCTTCCGCTCGGAGCTGTTCTTCCCGCTGGGTGACGGTGTGAACGCAATTGGTCAGCGGATACCGCCGAGAGATGTATCAGCCAGTGATACGGGCGACCGGACGCCGCAGGCGGTCTGCGAGAATTGCGGTGTGATCTCTCGAATCGATCTGCGCGGCGAGGCCCTCCCCGAGGGCGGAGCCCTGCGCGACCTGCTGCCCCGTGCCGAGTTCGACGTGGAAGCCGCCCTGGAGACGGTGCGGCCCATCTGCGAGGACGTACGCCATCGCGGCTCGGCGGCAGTGATCGAGTGGGGAGAGAAATTCGACGGTGTACGGATCGAGTCGATCCGCGTTCCCGCCGCGGCGGTCGCCGAGGCGCTGGAGGGGCTCGATCCCGCCGTGCGGGCCGCCCTGGAGGAGTCGATCCGCCGGGCCCGCCTCGTCCACGGCGAGCAGCGCCGCACCACGCACACCACCCAGGTCGTCCCCGGCGGCACCGTCACCGAGAAGTGGGTGCCGGTCGAGCGCGTCGGGCTGTACGTACCGGGCGGACGCTCCGTCTACCCGTCGTCCGTCGTCATGAACGTCGTACCGGCCCAGGAGGCGGGCGTCGAGGGCATCGCCGTCGCGTCCCCGCCGCAGAAGGACTTCGGCGGTCTGCCGCACCCCACCATCCTCGCCGCCTGCGCCCTGCTCGGCGTCGACGAGGTGTACGCGGCCGGCGGCGCCCAGGCCGTCGCGATGTTCGCGTACGGAACGGCCGAGTGCCCTCCGGTGAACCTCGTCACCGGCCCCGGCAACATCTATGTCGCCGCCGCCAAGCGCCTCCTCAAGGGCCGGATCGGCATCGACGCCGAGGCCGGCCCCACGGAGATCGCGATCCTCGCCGACTCCACCGCCGACCCGGTCCACGTCGCCGCCGACCTGATCAGCCAGGCCGAGCACGACCCGATGGCCGCCGCGGTCCTGGTCACCGACTCCGAGGAGCTGGCCGCCGCCACCGAGGCCGAGCTGAAGCCGCAGGTCGCCGCGACCAAGCACGTCACCGACCGGATCGAGCCCGCGCTGGCCGGCCGCCAGTCCGCGATCGTCCTGGTCAATGACCTGGAGGACGGACTCAAGGTCGTCGACGCGTACGCCGCCGAGCACCTGGAGATCCAGACCGCCGACGCCGCGGCCGTCGCCGACCGGGTCCGCAACGCCGGAGCGGTCTTCGTCGGCCCGTGGGCGCCGGTCTCGCTCGGCGACTACTGCGCCGGCTCCAACCACGTCCTGCCCACCGGCGGCTGCGCCTGCCACTCCTCGGGCCTGTCGGTGCAGTCCTTCCTGCGCGGCATCCACATCGTCGACTACACCCGCGACGCGCTCGCCGAGGTCACCCACCACGTCGTGACCCTCGCCGAGGCGGAGGACCTCCCCGCCCACGGCGCCGCGCTCAAGGCCAGGTTCGGCTGGAAGGTTCCGCAGCAGTGACGCACAGCAACACCCCCCGCAGGGCCACCCGCATCGACGATCTGCCGATCCGCGACGAACTGCGCGGCAAGTCCCCCTACGGGGCGCCGCAGCTCGACGTACCCGTGCGGCTGAACACCAACGAGAACCCCTACCCGCTGCCGGAGGCGCTCGTCGACCGGATCGCCGAGCGCGTCCGCGAGGCCGCCCGCGACCTCAACCGCTACCCCGACCGGGACGCCGTCGAGCTCCGTACGGAACTGGCCCGCTACCTCAGCCGCACCGCCGGACACGACGTCGCCCTCGCCAACGTCTGGGCCGCCAACGGCTCCAACGAGGTGCTCCAGCAGCTGCTGCAGACCTTCGGCGGCCCGGGGCGCACCGCGATCGGCTTCGAGCCCTCGTACTCCATGCACGCCCTCATCGCCCGCGGGACCGGCACCCGCTGGATCTCCGGACCGCGCAACGAGGACTTCACCATCGACGTCGAGGCCGCCCGGCGGGCCATCGCCGAGCACCGGCCCGACGTCGTCTTCATCACCTCGCCCAACAACCCCACCGGCACCGCCGTCGACGCCGGCACCGTCCTCGCGCTGTACGAGGCGGCCCAGGCGGCCGGGCCGTCGATGGTCGTCGTCGACGAGGCGTACGGCGAGTTCAGCCACCACGCCTCGCTGCTCCCGCTGATCGAGGGCCGGCCGCACCTGGTGCTCTCGCGCACCATGTCCAAGGCGTTCGGCGCCGCCGGACTGCGCCTCGGCTACCTCGCCGCCGACCCGGCCGTCGTCGACGCGGTCCAGCTGGTGCGGCTGCCTTACCACCTGTCCTCCATCACGCAGGCCACCGCGCTCGCCGCCCTGGAGCACACCGATACGCTGCTCGGATACGTCGCGCAGCTCAAGAGCGAGCGCGACCGGATCGTCACGGAGCTGCGCGCGCTCGGCTACGACGTCACCGACTCGGACGCCAACTTCGTCCAGTTCGGCCGCTTCGCCGACAGCCACACCGCCTGGCAGCGAATCCTCGACCGGGGCGTCCTGGTCCGGGACAACGGCGTACCGGGATGGCTGCGGGTCTCCGCGGGCACCCCGGCGGAGAACGACGCGTTCCTCGATGCGGTACGCACGCTTGCACATGAGATCGCCAAGAAGGAGCACGACGCATGAGCCCCCGCGTAGGCCGCGTGGAACGCACCACCAAGGAAACCTCGGTACTCGTCGAGATAAATCTGGACGGCACCGGCAAGGTCGATGTGTCGACCGGGGTCGGCTTCTACGACCACATGCTCGACCAGCTCGGCCGGCACGGTCTCTTCGACCTCACGGTCAAGACCGACGGCGACCTGCACATCGACTCGCACCACACCATCGAGGACACCGCCCTCGCGCTCGGCGCCGCGTTCAAGCAGGCCCTCGGCGACAAGGTCGGCATCCACCGCTTCGGCAACTGCACCGTCCCGCTGGACGAGTCGCTGGCCCAGGTCACCGTCGACCTGTCGGGCCGCCCGTACCTGGTGCACACCGAGCCCGAGAACATGGCGCCCATGATCGGCGCGTACGACACGACGATGACCCGGCACATCCTGGAGTCCTTCGTCGCTCAGGCGCAGATCGCCCTGCACGTCCACGTGCCGTACGGGCGCAACGCCCACCACATCGTGGAGTGCCAGTTCAAGGCGCTCGCCCGCGCCCTGCGCTACGCCAGTGAGCACGACCCGCGCGCTGCCGGAATCCTTCCTTCCACGAAGGGCGCGCTGTGACCGGCCTCAACACCATCCTGATCCTGGTCGGCCTCTTCCTGGCCGGCGGGGTCTACTCCTTCTCGAAGCAGAAGATGCCCAAGGGAGTCATCGTCCTGCTCGGGCTCGCTTCCGTGATGTGCCTGGTCGCAGGCGTCATGCGGATCCAGGGACTCTGGGACTGAGGTACGACTTGTGAGCGACCGGAACAAGAGCGACCAGGTGAAGAGCGGCAAGAAGAAGGTCGTCGTCTTCGACTACGGCTTCGGCAACGTCCGTTCCGCCGAGCGGGCCCTCGCCCGCGTCGGCGCGGAGGTCGAGATCACCCGCGACTACGAGAGGGCGATGAACGCCGACGGGCTGCTGGTGCCCGGCGTCGGCGCCTTCTCCGCCTGCATGGAGGGGCTGAAGAAGGCCCGCGGTGAATGGGTCATCGGCCGCAGGCTGGCGGGCGGCCGTCCCGTCATGGGCATCTGCGTCGGCATGCAGATCCTCTTCGAACGCGGCATCGAGCACGGTGTGGAGACGGAGGGGCTGGACGAATGGCCCGGCACCGTCGCCCCGCTGAAGGCCCCGATCGTCCCGCACATGGGCTGGAACACCGTGCGGTCCCCCGAGGACTCCCAGCTCTTCGCGGGTCTCGACCCCGAGGCCCGGTTCTACTTCGTGCACTCCTACGCGGTGCACGACTGGAGCCTGGAGGTCACCAACGCCAAGATCCGCGCGCCCCGGGTCACCTGGGCCACCCACGGCGAGCCGTTCGTCGCGGCCGTGGAGAACGGCGCCCTGTGGGCCACCCAGTTCCACCCCGAGAAGTCCGGCGATGCCGGCGCCCAGCTGCTGACCAACTGGATCGAGACGCTGTAATGCCGAAGCTTGAACTCCTTCCCGCCGTCGACGTCCGCGACGGCCAGGCCGTCCGCCTCGTCCACGGCGAGTCCGGCTCCGAGACCTCCTACGGTGACCCCCTGCAGGCCGCCCTCGCCTGGCAGCAGGCGGGCGCCGAATGGCTGCACCTCGTCGACCTGGACGCCGCGTTCGGCACCGGCGACAACCGGGAGCGGATCGCCGAGGTCGCCCGCTCCATGGACATCAAGGTCGAGCTCTCCGGCGGCATCCGCGACGACGCCTCGCTGGCCGCCGCCCTCGCCACCGGCTGCACCCGGGTCAACCTCGGCACCGCCGCCCTGGAGAGCCCGGAGTGGGTCGCCAAGGTCATCGCCGAGCACGGTGACCAGATCGCCGTCGGTCTGGATGTCCGCGGCACGACGCTGCGCGGCCGCGGCTGGACCCGCGACGGCGGCGACCTCTACGAGACGCTCGCCCGCCTCGACTCCGAGGGCTGCGCCCGCTACGTCGTCACCGACATCGCCAAGGACGGCACGCTCCAGGGCCCCAACCTGGAGCTCCTGAAGAACGTCTGCGCCGCCACCGACAAGCCCGTCGTCGCCTCCGGCGGTGTCTCCTCGCTGGACGACCTGCGGGCCATCGCCGCGCTCGTCCCGGACGGCGTCGAGGGCGCGATCGTCGGCAAGGCGCTGTACGCGAAGGCGTTCACCCTCGAAGAGGCGCTGCGGGTGGTCTCCGGATGACCGGCTCCGTCAACCGCATCTCCTCCGACGCCCCCTGGGAGGAGAAGTTCGGCTACTCCCGCGCGGTGCAGCTGCCGAACGGCCTGGTCCTGGTCGCCGGCTGCACGTCGGTGGAGAACGGGCAGATCTCCGCGGGCGGCCCGTACGAGCAGACCGTCACCGCCTTCAAGGTCGCCTTCGACGCGCTGAAGCAGGCCGGACTGGGCCGCGAGGACGTCGTCCGCACCCGGATGTACCTCACGCACGCCCGGGACGTGGACGAGGTCGGCCGCGCCCACAAGGAGCTCTTCGACGACGTCCGCCCCGCCGCTTCGATGATCATCGTGTCCGGTTTCGTGGACCCGAGCCTGGTCGTCGAGGTCGAGGTCGAGGCCTACCGGGCAGGTGTGCGGTGACTCTCGCGGTACGCGTCATCCCGTGCCTGGACGTCGACAACGGCCGGGTCGTCAAGGGCGTCAACTTCCAGAACCTGCGCGACGCGGGCGACCCCGTCGAGATGGCGAAGCTGTACGACGCCGAGGGTGCCGACGAGCTGACCTTCCTGGACATCACCGCGTCCAGCGGCGACCGCGAGACCACCTACGACGTGGTGCGCCGCACCGCCGAGCAGGTCTTCATCCCGCTCACGGTCGGCGGCGGAGTCCGCACCGCCGACGATGTCGACAAGCTGCTGCGGGCCGGCGCCGACAAGGTCGGCGTCAACACCGCGGCCATCGCCCGCCCCGACCTCCTCCGGGAGATCGCCGAGCGCTTCGGCCGCCAGGTCCTGGTGCTCTCCGTGGACGCCCGGCGCACGCCCGCGGGCACCTTCGAGGTCACCACGCACGGCGGCCGCAAGGGCACCGGCATCGACGCCGTCGAGTGGGCGCACCGGGCCGCCGAACTGGGCGCGGGCGAGATCCTGCTCAACTCGATGGACGCCGACGGCACGAAGGACGGCTACGACACCGAGATGATCACGGCGGTACGGGAGCACGTGACCGTCCCCGTCATCGCCTCCGGCGGCGCGGGCCGGCTCGCGGACTTCGCCCCGGCCATCGCGGCGGGGGCCGACGCGGTGCTCGCCGCGTCCGTCTTCCACTTCGGCGACCTGCGGATCTCCGAGGTCAAGGGCGCGCTCAGGGAGGCCGGACACCCGGTCCGCTGACCGCAGCGCCCAAGCGCTCATCGATCGCCGGGCGGAGCCGATTTTTCGGCTCCGCCCGGCGATCGGCGTTTCGAGGGCCGTTCCCCCTCTCTCCTGCCTCCGGCCGCCGGTCTCTCCGTCCCTCCGGCCGCCGGGCACCGCAGCCGAATCCTGCAACTTTTATTGCGCAACAAAGCTTGCGCAATTTTTCTTTTCTATCTACGGTGAGGGGCATGGCAAGCAACGAACCGCGCCGGATCTCGGACCTGGAGACCCTCAAGGCGTTCGGACACCCCCTGCGAATGAAGCTCTACCGGGCGCTCTACATCTCCCGGAAGGCCACCGCCTCCCAGCTCGCCGAGCAGGTCGACGAGGCGGTCTCACTGGTCAGCTACCACCTGCGCAAACTCGCCGACCACGGCCTGATCGAGGAGGCCGAGCAGCAGGGCAAGGACGGCCGCGAGCGCTGGTGGCAGCCCGCCTCGAAGGGGGTGAACTTCCACACCGAGGACTTCAGTGACGCGCCCGAGAAGGCCGCCACGCACGCCGCTGTCGGCCGGCTCTCGTTCGACCAGCACGTCGAGCTGTACCGCCGCTACATCGACTCGGCCCCGAGCTGGCCACAGGAGTGGCGCAGCGCCGCCTCCGGCTCCGAGTACCTGGCCCGGCTCACCTCCGAGGAGCTCGCCGCGCTCAGCCGCGAGGTGCACCAGCTGATCAACCGGTACGAGGACCTCGGCCGCGCCCGTGACGAGGCAGGAGACACGGAAGGGCGCGAGAACGTCGCCCTGCACCTGTACGCGTTCCCGTTCCGCACCTGACCCGGCGCCCTGAACGGAAGGGCGCGAGAACGTCGCCCTGCACCTGTACGCGTTCCCGTTCCGCACCTGACCCGGCGCCCCGAACGGAAGGGCGCGGGAACGTCGCCCTGCACCTGTACGCATTCCCGTTCCGCACCTGAGCCGGCGCCCCGAGAGGACACCTTCATGACCGACACCGACACCGGAACCGGCAGCGACACCGGAACCGGCACTACCGCGAAAGCTCCCGAACGCCCCGCCCACCGCGACGGCAACATCCTGCGCTGGCTCGGCGCCTACACCGCGTCGATGATCGGCGACAGCGTCTACTACATGGCGCTCGCCTGGGCCGCCGCCCGCACCGGCAGCGCCTCCCAGACCGGGCTCGTGCTCGCCGTCGGCTCCATACCCCGAGCCCTGCTGATGCTCGGCGGGGGAGTGCTCGCCGACCGGATCGGACCGCGCCGCGTCGTCATCGGCAGCGACGCCGCCCGCTGTCTGGTCGTCCTGGGCCTGGCGGGCGCGCTGCTGCTCACCTCGCCCGCCGTGTGGATGCTGATCGCCGTCGCGCTCGTCTTCGGCGTGGTCGACGCCCTCTTCCTGCCCGCCGTCGGCGCCCTGCCGCCCCGGATCACCGCCGCCGGGCAGCTGGCCCGCGTGCAGGGGCTGCGCGGACTCGCCGCCCGCACCGCCAATGTCGTCGGAGCCCCGCTCGGAGGCGTCGCGGTGGCCGTCGGCGGCCCGGCGCTCGCGTTCGCGGCGGCCGGGGCGCTCTTCGCCGTGTCGCTGCCGCTGCTCCTGTCCCTGCGGATCAGCCCGCTGCCCGCCCGGGAGAGCGCCGAACCGTCCGGCAGCGCCTGGCGCGAACTGGCCGACGGGCTGCGCCACATCCGCCGCCACCCGGTGCTCGGGCCGCTGATGCTCGTCACCGCCGTCGGCGAGCTGGGCTTCACCGGGCCGCTCAACCTCGGCCTGATCCTGCTCGCGGGGGAGCGCGGCTGGGGGGCGTCCGGCATGGGCTGGGTGGTCGCCGGGTTCGGCATCGGTGCCGGTGCGTCGGCCCTGCTGCTCGCCGTGCGCGGCCGGGTGCCGCGGGCCGGCCTGGTGATGTGCCTGATGGTGCTGATCAGCGCGGTCGCCATCGCGGCCCTGGCCTACGCGCCCTCGTTGGGCCTCGCCGTCGCCGTCGCCGTCTGCATCGGGCTCTTCGCCGGACTCGGCGGCTCCCTGTGCGGCGCCCTGACCCAGACCACCGCCGAACCCGCCTACCTGGGCCGGGTCACCTCCGTCTCGACGCTCTTCACCCACGCGATCGCCCCGCTCAGCTATCCGGTCACGGGAGCCGCCGTCGCCGCCTGGGGGACGGGCCCGGTCTTCGTCACCAGCGCAGCGGTGTGCGCGGCAGGGGCGACGGCCGGTCTGTTCTTCACCCGGCTGCGCCGCGCGGAACTCCCCCGCTGACCCGGGGAGTGCGCGCGGCCGGCCCCCTACATGCCCAGCTCCGCCGTGTGCAGCCGGGCCACCGCCTCCTTGTCGCCGTCGAGGCCCACCGCCGCCTCGTCCTGCCGCCCGAACACGAAGAGCAGCAGCTCGCCCGGCTCGCCGGTGACCGTCACCACCGGGGTGCCCTTGTGCGCCACCACCGTCTGGCCGTCCGGGCGGCGCAGCACCAGCCCCACCGGGGACTTGCGCCCCAGCAGCCGGGCCGTCCTCTCGGCGCGCGACCACAGCACATCGGCGAAGACCGGGTCCAGCTCACGCCGCGACCAGTCCGGCTGGGCCCGGCGCACATCCTCCGCGTGGACGTAGAACTCGACGGTGTTGGCGGCCTCGTCGATCTGCTTGAGGCCGAACGGGGACATCCGCGGCGGCCCGGTACGGATCAGCTGGATCAGCTCCTCGTACGGCTTCGCCGTGTACTCCGCCTGCACCCGTTCGAGGCGGTTCTTGAGCACCCCCAGCACGGCCCCTCCCGCCGCGTCCGGCCGGCGCTCGCGGACCACCACATGGGCCGCCAGGTCCCGGGTGGTCCAGCCGTGGCACAGGGTCGGGGCCTCTGGGCCCGCCGCCTCCAACAGGTCGGCGAGCAGAAGTCGTTCGCGCTTCGCATGGGTCGACATGGTCGCCAGCGTACGACCGCCGCACGCGGTCCGCCCAGTGGACGCCGTACCGGACCGCTGCCCCGCCCACGGCACAATGGGCACATGACCAGCGCGCCCACGTCCAGCACCCCGCCGCCGTCCGGCAACCTCGACCCGGCCGTCGCCGCCCGCCTCAAGCGCGGCGCCGACGGCCTCGTCCCGGCGATCGCCCAGCAGTACGACACCGGCGAGGTACTGATGCTCGGCTGGATGGACGACGAGGCGCTGCACCGCACCCTCACCACCGGCCGCTGCACCTACTGGTCCCGCAGCCGCCAGGAATACTGGGTCAAGGGCGACACCTCGGGCCACATCCAGCAGGTCAAGTCCGTCGCCCTCGACTGCGACGCCGACACCGTTCTCGTCCAGGTCGACCAGACGGGGGCCGCCTGCCACACCGGCGACCGCACCTGCTTCGACGCCGACGTCCTCCCGCTCGCCCAGTAGGGTCAGCCGCCATGGATCTCGACACCTTCCGCAAGCTGGCCGTCGACCGGCGCGTCATCCCCGTCAGCCGCCGGCTCCTGGCCGACGGCGACACCCCGGTCGGCCTCTACCGCAAACTCGCGGGCGAGCGCACCGGGACCTTCCTCCTCGAATCCGCGGAGAACGGCCGCACCTGGTCGCGCTACTCCTTCATCGGGGTACGCAGCGCCGCCACCCTCACCACACACGACGGGCAGGCGCACTGGCTGGGCACCCCGCCCGTCGGCGTCCCCGTCGACGGGGACCCGCTGCGGGCCCTGCGCGCCACCATCGAGACCCTGCACACCCCGCACGACCTGGTCGTCGACGACGGACTGCCCCCGTTCACCGGCGGCATGGTCGGCTACCTGGGCTACGACATCGTGCGCCGCCTGGAGAAGATCGGCGACAGCGTGGAGGACGACCTCCACCTCCCCGAGCTGACGATGCTGCTCACCTCGGACCTGGCCGTACTCGACCACTGGGACGGCAGCGTCCTGCTGATCGCCAACGCGATCAACCACAACGACCTCGCGACCGGCGTCGACGAGGCGTACGCGGACGCCGTCGCCCGTCTCGACGCCATGGAGCGGGACCTCTCGCGCCCCGTCGAGAACGCCCCCGCCGTCCTCCCGCCGTCCGAGCTCCCCCCGTACACCGCGCTGTGGGGCGGCGAGGCGTACCAGGGCGCCGTCGAGGACGTGAAGGAACGCATCAGGGCCGGCGAGGCCTTCCAGGTCGTTCCCTCCCAGCGCTTCGAGACCCCGTGCACGGCGAGCGCGCTGGACGTCTACCGGGTGCTGCGCGCCACCAACCCGTCGCCGTACATGTACCTCTTCCGCTTCGACGGCTTCGACGTCGCCGGCTCCAGTCCGGAAGCCCTCGTCAAGGTCGAGGACGGGCGCGCCATGGTCCACCCGATCGCCGGGACCAGGCACCGCGGCGCCACCCCGCAGGAGGACCAGGCCCTCGCCGAGGAGCTCCTCGCCGACCCCAAGGAACGCGCCGAGCACCTGATGCTCGTGGACCTCGGCCGCAACGACCTGGGACGGGTCTGCGAACCCGGCACCGTCGAGGTCGTCGACTTCATGTCGATCGAGCGGTACTCGCACGTGATGCACATCGTCTCCACCGTCACCGGCCGCGTCGCCGAGGGCCGCACCGCCTTCGACGTCCTCACCGCGTGCTTCCCCGCGGGCACGCTCTCCGGCGCCCCCAAACCGCGTGCGATGCAGATCATCGAGGAGCTCGAACCGACCCGCCGCGGGCTGTACGGAGGCTGCGTCGGCTACCTCGACTTCGCCGGGGACTCCGACACCGCCATCGCGATCCGCACCGCCCTGCTCCGCGACGGCACGGCGTACGTCCAGGCCGGAGCGGGTGTCGTCGCCGACTCCGACCCGGTGGCCGAGGACACCGAGTGCCGCAACAAGGCCGCGGCCGTGCTCCGGGCGGTGCATACGGCCAACCGGCTCCGCGGAGCGTGAGGCGGTAAGGGATAGTGGGGTACGTGAGTGCTGTCCCCGTACCCCAGCCCCGTGCCCGAGCGGCAACCGCGTCCGACGCCGCAGGAAGCCGCCGCAGCCTGGCCGCCGGCCTGCTCCTCGGGGCGGCCGGTGCCACCGTCGTCCTCCTCGCCTCCGGCCAGACGTGGGCCGAGGGCCGGGCGGCCGTCGGCGGCGGCTCCCTGCCGCTGACCGCCGACGGCCAGGACGTCACCGGCCTCCCGGCCGCCCTCGCCATCGTCGGCCTGGCCGCCCTCGTCGCCGTCTTCGCCGTCCGCAGCGGCGGGCGGCTGATCGTCTCGGGGCTCCTCGCCCTCAGCGGCCTCGGCGCCGGACTGAGCGCCTACCTCGGCGCCTCCGACAGCACGGCGCTCGACGAGAAGGCCGCCCGGACCACCGGCGACGCCTCGGCGACCATCGAGGCCCTCAGCCACACCGTGTGGCCCTACGTCACCGCGGGCGGCGGCCTGCTGATCCTCCTCGCCGGACTGCTCGCCCTGCGGTACGGGAAGCTCTGGCCGACCATGTCGGGGCGGTACGAACGGGACGGCACCCCCCGCCCCCGCAAGGCCGCCCGGACCGCCCCGGACCCGGACCGGCCCGAGGACCTGTGGAAGGCCCTGGACCGCGGCGAGGACCTGACGCGCGAGGCATGACCCCCGAGCTCACGTCCTACCTGCGCGTACGGGACAATGAGGCCGAGCTTTCAGCACAGCGGCACCAACAGCGGCACCAGCTTTGCGTACAGCGATACCAACAGCGCATCACCAACAAGGAGCAACTCATGGCGGGCAGCAGCCACGGACACACCCCGGCCGCCTGGACCGGTGTCATCATCTCCTTCATCGGATTCTGTGCCGCAGGCGTCTTCATGGTCGCGGCCAACCCGATCGGCTTCTGGGCCGGTATCGCCGTCATCCTCCTCGGCGGGATCGTCGGCCTCGTGATGAAGGCCGCGGGTCTCGGCATGCCGAAGGAGTCGGAGGAGATGGCCCGTGCCAGGGCCGCTGCCGCGCAGGCCCAGATCTCCTGACGCACGCGGTACCCCGTACGCGTGCGAGGCGCAGCCCGGTCCGGGCTGCGCCTCTCCGCGTCAGCGGGGACAATCACCGGGTGGACGCAACGCCTACTCCAGCCGCCGCACCGCCCGCCCCCGGCCCCCCGCCGGCGCCCGGCCGTCCGTACCCGCCGGTCTTCCCGCCGGCTCCCGCCCCCGCCTCGCGCGTGCGGCGGCTCGCCGTCCCGGTGGGCGTCATGGCGGCTGTCGTCGGCGCCTTCGGCTACGTGGGCTCCGTCGACCCCAACGAACCGGGCCACTACCCGGTCTGCCCGCTGCTCCGGTTCACCGGCCTGTACTGTCCGGGCTGCGGCGGGCTGCGCAGCGCGCACGCCGTCGCGCACGGCGACATCGCCGCCGCCCTCGGCTCCAACGCGCTCGCCGTCGCCGGCTACGGGATTTTCGCCGTCCTCTGGGTGGTCTGGATGGCCCGCGCCGCCCGGGGAAGGCCCATGAGCCTGGCCGCGAAGCCCGCCGTCTGGTGGGGGACCGGGGCGGTGCTGCTGGTCTTCTCGGTCGTCCGGAATCTGCCGTTCGGCTCGGTATTGGCGCCTTGAATGCCCAGGTAGTGGGACATTCACCCACTGGATTCGGGCCCTTTGGCCTCCTGCGGATAGCATTGACATGGCTGATCCTGTTCCCTCATCACCGTCCCGGAAGGGGGCCGCTCGCGTGAGTGTGCTCGACGAGATCATCGACGGCGTACGCGCCGACCTCGCAGAGCGGCAGGCGCGTGTCAGCCTCGACGAGCTGAAGGAACGCGCGGCGCGCGCTCCGGCGGCCAAGGACGGAGTCGCCGTCCTGCGCGGCGAGGGCGTGACCGTCATCTGCGAGGTCAAGCGCTCAAGCCCCTCCAAGGGGGCCCTTGCCGCGATCGCCGACCCGGCCGCGCTCGCCGCGGACTACGAGGCCGGCGGTGCGTCCGTCATCTCGGTCCTCACGGAGGAGCGCCGCTTCGGCGGCTCGCTCGCCGACCTGGAGGCCGTCCGTGCCAAAGTCGACATCCCGGTCCTGCGCAAGGACTTCATCGTCACCTCGTACCAGCTCTGGGAGGCCCGCGCCCACGGCGCCGACCTCGCCCTGCTGATCGTCGCGGCCCTCGACCAGGAGGCCCTGGTCTCCCTGATCGAGCGCGCCGAGTCCATCGGTCTGACGCCGCTGGTCGAGGCGCACGACGAGGAGGAGGCGGAGCGCGCCGTGGACGCCGGAGCGAAGATCATCGGTGTCAACGCGCGCAACCTGAAGGACCTCAAGGTCGACCGCTCCACCTTCGAGCGCGTCGCTCCCGAGATCCCGAACCACATCGTCAAGGTCGCCGAGTCCGGCGTCCGCGGTCCGCACGACCTGATCGCGTACGCCAACGCGGGCGCCGACGCGGTGCTCGTGGGCGAATCGCTGGTCACCGGCCGCGACCCGCGCGCGGCCGTCGCCGACCTGGTCGCCGCGGGCGCCCACCCGGCGCTCCGCCACGGTCGGAGCTGAGCGCGACCGTGTCCGCCGACCGTCCCGCGTCCCGTCTCCGGCCGGGCCTGCGCCCCGCCGGTACGACGGCCCGGGACGCGTACGTGCCGTCGGCACGCGGGCGGCGCCCGCTCGTCTCCCACCACCCCCGGGCGAGGCGGTGCGCGCCGCCCTTCTGGCATCGCGGCTGCCGCGCCCCGGCCCGGCGCGTGCACGGCCGACGGGTGCGCTACGTGATCGGCGACGAGCCCGGCCAGGTCAACGGCATGCGATGGCGCACGGGGTCCGCGCTGTAGCGAGCCCCGGCCGACGTACCCGCACCACTGCTGTCGTACGTACGACCGCGCCGCCCGACCGGTCGGGCGGCGCTCCGCTCGCGGCGCATACGGTGAACCCACCCATTGCAATGTCGAGGAGCACGTCGGATGTCATCTGACTTCTTCATCCCGGACCCGGAGGGTCTGATCCCCAGCGCCGAGGGGTACTTCGGTGCCTTCGGCGGCAAGTTCATCCCGGAGGCGCTCGTCGCCGCCGTGGACGAGGTCGCCGTCGAGTACGACAAGGCGAAGGCCGACCCCGCCTTCGCCGCCGAGCTCAACGAGCTCATGGTCAACTACACCGGCCGCCCCAGCGCGCTGACCGAGGTCCCGCGCTTCGCCGAGCACGCGGGCGGCGCCCGGATCTTCCTCAAGCGCGAGGACCTGAACCACACCGGCTCGCACAAGATCAACAACGTGCTGGGCCAGGCGCTGCTCACGAAGCGCATGGGCAAGACACGGGTCATCGCCGAGACCGGCGCCGGCCAGCACGGCGTCGCCACCGCGACCGCCTGCGCGCTCTTCGGCCTCGAATGCACCATCTACATGGGTGAGATCGACACCGAGCGGCAGGCGCTGAACGTGGCGCGGATGCGGATGCTCGGCGCCGAGGTCATTGCCGTGAAGTCCGGCTCCAGGACCCTGAAGGACGCCATCAACGAGGCGTTCCGCGACTGGGTCGCCAACGTGGACCGCACGCACTACCTCTTCGGCACCGTCGCGGGGCCGCACCCCTTCCCCGCCATGGTCCGCGACTTCCACCGCGTCATCGGCGTCGAGGCCCGCCGCCAGATCCTGGAGCGGACCGGCCGGCTGCCGGACGCCGCGATCGCCTGCGTCGGCGGCGGCTCCAACGCCATCGGGCTCTTCCACGCCTTCATCCCGGACGCCCACGTCCGGCTGATCGGCTGCGAGCCCGCCGGACACGGGGTGGAGACCGGCGAACACGCGGCGACCCTGACCGCGGGCGAGCCCGGCATCCTGCACGGCTCGCGCAGCTACGTCCTCCAGGACGACGAGGGCCAGATCACCGAGCCGTACTCCATCTCGGCCGGGCTCGACTACCCGGGCATCGGCCCGGAGCACGCGTACCTCAAGGACGTCGGCCGCGGCGAGTACCGCGCGGTCACCGACGACGCCGCCATGCAGTCGCTGCGCCTCCTCTCCCGCACCGAGGGGATCATTCCGGCCATCGAGAGCGCCCACGCGCTGGCCGGAGCCCTGGAGGTCGGCCGGGAGCTCGGCAAGGACGGACTGCTCGTGGTCAATCTGTCCGGCCGCGGCGACAAGGACATGGACACGGCGGCCCGCTACTTCGGGCTGTACGGCGGCGCCGACGGGATCGTCGAGGCCGACGCGGCCGACGGGGAAGAGGAGATCACCACATGAGCGGCAACGTCGAATTGCTGAGTTCCTCCCTCGCCCGGGCGAAGGCGGAGAACCGGGCCGCGCTCATCGCGTACCTCCCGGCCGGCTTCCCGACCGTCGACGGCGCGATCGCCGCCGTGAAGGCGGTCGTGGCGGGCGGCGCGGACATCGTCGAGGTCGGACTGCCGCACAGCGACCCGGTGCTCGACGGCCCGGTCATCCAGACCGCCGACGACATCGCCCTGCGCGGCGGTGTGAAGATCGCCGACGTGATGCGCACGGTCCGTGAGGCGTACGAGGCGACCGGGGTCCCGATCCTCGTCATGACGTACTGGAACCCGATCGACCGGTACGGCGTCGAGCGCTTCACGGCCGAGCTCGCCGAGGCCGGCGGCGCCGGGTGCATCCTGCCGGACCTGCCGGTCCAGGAGTCCGAGCTGTGGCGCGAGCACGCGGGCAAGCACGGTCTCGCGACCGTCTTCGTCGTCGCGCCGAGCAGCAGGGACGAGCGCCTCGCCACCATCACCGCGGCCGGCTCCGGCTTCGTCTACGCGGCCTCGCTGATGGGTGTCACCGGCACCCGTGAGTCCGTCGGCGAGCAGGCGCAGGACCTGGTCCGGCGCACCCGCGCCACCACGTCCCTCCCGGTCTGCGTCGGCCTCGGGGTCTCCAACGCCCGGCAGGCCGCCGAGGTCGCGGGCTTCGCCGACGGAGTGATCGTCGGCTCCGCCTTCGTCAAGGGCATGCTCGACGCCCCCGACGAGGAGGCGGGCCTGGCGGCGGTCCGCTCCCTGGCGGGCGAACTCGCCGAAGGCGTTCGAAAGCGCTGAATCGGGCGTCACCCGAACGGGTGGACCTGGTCCCGGGGAGGCACGCACGTGCCTCCCCGGGTCGTTGCTGCGGGTGTGAGCGAGAAGAACGAACAGGGAAAAAGGGCCGCGCGAGACCGGCTCGTCCAGCGGCGTGAGCGCGACAAGGCGCACGAGCGCCGCAGGCGCACGCTGATCGTCAGCAGCGCCGTGGTGGGTGTGCTGGCACTGGCCGCCGTCGTCGGCGTGATCGCCGCGAACACAGGCGGCAAGGGCGGCAAGAGCAAGACGGCCGGTCCCGTCGTCGCACCGTCCGGCGCGACCGGCAAGGACAGCCTGGCCATCCGGGTGGGCGCGGACAACGCCCCGTCGACGCTCACCATCTGGGAGGACTTCCGCTGCCCGGTCTGCGCCCAGTTCGAGAACGTGTTCAGGGACACGGTCCACCAGCTGGAGAACAGCGGACAGATCAAGGTCGAGTACCACCTCGCCACGATCATCGACGGCAATCTCGGCGGCAGCGGTTCGCTGCGGGCGGCCAACGCGGCGGCCTGCGCACAGGGCGCCGGCAAATTCCCCGCCTACCACGACATCCTCTACCGCAACCAGCCGCCGGAGTCCGACGACGCCTTCGCCGACAACGCCAAGCTGGTCGAGCTCGCCGGAAAGGTCCCGGGGCTCGACACCCCCGTCTTCCGCAGCTGTGTGGACGACGGCAAGCACGACAGCTGGGTGAAGAAGTCCAACACGGCGTTCCAGAAGGGCGGATTCCAGGGCACGCCGACCGCGCTGCTCAACGGGGAGCCGATCTTCCCCAAGAAGGGGACCGAACCCATCACCGCGGCGAACCTGAAGAAGTGGGTCGCCGAGGCCAACAAGGGCAAGAAGCCGGGCACGGTCACCCCGGCGCCGCCGGGCTCCTGACCGGTGTCCGGCAGGGGAAACGCCGGAGGAACCGATGACCTGCCCGTTACCCAGACGTTGCCGGGTGTGTTGCCGAACGCCCCACCCGGCAAGGTAGCGTCGACCTTGCCATGGACCTTGCCTACATTCCCAGTCCGTCGACCGGCGTGATCAATCTCGGCCCGATCCCGCTCCGCGGCTACGCGTTCTGCATCATCATCGGTGTCTTCGTCGCCGTCTGGTTCGGCAACAAGCGCTGGATCGCCCGGGGCGGCAGAGCCGGCACTGTTGCCGACATCGCCGTCTGGGCCGTGCCCTTCGGCCTCGTCGGAGGCCGGCTCTACCACGTGATCACCGACTACCAGCTGTACTTCAGCGAGGGTGAGAACTGGGTCGACGCCTTCAAGATCTGGCAGGGCGGCCTCGGCATCTGGGGCGCGATCGCCCTCGGCGCCGTCGGTGCCTGGATCGGCTGCCGCCGCCGCGGCATCCCGCTGCCGGCCTGGGCCGACGCGCTCGCGCCCGGCATCGCCCTCGCCCAGGCCTGCGGCCGCTGGGGCAACTGGTTCAACCAGGAGCTGTACGGCAGGCCGACCGATGTGCCGTGGGCGCTGAAGATCAGCGAGGGCCCCAACCGGGTCGCCGGTACGTACCACCCGACGTTTCTGTACGAGTCGCTGTGGTGCGTCGGCGTCGCCCTGCTGGTGATCTGGGCGGACCGCCGCTTCAAGCTCGGACACGGCCGGGCGTTCGCGCTGTACGTCGCCTCGTACTGCGCCGGGCGGGCCTGGATCGAGTACATGCGGGTCGACGAGGCCCACCACATCCTGGGCCTGCGGCTCAATGTGTGGACCGCGTTGATCGTCTTCGTGCTGGCGGTGCTGTACATGGTGATCTCGGCGAAGGTGCGGCCGGGGCGCGAGGAGATCGTGGAGCCGGGCGCCGCCGAGGACGAGGCGGACGCCGAAGGCGCCGAGGACGCGAAGAAGGACGCTGCCGCCACGGCGGACGTGACCGCGGACGCGACCGCCGACGCGGATGCGGACGGTGGCGTCGAGCGGGCCGAGGACAGCGCCGCGGAGGTGCCGGAGAAGGAAGGCACCGGGGCGGCGAAGAGCGGCACCGCGGAGGCGGCGAAGAACGGCTGAGCCGTATGCGCTGGTGCGTGGGGCCCCGAACCGGACGGTTCGGGGCCCCACGCTCTGTGTCGGCCCGCGGCCGCGTCCCCCGTCCGGCGCCTCACCGTCACCCGGCCCTCCGTGCCAGCGCCAGTGTGCGGCGGGCCGAGGCCACTACCGCCGCGTCGACGAACCGGCCGTCCGGGAGGGCGAGCGCGCCCTCGTCCGCCGTGGCCGCCTCCAGGAT
This sequence comes from Streptomyces sp. NPDC057963, assembly GCF_042887155.1. NCBI lineage: Bacteria > Bacillati > Actinomycetota > Actinomycetes > Kitasatosporales > Streptomycetaceae > Streptomyces > Streptomyces sp. NPDC057963. The sequence continues at coordinate 265,947 of NZ_JBHVPX010000008.1, forward strand.
CTCCGCCGCCGCCTCGACCTCCTGTGCCGTCGGGCGGAACGCCCGCTCGATGACCGGGAGCTGGCGGGGATGGATCGCGGACCGGCCCAGGAACCCCAGTGTCCGGCCGTGCGCGCAGGACCTGGCCAGTCCGTCCAGGTCCCGTACGTCCGTGAACACCGACTGGGTGGGGGGCGCGATTCCGGCCGCGCGGGCGGCGACCACGACCCGACTGCGCGACCAGTCGAGCCCGGCGTCCTCCCGCAGCCCCAGATCCGCCCGGAGGTCCGCCTCGCCCAGGGCGATGGAGCGCACCTGGGGATGGGAGGCGGCGACGGTGTACGCGTGCTCGATGCCGAGCGCCGATTCCAGCAGCGGACAGAGTGCGACCCCCGGTGCCACAGCCGCGATGTGATGGACGGACGCCGCGTGTGTGATCTTGGGCAGCCGGAGTTCGGCGAGGCCCGGCAGCCCGGCCAGGGCGAGGATGTCCGCCTCGGTGTGGACCCGGACGTGGATCGGTACGGCCGGGTCCGCGGCCGGTTCGGACAGGAGCTCGGCGGTGGCCGACCGCGCGTACTCCTTGCGGTCCGGTGCGACCGCGTCCTCCAGGTCGACGATCACCACGTCCGCGCCCGCGTCGCGTGCCTTGCGCACCACCTCCGGCCGGTCGCCGGGGACGTAGAGCAGGGTGAGCGGGACCGCCGCCGTCACAGGACGTTCTCCGCACGCAGCGCGGCGATCTCCGGGCCCGACAGCCCCAGCCCGGTCAGGATCTCCTCGGTGTCCGCGCCGTGCGGCCGGCCCGCCCAGCGGATCGCGCCGGGTGTCCCGGAGAGACGGAACAGGACGTTCTGCATTCTCAGCGGTCCCAGCTCGGGGTCGTCGATCTCGGCGATGGAGCCCAGGGCCCGGTACTGCGGGTCCTCCATCACGTCCTGGATGCCGTGGATCGGCGCGATGGCCGCCTCCGCCTTCTCGAAGGCGGCGACCGCCTCCTCACGGGTGTGCCGGGCGACCCAGTTCCCGACCGCCCCGTCGAGTTCGTCGGCGTGCTCGGCGCGGGTGGTGCCGGAGCCGAACCAGGGTTCGTCGATCAGCTCGGGCCGGCCGACCAGGCGCATCACCCGCTCGGCGATCGACTGGGCGGAGGTGGAGACCGCGACCCAGTGCCCGTCGGAGGTGCGGTACGTGTTGCGCGGCGCGTTGTTGCGGGAGCGGTTGCCGGTGCGCGGCTGCACGTAACCGAGCTGGTCGTACCAGACGGGCTGCGGCCCCAGCACCGTCAGGATCGGCTCGATGATCGCCATGTCGACGATCTGCCCCTCCCCGGTCCTGTCGCGTCCGGCGAGAGCGGCCATCACGGCGTACGCGGTGGCCAGCGCCGCGATCGAGTCGGCGAGCCCGAACGGCGGGAGCGTGGGCGGTCCGTCCGGTTCCCCGGTGATCGCGGCGAACCCGCTCATCGCCTCGGCCAGGGTGCCGAAGCCGGGGCGGTGCGCGTACGGGCCGAACTGGCCGAAGCCGGTGACCCTGGCCAGCACCAGCCGCGGATTGACCGCGTGCAGCTCATCCCAGCCCAGGCCCCAGCGCTCCAGCGTCCCGGGCCGGAAGTTCTCGATGATCACATCGGTCCCGGCGGCCAGCCGGAGCAGGATGTCGCGGCCGCCGGGGCTGGACAGATCGAGGGTCAGATTGCGCTTGTTGCGGCCGAGCAGCTTCCACCACAGGCCGACACCGTCCTTCGTCGGGCCGTGCCCGCGCGACGGATCGGGCCTGCGCGGATGCTCCACCTTGATCACCTCCGCACCGAAGTCGCCGAGCATGGTGGCGGAGAGGGGGCCCGCGAAGAGCGTGGCGAGGTCGATGACCCGTAGTCCGGTCAGGGGTGCCTGCGCGGGCGCGTTCATGCGGCGTCGATCTCGCCGCGGTACGGCATGGAGGCCGAGGCGCCCGGCCTCTGCACACAGAGCGCGGCGGCGGACGAGGCCCAGGCCAGTGACTCGGGAACGGGCCGCCGCTCGCCGAGCGCCACGGCCAGCGTGCCGACGAAGGTGTCCCCGGCCCCGGTGGTGTCGACGGCGGTGACCTCGGGGGCGGGGAAGAGGACGGGTTCGCCGCCCCGGGCCGCGTACAGGCAGCCCTTCGGGCCGAGTGTGAGGACGACGGCCGGGACCTGGCTGAGCAGGATCTGCGCCGCCGCACGGGGATCCGAGGCGCCGGTGAGCGCGGCCGCCTCGTGCTCGTTGGGGATCAGCAGGTCGACGCAGTCGAGGAGCTCGGCGGGCAGCGGCTGCACGGGGGACGGGGTGAGGATGGTCCGTACGCCCTGGGCGTGGGCCACGCGCGCGCCCTCCGCCACGGCGGACAGCGGCAGCTCCAGCTGGAGGAGCAGCAGATCGGCGCCGGCGATGGCGGCCATTTCGCCGGGGCCGAGCGCGGTGACGGTGCCATTGGCGCCGGGGATCACCACGATGGAGTTGGAGCCCATGTCGTCCACGACGATGTGCGCGGTGCCGCTGGGGCCTTCGGCGGTGTGCAGCAGATCGGTGTCGACGCCCGCGTGCTCCAGGGTGAACCGCAGCAGGGTGCCGTACGCGTCGTCGCCGACCGCGCCGATCATGGTCACCTCGCCGCCCGCACGGGCGGCGGCCACCGCCTGGTTGGCGCCCTTGCCGCCGGGCACGGTGCGGAACTCCCGCCCGGTGACGGTCTCTCCGAGTTCCGGGGCCCGTGCGGTGTATGCGACAAGGTCCATATGGGTGCTGCCGAGCACCGCGATGCCGGTCATGGGCGGAGTGCCTCCTCATGGGTGAGCCGGTGGGTCTGTTCGGCGAGTGCGTCGAAGCCGATGGAGTCGAAGCCGGGCACGGACGTGGCCAGGCGGTTCTTCAGCGGGGCGGTCCAGCGGTCGGGCAGCGCGCCGGGGCTGCCGGCCAGCAGGCCGGCGAGCGAACCGGCGGTCGCGCCGTTGGAGTCGGTGTCCCAGCCACCCGACACCGCACGGCAGACGGAGCCGGAGAAGTCGCCGTCGGCGTGGGTCAGGGCGGCGGCGAGCAGTGTGGCATTGGGCAGCACATGGACCCAGTGGTGGCCGCCGTACTCGGCGTGCAGCCGGTCGGCCACGGCGTCGAAATCGCCGTGGCCGCGGGCCGCCGCGACACCGAATCGCACCGCGTGCGCGAACCGGGAACGAGGCGGTACGACGCGCAGCCCGGCGGCCAGGCAGCCGTGTACACCGGTTTCGCCGCCGGCCGCCTCGGCGAGCGCCGCGGCGGTGAACATCGCCCCGTACACCCCGTTGGCGGTATGGGTGAGGACGGCGTCCCGATGCGCCTGCTCCGCCGCGGCCGACGGGTCACCGGGATGCGTCCAGCCATGCACGTCGGCCCGGATCTGCGCACCGATCCACTCCCGGAACGGGTTGCGGTACCGGGCGGTGTGCGGGGGCTCGATGCCGTCGAGCAGATTGCGGTACGCGATCCGCTCGGCGGTGAACGTCCGGCCCGCCGGAAGCTCGTCGAGCCAGAGCCGGGCGAGGTCGGCGGTGGTGAAGGACGGGCCGTGCCGCTGGAGCAACAGCACCGTGAGCAGAGGGTGGTTGAGGTCGTCGTCCTCCGGCATGCCGTCGATGTTCTCGGCCAGGGAGGTGGACGCGGAGCGGCGGTTCCAGGGGTAGGTGGCGGCCAGCTCGGCGGGCAGCCCCTTGGCGGTGAACCAGGTGGTGAGCGGCCAGTTCCCGGTGGCGCGGGCCAGTGCGCGGATGCCGGCCAGCGGAAGTTTCTCGACGGGCTTGCCGAGCAGGCAGCCGGCGGCCCGGCCCAGCCAGGCGGCGTGCAGCCGGTCGTGGCTCACCGCGGGCAGGTCCGTGCGGGGGGCGGGCCAGTCGGGGCAGGCGGCCCGGATCGCGGGCAGGTCCGTCGGCTCGTCGCCGTCCAACGGCGAGTCCAGCAGGGCGAGTTCGTCCAGCAGCCGTTCGGCGAGGGCGCGCAGCTCGGGTGCCGGAGCGGTCGACGCGCCCGCGCGCTCCGGTGCGGGGGCGCCGCCCGCCTCGTACCACCGGCGCGCGATCGCCCGCGCGTCCCGGCCGTCCTCGGCCGCCTGGCGCAGCTCGTGCCCGACCAGGTCCTCGGGCTGCACCCAGGTCACCCGTACCGTCATGGTGTGCCCGCCAGCGCGGTGAACGCCGACTCGTGTGCGCGGCGCCGGGCCGTGTCCCGTGCGAACACCTCGCGGGCGACGTCCGCCAGCGTCCGCGCGGGGGCGTGCAGATCGAGCCGGCTTGCCTCGCCGACCGTGTTCACCCAGGTGGCGGGGATCGGCCGTTCGCCGTGGAGCGCGCCCGCGATCGCGCCGCTCATGGTGGCGATCGAGTCGCAGTCCCGGCCGTAGTTGACCGAGCCGAGGACCGTGTGCCGGTAGTCGCCGTCCGCGACGAGCAGCATGCCGAGCGCGATCGGGAGTTCCTCGATGGCGTGCAGCCGGGACGGCCGGCGGGCGCCGAGCGAGGGGGAGCGGTAGTCGGGGCCGACGGTGTCGAAGGGGGCGACGGCGGTACGCAGCGGGGCCAGCGCCGACTCGAAGTCGCCGTACCGGGCGGCCACTTCGCACACCGCCTCGATCGCGGACCGGGTGCCGTCCTTGGCGAGCGACAGACAGGTGTCGACGACGCCGGCGGGCGTCGCGTCCGGGGCGCAGGCGGCGGCGACGGCCGCGGCGAAGACTCCGGCCGCCTCCCTGCCGTACGAGGACTGGTGGGCGCCGGCGACGTCCAGCGCCTCCGCGTAGGCGGCATGCGGGTGGGCGGCGTTGACCAGGCCGACGGGTGCCATGTACATCGCCGCCCCGCAGTTGACGATGTTTCCGGAACCCGCCTCGCGCGGGTCGACGTGGCCGTAGTGCAGCCGCGCGACGATCCACTTCTCGGCGAGGAAGACGCGCTGGAGCGGCAGTGCGTCCGCCTCCAGCTCCGGGATCCAGCGCGGGGTCGAGATCAGCTCGGGCACCAGGTGTCCGGCGACCGCGTACGCGTCGAGATGGTCGCGCACCGCCCCGTACACGCGTACCAGCGCATGGGTCATCAAGGTGTCGTCGGTGACGTGGCCGTCGCCCTTGTGGTACGGGGCGATGGGGCGGGCGGTACGCCAGTCGTCGCCGTCCCACGGGCCGACGATGCCGCTGATCCGCCCGCCGTGGCGGGCCGTGATCTGCTCGGGGGACCGGCCCTCGACCGGACCGCCGAGCGCGTCGCCGACCGCCGCGCCGACGAGTGCTCCGGTGATCCGTTCATCGAGCGCGAGTGCCGTGGCCCTCGCCTCGGAGCGCAGGGGCGCTGTGAATGTCATGTCCGAATTGTCCACCAGGGGGCTTCGGTTCCGTGTCTGCCAGCAGCCCGGCGAGTTCGATGAGATCGGTCCCCGCGAGGCGGGGGAGCGCGCACCCGGCCAGGGTGCGGCAGGCCTCGCGCCAGCCGTTCGGGACGGCGCCGGCGCCGCCGAGCGCACCGGTCAGCGCACCGGCCAGGGCGGGCGCCGAGTCGGCCACCCGGGACAGGCACGCCGCCGCGGGAACGGCCTGGGCGATCTGCCCGCGCGCCGCCGTGGCCAGCGCGAGGGCGACCGGGACGGTCTCGGCGGCCGCGATTCCGTAGCTGTAGACGTGGTCGACGATCTGATGCTCCAGCACCGGGACGAGGGCGAACGCACCCGCCGCCTCACCGACGAAGTCGCGGGCGATCCGGACGGCGTGGGCGGCGTTGCGGGCGATCTCCGTGCCGTCGGGGAGCTGGGCGAGGGCGGCGTTCACCGCGGTGTCCACGTCCGCGCCGCCCAGCGCCTCGGCGATCGCGGACGCCATCGCCCGTGCGCCGTGCACGCCGTCGCCGTCCTGGGTGTAGCGGGCGTCGAACTCCGCGAGGTCGGCGGCCGCGGCGGGGTCGGCGGGGTGGGCGACGGCGAGCACGGCGGCCCGTACGCAGGCCGCGTCGTCGAAGTAGTGCGGGTTGTCGTGCCCGGTGGCGGGCGGGCGCAGCCCGGCGGCCAGGTTGCCGAGCCCGGCCCGCACCGAGATCCGGGCGCGCAGGGGGAGCACCGCGGACTCGATCTCGGGGGCGCGGGCGGAGGCCGCGGCGACCTCGGCCGCCAGCGCGTTCCAGGCGGCGTCGATGGCGGCCCGCATGCGGCGTTCGGGGGACAGCCCGTGCAGCGGACCGGCCGCCGAGGCGAGCACCGTCCCGGCGGCGAACGCCGCCCATTCGGCGTCGTCGGAGGGCCCGAGCCGCAGGGGTTCGGGCGGCTGGTTGAGTGCGATCGGGACGGGCAGCGTGGTCGTGGCGTTCTGCTCGGCGAAGGTGTCGAGCTCCCGGGTGAGGCGCCGGGTCCACTCGGGCATCCGGGTGGCCCGGTGCCGCGCGGCCGGCCACCCGGCGGCGTCCCCGGCGGCGAGCCCGAGCAACAGCCCCTCGATCCGGGCCCGATGCCCCGGCGCGGGACGGGTGCGGAGCCGGGCGGCGGCGGGGGAGACGGCGGCGCGGGGGGCGGGGTCCGGCCCCGCGCCGGTCCGGTCCGGTCCGGCGTCCGTACGCGCCTGGTGCCGGGACCGGTCCCCGTCGTCGGCCGCGGGCGGGGCGCCCTGCGGCCTACGGGCTTCGCCCGTCGCACCCGGCCCTGGCCTCGCACCCGGCCCTGGCCTCGCACCCGGCCCTGGCCTCGCACCCGGCCCTGCACCCGCACTCGGCCCTGGCCCTGGCCCTGCACCCGCCCCCGCCCCCGCACCCGGCCCCGCGCAGGCCTCGTCCGCCTCGTCCGGCGTGAGCAATTCCGCGATGTCCAGGACGTGGTAGCCCCGCATCGACGGCAGGCAGCTGCCCCGGACCGGGCCGATCGCCTCCCCCCAGGTGCGCGGGATCGCGGACGCCCCGTGCAGGGCGCCGGCCAGGGCCCCCGCCACCGCGGCCGTGGTGTCCGCGTCGCGGCCCATGTTGACCGCGGTCAGCACCGCCGTACGGAAGTCGCCGCGCGCCGCCGCGAACGCGCCGAACGCCAGGCCGACCGCCTCCGGCGCCAGATCCGTCCACGGGTAGCCGCCGACGACCACCGCGGAACGCACCGCGCGCTCCATGGTCAGCCGGTCGGGGTACGTGCGCTGCGCGGCCGCCACCGCGCGCCGCAGCGAGCGCGCCGTCCAGGAGTCCATGGGGACGACGGACAGCGCGGCGGCGATCACCGACGTGACCCCGGACCCCACCATCGCGGCGGCCACCCCGGCCGCCACCGCCTGACCGCCGTAGATGCCCTCCCCGTCATGGCTGACCCGCCCGTCCACCGCGACCAGGCGTGCCGCCTCGTACGGCCGGCCCGCCGCGAAGACGCCGAACGGTGCCGCCCGCATCGCCAGGCCGTCGCTCCAGGCATGCCGGTGCTGGGCGGAGATCGGGGCGGCGAGGCCCCGGCGCAGATTCTCCAGCGTGCCCCGCTCGCTGAACCCGGCACCGCGGAACGGCCCCTCGTCCAGATCGGCGATCCACAGATGCCAGGCCCGCTCCACCTGGGTGACGGTGAGCGCCGAACCGTGCCGGGCGAGCAGCAGCCCGGAGAAGATCGCGTACTCCGTGTCGTCCGTGCCCGCCGGGTCGTCGCTCACGAAGCCTTCGATCCGGCCCCAGCGGCGACGGATCTCGGACGGCCGCAGGTTCTCCGCCGGTGCGCCCAGCGCGTCACCGACCGCGAGACCGAGCAGGGACCCCCTGGCCCGGTCGCCCAGGTCCCCCCGGGGCGCCTCGCTCCGGTCCGCGCCGCCGCCCGCCGCCGGTGCGCCGTCTCCAACCGCTGCCGTACCGCCTGTCCGCGGCTCTGCCTGATTTCCTGCGATCAACTCCATCGCGTCGACCCTTCGCTCGCGCCGAGCCAGTTCTCCTGCCTCCTCGATCTGTCCCACGCGGAGCTACGACAGAGGCCGATCATCACAACAAAAGGGCCAGTCGGATGACGGCCCGGACGACGGCTCGGACGAGGTCCGGATGACGGTCCGGACGACGGCTCGGACGACGGCTCGGATGACGGTCCGGACGACGGCCCGGATGTGCCGGGTAAGGCCGTACTCACCTGGTCGCAGGGGCGGGTAAGTACGGCCTGCCTTGCTGGCGGGGGCCCTTTTTCGTGCGTACTTTCGATGGTGTTGAGCGGGGGCGGAGCGCGTGAAACCCGCTGCCGGAGAAGGGGAGAGCTGTGTCCATCATCGAGACCGACGCCGTACTGCACGAGGCGCACCGCGACAACCACACCCACCGCGATGTGAACGGCGGCTGGCTGCGCCCGGCGGTGTTCGGCGCCATGGACGGGCTGGTCTCCAACCTCGCGCTGATGACCGGCGTCGCGGGTGGTTCGGTCTCCCAGCAGACGATCGTGATCACCGGACTGGCGGGCCTGGCCGCCGGTGCGTTCTCCATGGCGGCCGGCGAATACACCTCGGTCGCCTCGCAGCGCGAGCTCGTCGAAGCCGAACTCGACGTCGAGCGGCGCGAGTTGCGCAAGCACCCCAAGGACGAGGAGCGGGAGCTCGCCGCGCTCTACGAGTCCCGCGGGGTCGAGCCCGGCCTCGCCCGCGAGGTCGCACGGCAGCTGTCGCGCGACCCGGAGCAGGCGCTGGAGATCCACGCCCGCGAGGAGCTCGGGATCGACCCGGGCGACCTGCCCTCGCCGCTCGTCGCCGCCGTGTCGTCGTTCGGCGCGTTCGCGCTGGGGGCCCTGCTGCCCGTACTCCCGTTTCTGCTCGGTGCGAGTGCGCTGTGGCCGGCCGTGCTGCTCGCGCTGGTCGGGCTGTTCGCCTGCGGTGCCGTGGTGGCCAGGGTGACGGCGCGCAGCTGGCTGTACAGCGGGCTGCGGCAGCTGCTGCTGGGCGGGGCCGCCGCGGCGATCACCTACGGGCTGGGCACGCTGTTCGGTGTGGCGGTCGGAAACTGAGGGCTGCCCCCGGACAGCTCCTGACGGGCCGGGCGGAGCACCGCTTCCCCGGCCTGTCCGCCATTCGTGTGATGTACGTCCTGGCGACCGCCTCTGGGCGGAACGGCATCCCCGCACGTAAAATGAGTCTCTATACGGAGCTGCACATAAGTAGCCATTATCCGGCGGTTTCATTTCCTCTGCCGCCGGGCATGAGGCGTAGACACCGCGGGCAACGACGCCTGCTCTCTGCGGTCCCGGGGCGCCCATCCTCCGACTGCGACCCACCCTCACCGCTTCGCACGGTGTCCGCATGTTGGAACGGACTATCCGCTTTTTGAGAAGCGCCCCATCATGTAATCCACGTAGAATTTCGCAGAGGGCCAACGTCGTCCCTCGGCACTGAACATGCCACGACGACGACGGGAGAGCCGATGCGTACCGACGCCTGGTCGCCCATGGACGGTCGCCCCGCCCAGCAGGGGATGTACGACCCCCGCAACGAGCACGACGCCTGCGGTGTCGGGTTCGTGGCCACTCTGACCGGTGTGGCCAGCCATGAGCTGGTCGAGCAGGCGCTGACCGTACTGCGCAACCTCGAACACCGCGGTGCCACCGGATCGGAGCCCGACTCCGGCGACGGCGCCGGAATCCTCCTCCAGGTGCCGGACGCCTTCCTCCGCGACGAGGTCGCCTTCGACCTGCCCGAAGCCGGTGCCTACGCCGTCGGAATCGCCTTCCTGCCCGCGGACGACTCCGCCGAGGCCGTCGGGAAGCTGGAGAAGATCTCCACCGAGGAGGGCCTTGAGGTCCTCGGCTGGCGCCGGGTCCCGGTCACCCCGGACATCCTCGGCAACGGCGCCCGCGCCACCATGCCCGAGTTCCGCCAGCTCTTCGTCGCGGACGGCGAGAGCACCGGCATCGCGCTCGACCGCAAGGCCTTCGTGCTCCGCAAGCGCGCCGAGCGGGAGGCCGGGGTGTACTTTTCCTCGCTCTCCGCCCGCACGATCGTCTACAAGGGCATGCTCACCACGGGGCAGCTGGAGCCGTTCTTCCCGGACCTCTCCGACCGCCGCTTCGCCACCGCCGTCGCCCTGGTCCACTCGCGCTTCTCCACGAACACCTTCCCGAGCTGGCCGCTCGCCCACCCGTACCGCTTCGTCGCGCACAACGGCGAGATCAACACGGTCAAGGGCAACCGCAACTGGATGAAGGCCCGCGAGTCCCAGCTCGCCTCCAGCGCGTTCGGCTCCGCCGGCAACGGACACGGCGGTACGGAGCGGCTGGACCGGATCTTCCCCGTCTGCACCCCGGACGCCTCCGACTCGGCCTCCTTCGACGAGGTCCTGGAGCTGCTCCACCTCGGCGGCCGCTCGCTGCCCCACTCGGTGCTGATGATGGTCCCCGAGGCGTGGGAGAACCACGCCTCCATGGACCCGGCCCGCCGCGCCTTCTACCAGTACCACTCCACGATGATGGAGCCCTGGGACGGCCCGGCCTGCGTCACCTTCACCGACGGCACCCAGGTCGGCGCGGTCCTGGACCGCAACGGTCTGCGCCCCGGCCGCTACTGGGTCACCGACGACGGCCTCGTCGTGCTCTCCTCCGAGGTCGGTGTCCTGGACATCGACCCCGCGAAGGTCGTCCGCAAGGGCCGCCTCCAGCCCGGCCGGATGTTCCTGGTCGACACCGCCGAGCACCGCATCATCGAGGACGACGAGATCAAGGCCGCCCTCGCCGCCGAGCAGCCGTACGAGGAGTGGCTGGAGACCGGCGAGATCGAGCTGGAGGACCTCCCCGAGCGGGAGCACATCGTGCACACGCACGCCTCCGTCACCCGCCGCCAGCAGACCTTCGGCTACACCGAGGAAGAGCTCCGCGTCATCCTCGCGCCGATGGCCCGCACCGCCGGCGAGCCGCTCGGCTCCATGGGCACGGACTCGCCGATCGCCGCCCTGTCCGAGCGCCCCCGGCTGCTCTTCGACTACTTCACCCAGCTGTTCGCGCAGGTCACCAACCCGCCGCTGGACGCCATCCGCGAGGAGCTCGTCACCTCGCTGCGCTCCACGCTCGGCCCGCAGGGCAACCTGCTGGAGCCGACCGCCGCGTCGTGCCGCAGCGTCACGCTGCCGTTCCCGGTGATCGACAACGACGAGCTGGCCAAGCTGATACACATCAATGCCGACGGCGACATGCCGGGCATGAAGGCCGCCACGCTCTCCGGGCTCTACCGGGTCGGCGGCGGCGACGACGCCCTCGCGGAGCGGATCGAGCAGATCCGCGCCGAGGTCGACGCCGCCATCGAGGACGGCGCCCGCCTCGTCGTCCTGTCCGACCGCCACTCCGACGCCGAGCACGCCCCGATCCCGTCGCTGCTGCTCACCTCCGCCGTCCACCACCACCTCATCCGCACCAAGCAGCGCACCCAGGTGGGGCTGCTGGTCGAGGCCGGAGACGTCCGCGAGGTCCACCACGTCGCGCTGCTGATCGGCTACGGCGCCGCCGCGGTCAACCCGTACCTGGCGATGGAGTCCGTCGAGGACCTGGTCCGCGCCGGCACGTTCATCGAGGGCATCGAGGCCGAGCAGGCCATCCGGAACCTGATCTACGCGCTCGGCAAGGGCGTCCTCAAGGTCATGTCCAAGATGGGCATCTCGACGGTCGCCTCCTACCGCGGCGCCCAGGTCTTCGAGGCCGTCGGCCTGGACGAGGGCTTCGTCGAGAAGTACTTCAACGGCACGGCCACCAAGATCGGCGGCGCGGGCCTCGACGTCATCGCCCGGGAAGTGGCCGCCCGCCACGCCAAGGGCTACCCGGCGTCCGGCATCTCGGCCTCGCACCGCGCGCTGGAGATCGGCGGCGAGTACCAGTGGCGCCGCGAGGGCGAACCGCACCTCTTCGACCCGGAGACGGTCTTCCGCCTCCAGCACGCCACGCGCAACAAGCGCTACGACATCTTCAAGAAGTACACCGACCGGGTGAACGAGCAGTCCGAGCGCCTGATGACGCTCCGTGGTCTGTTCGGCTTCAGGAGCGACCGCGAGGCGATCCCGCTCGACGAGGTCGAGTCCGTCTCCGACATCGTCAAGCGGTTCTCCACCGGCGCCATGTCGTACGGCTCCATCTCCCGCGAGGCGCACGAGACCCTCGCCATCGCCATGAACCAGCTGGGCGGCAAGTCCAACACCGGTGAGGGCGGCGAGGACGCCGACCGGCTCCACGACCCGGTGCGCCGCTCGGCCATCAAGCAGGTCGCCTCCGGCCGCTTCGGAGTGACCAGCGAGTACCTGGTCAACGCGGACGACATCCAGATCAAGATGGCGCAGGGCGCCAAGCCCGGCGAGGGCGGCCAGCTGCCCGGCCACAAGGTCTACCCGTGGGTCGCCAAGACCCGGCACTCCACCCCGGGTGTCGGCCTGATCTCGCCGCCGCCGCACCACGACATCTACTCCATCGAGGACCTGGCTCAGCTGATCCACGACCTCAAGAACGCCAACCCGGCGGCCCGCATCCACGTGAAGCTGGTCTCCGAGGTCGGTGTCGGCACGGTCGCCGCGGGTGTCTCCAAGGCGCACGCGGACGTCGTCCTGATCTCCGGCCACGACGGCGGAACGGGTGCCTCCCCGCTCACCTCGCTGAAGCACGCGGGCGGCCCCTGGGAGCTCGGCCTCGCCGAGACCCAGCAGACCCTGCTGCTCAACGGCCTGCGCGACCGCATCGTCGTGCAGACCGACGGCCAGCTGAAGACCGGCCGCGACGTCGTCATCGCCGCGCTGCTGGGCGCCGAGGAGTTCGGTTTCGCGACCGCGCCGCTCGTCGTCTCCGGCTGCGTCATGATGCGCGTCTGCCACCTGGACACCTGCCCGGTCGGCATCGCCACCCAGAACCCGGTCCTGCGGAGCAGGTTCTCCGGCAAGGCCGAGTACGTCGTCAACTTCTTCGAGTTCATCGCCCAGGAGGTCCGCGAGCTCCTCGCCGAGCTGGGCTTCCGCACGATCGAGGAGGCCGTCGGTCACGCCGAGCTGCTCGACACCGACCGTGCGATCACCCACTGGAAGGCGCAGGGCCTCGAACTGGAGCCGCTGTTCCACGTCCCCGAGCTGCCCGAGGGCGCCGTCCGCCACCAGCGGGTCGAGCAGGACCACGGTCTCGCCAAGGCCCTCGACAACGAGCTGATCGAGCTCGCCGCCGACGCCCTGAACGCGGAGAGCGCCGAGGCCGCCCAGCCGGTCCGGGCCCAGATCGCGATCCGGAACATCAACCGGACCGTCGGCACCATGCTCGGCCACGAGGTGACGAAGAAGTTCGGCGGCGCGGGTCTGCCGCAGGACACCATCGACATCACGTTCACCGGCTCCGCCGGCCAGTCCTTCGGCGCGTTCGTACCCAGCGGGGTGACGCTGCGGCTGGAGGGCGACGCCAACGACTACGTCGGCAAGGGCCTCTCCGGCGGCCGCGTCATTGTCCGCCCGGACCGCGGTGCCGACCACCTCGCCGAGTACTCCACCATCGCGGGCAACACCATCGCCTACGGCGCCACCGGCGGCGAACTGTTCCTGCGCGGCCGGACCGGTGAGCGGTTCTGCGTCCGCAACTCCGGCGCGACGGTCGTCTCGGAAGGCGTGGGCGACCACGGCTGCGAGTACATGACCGGCGGTCACGCGGTCGTGCTCGGCGAGACCGGACGCAACTTCGCCGCGGGCATGTCGGGCGGCGTCGCGTACGTCGTCGACCTGGACCGCGACAACGTCAACGTCGGCAACCTCGGCGCGATCGAGGAACTCTCCGGCACCGACCGGCAGTGGCTGCACGACGTGGTGCGCCGCCACCAGGAGGAGACCGGCTCCACGGTCGCCGAGAAGCTGCTTGCCGAGTGGGACAGTGCCGACGGCGGTGTCTCCCGCTTCAGCAAGATCATCCCGTCCACGTACAAGGCAGTGCTCGCCGCCAAGGACGCCGCTGAGCTCGCCGGTCTCTCCGAACAGGAGACCACCGAGAAGATGATGGAGGCGGCGACCCATGGCTGACCCCAAGGGCTTCCTGACCACCGGGCGCGAGGTCGCCGAGACCCGCCCCGTCGGCGAGCGCGTCAAGGACTGGAACGAGGTCTACGTTCCGGGCTCGCTGCTCCCGATCATCAGCAAGCAGGCGGGCCGCTGCATGGACTGCGGCATCCCGTTCTGCCACAACGGCTGCCCGCTCGGAAACCTCATCCCCGAGTGGAACGACTACGCCTACCGCGAGGACTGGACGGCCGCGTCCGAGCGCCTGCACGCCACGAACAACTTCCCGGAGTTCACCGGGCGGCTCTGCCCGGCCCCCTGCGAGTCGGCGTGCGTACTCGGCATCAACCAGCCGGCCGTCACCATCAAGAACGTCGAAGTCTCCGTCATCGACAAGGCGTGGGACAACGGCGACGTCACCCCGCAGCCGCCCGAGCGGCTCTCCGGCAAGACCGTGGCCGTCATCGGCTCGGGCCCGGCGGGTCTCGCCGCGGCCCAGCAGCTCACCCGGGCCGGCCACACGGTCGCCGTCTTCGAGCGCGCGGACCGCATCGGGGGCCTCCTCCGGTACGGCATCCCCGAGTTCAAGATGGAGAAGTCGCACATCAACCGCCGCATCGAGCAGATGCGTGCGGAAGGCACCAAGTTCCGTACGGAGACGGAGATCGGCAAGGACATCGACGCCGCCAAGCTCCGCCGCCGCTACGACGCGGTCGTCATCGCCGCCGGCGCCACCGTCTCCCGCGATCTGCCCGTCCCGGGCCGTGAGCTGAACGGCGTGCACTTCGCCATGGAGTACCTGCCGCTCGCCAACAAGGTGCAGGAGGGCGACCTGACGGTCTCCCCGATCACCGCCGAGGGCAAGCACGTCGTCGTCATCGGCGGCGGCGACACCGGCGCCGACTGCGTCGGCACCGCCCACCGCCAAGGCGCGCTCTCCGTCACCCAGCTGGAGATCATGCCCCGGCCGGGCGAGGACCGGAACGCCAACCAGCCCTGGCCGACCTTCCCGATGCTTTACAAGGTCACCTCCGCGCACGAGGAGGGCGGCGAGCGGGTCTACTCCGTCTCCACCACCCACTTCGAGGGCTCCGCCCCCGAGGAGGGGCAGACCGTCGGCAACGTCCAGGCCCTGCACCTGACCGAGGTGGAGTTCAAGGACGGCAAGCCGACGCAGAAGCCCGGCACCGAGCGGAGGATCCCCGCCCAGCTGGTCACCCTGGCCATGGGCTTCACGGGCACCGACCAGTCCAACGGCCTGGTCCAGCAGTTCGGCCTGGAGCTCGACGAGCGCGGCAACATCGCGCGCGACGCGGACTACGCCACCAACGTCGACGGAGTCTTCGTCGCCGGTGACGCGGGCCGCGGCCAGTCCCTCATCGTGTGGGCCATCGCCGAGGGCCGCTCCGCGGCGCGCGGCGTGGACCGCTTCCTGACCGGAGCCAGCGCCCTGCCGGCCCCGATCCGCCCGACGGACCGCGCCCTGGCGGTCTGATTCCACGGCACACAAGACGTCCCGTACAACGGCGTACGGAACTGAACGCGGCGCCTGCCCGTCCCCGACCGGACGATCTCGGCAGGCGCCGTGGCGCGTCCGGGGCCGGTCCGATCCCTGCCCCGAACCCGCTACGCGGCCGGAGCGACCCAGGTGACGATCACCGCCGCCGCCACCCCCAGCACCCCGGTCAGCGCCAGCCACCGCGCCCACTCGACCAGCCGCCAGATCCGGTGCGTCCGCCGCACCTCGTCGCGCAGCAGCCGCTCCGGCTCGCCGAAGATCTCCCGTCCGGGCCGGTCGTGCACGGCGACGACACTCAGCCAGGACGCGACGACGAGCGTCAGGAAACCCGTGATCAGCAGGGCGACGACCGTCCAGCGGGGGCCGGAGGCCAGCTTGCTGAGATCCTCCTGCCCCTTGAGGACGAAGACTGCGGTCAGTACCGCGGTCAGCGTGGACAGGAACGTGCGGTAGCCCTCGGCCTGTTGCACGGCGAGCCGGAGCTGCTCGTGCGGATCCGCGAAAGCGTCCAGCCGGCGTTCGGCGTCCCGCACCTGCTGCGGGGTGAAGTCCGTCATGGCGTCGGCCCGCTCTGCGCGACCAGCCCGGCGGGCGGCGGGGCGAGCGTCAGCAGGGCCCCGCAGCCGTGCGGCTCGTTCGCCGGCCGGGGCATGTGGAGCGACGCGCAGCGGCAGGTGGTGCGCCACGTCCCCGGCCCCGGGTCCTCGCGGCGGCCCAGGAAGCCGCCCCCCTTCGGGACCGGCGGCTGGACGGCGGGGAAGGTGCGGGTCATCGGGCAGCCGCACTGGACGCAGGTGCCCGTCGCCGTGTAGAGCGCACGGCCGTCGGACTCGCGCAGCGTCCAGGCGAAGGTGAGGACTTCGGTCCGGGTGACGGCGGCGTCGTATTCCATGGGATCACTGGCTCTCTTCGCTCTCTTCGGTGGTCGGTGCGGGAGACGGCAGGTCGAGGCCGAAGAGGCGGGCATACTGCCTCAGCCGCCCGGCGACCGCGGCCTCGTCGAGATCCGTCTCCTGCGCGCACAGGGCGATGTGGTCCCGGGAGACCTCGCCGGCCAGCGCCGGCAGACGGCCGGTGAGCTGAGAGGTGAGAAGGAGGACGTCGCGCCAGTCCGGCGACAGGGACGCCTCGCGGGAGTCGGGTTCGCGGACGGTGACATCGAGGCCCAGGCAGCGCAGGGGCGCGTAGCGCGCGTACGTCCGGCCGAGGTCCCAGCCGAACCGGCCTGCCACCAGGACGAGTTCGAGCGGCCCGAGGACGCCGGGACCGAGGAGCCCCTTGTCGAACGCGGCATGGTCGAACCGGTCCGGCGCGAAGTCGTCCAGGTCCCGCACGCCGGGGTCCGCCGGGTCGCCCGGCGGGGTCGGCGCGCCCAGCGGGGCGAAGGTCCGCAGATGGCTGACGGACGCTCCCAGCGAGCAGAGGCTGTCCTCCGCATGCCTCAGCAGGGCCGGAACGGTCAGCCGGTCACGGAACCGGGTGGCGTGGGAGTCGACCGATCCGGAAACCAGACTGCGTACGTCGCCGGCGGTGGCGCGCAGCCCACGGGCGCCCGGCGGGAGCGGTTCGACCTTCAGAGGCAGATCCGTGCGTACGTCGTTCAGCAGGTCCACCATCGTCCCGAGTTCGCTGTCCTGCTGGACCGAAAGGGCCAGGGCGTAGGCCAGGCTGACGCCGTCCTCGTCGAAGTCGCCCCCGACACTGATGTAATCGGAGTTGGAAATGCTGCTGGTCGCCGGATAGGGGACCAGGAGATTGCTGCGGGTGGACACCTGCCGCTCCAGGGCGACCCTGTCGGTCCCTCTCCAGTCGATCGCTCCCAAGGCGTCCAGGGCGCTGATCGCCTTGCGGAGTTCTGTCAGGTCTCTGCTCCGCTGGAGAAAGACGCCGGTCAGCTCCCACGGCCGCAGCGCGGGTGGGGCCGATCCCGACTTCCCTTTGAACAGCAGGACGGTGAGCGGGTACGGGACGATCCAGTCGGCCACCTCTTCGGGAATGTCCTGGGCATGGGCACCGGTGATCGGAGTCGCGACGTTGACCCGTCGGACCACCTCTCCCAGGCGGGCTCCGAGTTCCGAGGTCGCCCTCAGCAGATGGTGCAGCGGAAGCGCACCTTCGCGCCACGGCGGTGTGCCGTCGAACTCCGCCGACAGCAGGAGGCGCTGGTCGGGCGGGAGTACGCCGGATTCGAGCGCGGCGGCGGTGGGTGCGCGGACGAGGGAGAAACCCAGCGCGGTGAACTGCTCGATACGACGGGCGAGTTCGCTGAGAGCCAACGGGGGCTCCGCGCGGCTCAGCAGGTCGACGGGCCCTACTTCCCCGGGCAGCCAGCCCGTCGGCTTCAGCCAGGGGCTGGGAGGGAGGTCCCCATCGATCGCGAGGCGGCAGACCTCGTCCCCGGTCACGCGCTCCTGGGCGAGTACCGCGTCGATTTCGGGAGGCTTGGGCAGCGTGGGGTCGAGGAGGGACAGCTCCTGGAGCAGATCCGCCACCGCGCCCAGGGGGAGGTCGTGGAGTGCCGACACCGCCAGGATCGGGGCATGCACCGCAGGGGGCTTCGATCTGCGCAGCGTCTCGGACTGCTGCCGGAAGAACGGGAAGCTCGTCACCTCCGGGGGGTGCAATTGCCTTGCCATGGAAACATAGCCGGAGTAGAGGTCGGCGGCAGGCTGCTCCACCCCGCGGTCCCCCAGCTGCCTCAGGTCGTCCACGGCCGGGACCTCGACCCCCGTGACGGCATAGCGGCGCAATGCCTTCAGCGCCTCGCGCACCGGCACCTGGGCCCGGGCAGTCGCGTGGAGCACCGACACCCACGGTGGAGGCATGTCCTTCTGGAAGAGCAAGGCATCAAGGCTGGTGGGCGTGGGGTAGCCCGCCGGGGCGAAGTGCTCCTGGGACGTGAGGATGCCCAGGCGAGTGAACTGCCAGTCCCTGAACAGCACGTTCTCGTGGGGACGTTCGGAGTCGAGCCGCGCACCGCTGTAGGTGTTGCGCACGGCACTCTCGTCGAAGGGGAAGCAGCCCGCCGTGGCGAGCTGCAGCCTCCCCGGCACCAGTCGCTCGCCCTCCGCGGAGTTCAGCACGGCCACCGTGTCCCGGGGGAGCCCGTCGAGTACGGCGACGGCGACGCGGGGCGCGTCGGCGGCCAGCTTCCACAGCCACCGCATCGACACCTCCTTGCTGTCGGCCACCGCGTCCGCGACCCCCGCCAGCAACTCCTCCAGCACCAGGTCCTTGTCGTACGACAGCAGTTGATTGCGGTCCACGCTGGGCACCGGGCTGTGCCGCTCGCGCAGATTGATCACCCGCCCCTCGACGGCGGGCGCGTCCCGCACGACCACCCCGTCCAGCAGCAGCTGTCCCGGCCCCTGCACCAGCCAGGCGAACGCCTCCGTGGCCTCCTGCCCCCGGACCGGCAGCGGGCTGCCGTACCAGCCGTCCCGGTGCGCCAGGAGACCGGGATCCCAGCCGATCCTGCGGGCCTGCTCCCCGTCCTCCGTCAGCTCCTGCGCCGTCACCCGGTGCTCGGTCACCCACAGCAGCGAGTGCAACGTCTCCACCAGGGAGGGCCGCTTCTCGCCCTCGCGGGGTTCGGCCAGATAGAGGCGGACCCGGGTGCCGCCGTTCGCCGGGACCAGTGGGTCGGTCGTGCGGTTGATCTGGAGCAGGCCGGAGCCGGACTGGATGTCCGCGCGCAGCGGCTTCTCCTTGCCCGGCCGCCCGACGGAGTCCACCGCGTGGGTCCAGACGACGACCTCCTCGGCGAGCATGAAATAGCTGAACACCCCGATGCCGAAACGGGAGTTCATGGCCCGGTCGGCAATGCCGTGGCGCCGCCAGTTGCGTCGCTCCAGGACGAAGTCCGGGTCCTGCTCGTACCGTTTGCCGGCCCGCGCGAACATCGAGGTGAGCTTGGAACGGGTCATGCCCGCGCCCGTGTCCAGGCACTCGATGTACGGACGGTCGCCGTCCCAGCCCTGGGTGAACGTGATCTCGCCCGCCCAGCCCCGAGCGGCGGTCGTCTCGCCGTCCCACGGAGTCCGGGTGAGGCCGTACTGCCGTCGCATGTCGCGGTACCGGCAGGCGTCCAGCGCGTTCTGGTACAGCTCCCGGACCGCCAGCATCCGGTCCCCGTACAGCTGGGTGCCCATCAGCAGCGGCCGGATCTCGTCCTCCGCGAGGCGGAACCGTTCCAGCGGCTCCTGATAGCGCCCCGCCAGAGCCCGCAACTGCTGTGCCGTCACCTGGTCGGGCAGTCCGCGCAGCAGCGGCTGCGATCCGATGTCGCCGCGGAACGCCTGTACGGTGGCGTCCGCGTCGAGGGCGAGCTCCTCCACCGCGGCGTGCAGCGCAGGGTGCGGGCAGCGGAACCAGACGGTGAGACCGTAGGTGTCGACGGTGCGGCCCTCGGCCTCCTCGTAGTCGAAGCCGGTGCCGAGCGCCTCCACGACCTCGTTGGGCAGCAGGGGATCGTGAGCGCTCAGGTGGTCGACGAGCACGCTGGAGAGCCTGCGCGGATCCGCGGCGAGCAGCCCCGCCGTCCACAGCAGCCGGGCCAGTTGCAGCCCGCGCAGCCGGTTGCCGGGGACCGGCCGCCAGTTCTCGTCCCAGGTGTCGTCCGCGTGGTCCAGATTGATCCGGGGGCTCCGGCCGGGTTTGACCGTGAGATGACCGAGGACCTGGCGGACCTTGCTGTCGATCTCCTGTCGGGTCTCCGCCGTGACCGTCCCCGAGAGGGGGGTGTCCGCCGCCGCCTCGATCGCCGCGACCGTCATTGCGATGAGCCGGTCGACGAGACCGTAGTCCCCGGTCCGCTCCCACAGCCGGTCCCAGTCGGCGATGAACCGGTGGCGCAGCCAGTGGTCCGCGGCGGTCGTCGCGGACCGGAGTCCGGGCCCGCGCCCCCGCAGCGTCTCGGCCGTCCGCAGCACCATGGAATGGGCGCGGCAGACATCGCGGGCGGCGTCACGCACCAGCCGGCGGTGGTCACCCGCCGCCTCGGTCCGGTGGCGCGGGCCCGGGTCGAACTGTTCGGGCAGGAGTCCGCGCAGTTCGCCCAGGGCGATGGCGACGACCCCCTCATGGACGACGGCCGCGGCCAGCAGACACGCCGTCTCGGCGGGGGTCAGCCGCTCCACGTGCGTCAGTTTCGCCCGTGCCACCAGGGAGGTGAGCCGGGCCTCGACGCGCGCCGGGTAGAGCGGGTCGGACCAGGGGTCCTCGCGGTGGGCGCCGAATCCCGCGCAGCTGTCGACCACGCAGTGCACCAGATCGGTCAGCTTGTCCTTGACCCGGTCGTGGGCGGCCTCGGTGCCGGAGGTGTGCGACCACAGCCCGGACTCGCGGATCGTCCGGGTCCAGTGCAGGGTCTGCCGCGAACCCTCGCAGAGGACCGGGTCGGACTGCGCGGCACCGGACGGCGGGATGGGCAGCCGGGTCTCGACCCTCGGGGGCTCGACCTCCGGGTGCTGGTCCGCGGTCCGGCGCAGCTCGGTCGCCGCGTGCCGGGCCACGTCGAGGAACGTCGTCGGCGGGTTCGCGGAGGACAGCGCGCCGGCCAGTGCCCGGGCGAACCAACTGCCCTCCACCTCATCCGCGAAGGCCCGTTGTCCGGCGCCGCAGCTGTAGAGCCAGTAGGCGTCGTGGCTGCCGGAACTCCACCCGCCCGCCGTCTGCGCGGGCACCGCCGCGCCGGTCGTACGGCAGATGTCGAGGCAGACGACGGCGGTGACCCCGGCGGGCAGAGAGCTCAGCAGCCCGCTCTCGTCGGCGCGGAGCAGGCTGCCGGGGAGCAGGCCGCGGCTGCCGTCCGGGAGCTCCGGTCCGGGCTGGGCGTCGGCCAGGACCAGATGGTCCTTGTCGTCGAGGGTCTCGCCGTGGCAGGAGACGTAGAGGAATGCCGTGTCGCCCGGTTCGCAGGACCCCAGGAAGCCGGCGACCGCGCCGAAGACCGGATTGAGACCGGTGTCCTCGTGCTCCACGGCGACCGAGTAGTCGGACTGCTTCAACGCGGCGGCGATCAGCGACACATCGCGTCCGACGAAGTCGAGCGGGTGGTACCGGGCCGCGAGATCAGGGTCCTTGGCCAGATACGGGGTGTCCTTCACACCGATCAGCAGCGCGCGCCGCCGTCCCGCCGCAGCTTCGCCCCGTTCCCGCGCCACGCGCGCCCCCAGCCCTCTCGTCCCCGGCCTCATCATTCCAGAAGTGACCCACCGTAGACGGGCGTTGGCGGAGCGCTCAAGCCGCTCCGCCGCCGGTCAGCTGCGACGTCCTGAGGACCACCAGGGCGACCAGCACCACCAGCAGCACACCGCACGCGGCGGACTGCGCGAGGGCGCGCCGCTTCGCCGGGGCGTACGCGTACGCGAGCGTGACGGCGCCGCCTGTCAGCAGTCCGCCCAAGTGGCCCTGCCACGAGGTGAATCCGGCCGAGATCAGCATCCAGAGCAGGAACCCGGCCATGAACCGGTTCACCGCCTGCATGTCCCGGCCCAGGCGCTGGTTGATGACGTAGAACGCCGCGCCGAGACCGAAGACCGCCCCGGAGGCGCCCACCGTGCCGTCGGACGGCGCGATCAGATACACCAGGACCGAACCACCCAGCGCGGACAGCAGATACAGCGCGAGGTAGCGGGCCCGGCCCAGCTGCTCCTCGACGACGCGGCCCAGATTCCACAGCGCGTACATGTTGAAGAGGATGTGCAGCACTCCGAACGGCAGCGAGCCGAAGGACGATCCGCTCGGCGGGAGATGCAGGAAGGCGCCGGTCAGCAGCCGGTACCACTCGCCGCCCACCACACCGATCACGTCGAAGCCGGGGAAGTCCCCCGCCTGGTAGACGTACTGGCCTCCGTCGGGGCCGTTCAGTCCCGCGCCGAGCATCGCGAACCGGTCGACGATCCCGGGGCGGACCAACTCGCCCAGATACGCCAGGACGTTGAGGCCCATCAGCGCGTACGTGACGAGCGGTACCGCGGTCCTCGGCACCGTGCCGCCGAACACCGTGCGCGCCTGCCGGACCGAACGCCGCCCCTCCTTCACGCAGTCCACGCAGTGGTGGCCGACGGCGGCCTCGCGCATGCAGTCGGGGCAGATGAAGCGTTCGCAGCGGGTGCAGCTCACATACGTCTCGTACGACGGATGGCGGTAGCAGGTGGTGACTGCGGCCTCCACGGCGGGCTCCTTCACGGTGGGCGGACACGAGAGGCCGGTGGGGACGGCGGCGATCAAGATAGCGAACACCGCAGCCCGGGGCATATGCGGGTGCCTTACGCTCGGAGTCCTGACACGTCGAGGATCGGAGCATCCGCATGGTCGGCCCGTCCGCCGCAACAGGTCCGGCCATCGGCCTGCGCGAGATCGAGGAGACCGCGCCCGCGCTGGTGAGCCTCTACAAGAGCGCGTCGGTCTCGCTGGATAAGCGCGGCATGAGCGGCGAGCGGGCTGCGGTCTACCTGGTGCTCGACTACTCCGGCTCCATGAGGGAGTACTACAAGGACGGCAGCGTCCAGGCCCTGGCGGACCGGGTGCTGGGCCTTTCGGCGCACCTGGACGACGACGGCCGCGTACCCGTCGTCTTCTTCTCCACCGACGTCGACGCCGTCACCGAGATAGCCCTGGACAACCATCGCGGCCGGGTCGACGCGATCGTGGCGGGCCTCGGACACATGGGGAAGACCAGCTACCACCTGGCCATGGACGCGGTCATCGACCACTACATCGACAGCGGCTCGACCGCCCCCGCGCTCGTCGTCTTCCAGACGGACGGCGGCCCGATCAGCAAGCACGCGGCGGAACGCTACCTCTGCAAGGCGGCCAGCCTGCCGCTGTTCTGGCAGTTCGTCGGCTTCGGCAACAAGCGCAGTACGCAGTTCGACTTCCTGCACAGGCTCGACGAACTGGCCGTCCCCGCCAAGCGCCCCGTCGACAACGCCGGTTTCTTCCACGCCGGGCCCGACCCGCGCACGGTCCCGGACGCCGAGCTGTACGACCGGCTGGTCGCCGAATTCCCGCAGTGGCTGGCCGCGGCCCGGGAGCGGGGGATCGTCCGATGACGCTCCGGGTGCTGCAGGCGGCCGACCGTACGGCCACGCCCTGGAAGAACGGCGGGGGAGTCACCCGGGAGATCGCGGCGTTCCCCGAAGGGGCGCCGCTGGACGCCTTCGACTGGCGGGTCAGCCTCGCCGACGTGTCCCGGGACGGGCCGTTCTCCTCGTTCCCCGGGATCGACCGCACGCTGACCGTGGTCGAGGGGGCCGGGATGGACCTCGTGGTGGGCGGCGAGCACCACATCGTCGACGAACCGCACTGGCCGCACGACTTCCCCGGTGACCAGGAGACGTACGGGCGGCTGCTCGGCGGCCCGGTCGTGAACGTCAACGTGATGTACCGCAGGGAGAGCACGAGCGCGGAGGCCGCGGTGGTACGCGGCACCGTCCGGCTGTCGCCGCCCCGGGGCGGGGCGGTCCTGGCCCTCGCGCTGGAGGACGGTGCCGTGCTCGACGGCCGGGACATCGGACTCGACCGCTACGACGCGCTGCTGGCACGGGGCGAATCGCCGGGGGTGCTCCGGACCCTGGGGTGGGCCCTGGTGGTCACCCTGTCCCGCGGCTGAGCCGACGGAGAACGATCCGGGAATCCGGACAGAAGATGTCGGGTTTCCGGGGTTCCATGACCCCATGACATCGAGTTCCTGGAAAGAGTTCCGGTCCGCGCAGCCGGCCTTCGCCGACACCGTCCAGGCCCGTTTCGGGCAGTACAGGCACCACGTGCTGGCGACCCTGCGCAAGGACGGGTCGCCGCGCGTGACCGGCCTGGAGGTGGATTTCCGGTTCGGCGAGCTGTGGCTCGGCATGATGCCGAACTCGCGCAAGGCACTGGACCTGCACCGCGACCCGCGGTGCGCGGTGCAGGCCAATCCGGGACCGGACGCCGAGATGGCCGACGGGGACGTCCGGCTCTCCGGCCGCGCGGTGGAGATGACCGACCCCGCGACCCTGGCCCGCTTCGTCGAGGAGGTGAAGCCGCCGGAACCCTTCCACCTCTTCCGGGTGGAGCTGACCGAGGTGGTACGCACCGGTCTCGAAGGCGGCGACACCCTGGTCATCCAGGTATGGCGCCCCGGTCACCCGCTGCGCACCTTCCGAAGGGGCAACGACGACGGCTCACTGAGCGAAATCTCCTGACGCGGGGGGCCGGGCGGCGGGCGCGGCCGGCCCGTCGGCCAGCACCCGCGCCCGGCAGGCCCCCGGCGTCCCCCACGCGTCCCGCAGCGGACGCGCCTTCCGCAGCCAGAGCGCCAGATCCAGCTCCTGCGTGTACCCCACCGCACCGTGCAGCTGGAGCGCCGCCCGCGCCGCCGCGTACCCCGCCTCACCCGCCGTCACCTTCGCCGCCGCCACCCGCGCCTCGGCGTCCGGCGCCTCACCGGCGAGCGCGAGAGCCGCCCCGTACAGCAGCGGGCGGGCGAACTCCAGCCCGATCAGTACGTCCGCGAGCCGGTGCTTCACCGCCTGGAAGGAGCCGATGGCCGTTCCGAACTGGGTGCGCTGCTTCACGTACCCGACCGTGGCCCGCAACAGCGCCTCGCCCGCACCGAGCGCCTGCGCGGCCGTCGCGAACGCCGCCCACCGAGCGGCCCGCGCCGCCGCCTCGGCCACCCCGGGCCCGGCCGCCAGCAGCTCCCCGCCCGGCTCGGGGCGCCACAGCCGCCGGGCCGGGTCGGACGACACGCTGAGCGCGCCGGGCCCGGACGCGAGCCGCAGTTCACCACCGGTCACCGTGAACACGGCGTCCACGGCGTCCGCGTCCAGCGCGTAGGGCCCGTACCCGTCCATCCGGAGCGTCGCCGACGCCGCGCCCGACGCCAGCCGCGGCAGCCACTCCTTCGCCGCCGCGCCGCCCACACCCCCCAGCAGGACCCCGGCCGCGACCGTCTCCACCACCGGCCCCGGCACCGCGTGCCGCCCCAACTCGGTGAAGGCGACCGCGATGTCGACCGGAAGCGGCCCGACGCCCTCGTACGCCTCCGGTACCGCCAGGGCGAACACCCCCGCCCGCGCCAGCCGCCCCCACAGATCCCTGCCCGGCCCGTGGTCCCCGGCGGCCCAGGCGCGCACCGCGGCAGGTGTGTCCGCGGCCGTCAGCATCGCGTCCAGCGAGCGGGCGAACTCCCGCTGCTCCTCGTCCAGGAGGAAACGCATCAGCGCCGTCCCTTCGGCAGGCCGAGCAGCCGTTCGGCGATGATGTCGCGCTGGATCTCGTTCGTGCCGGCGTAGATGGGGCCCGCGAGGGAGAAGACGTACCCCTCCGCCCAGGCGGACTGCGCCGTCTCCGCGTCCGGGCCCAGCAGGTCGAGCGCCGTCTCGTGCAGCGCGATGTCGTACTCGGACCAGAAGACCTTGTTGAGACTCGACTCGGCGCCGATGGCCGTCCCCGCCGCGAACCGTGAGGCGTTGGCGCAGGTGAAGAGCTGGTACGCGCGCGCCCCGATCACCGCGTCCGCCACCCGGTCGCGCAGTGCCGTGTCCGACGGGTCGCCGTGGGCGCGCCACAGCCCGGCCAGCCGGTCCGCCGAGGCCAGGAACCGGCCGGGGGAGCGGAGCGTCAGCCCGCGCTCGTTGCCCGTTGCCGACATGGCGATACGCCAGCCCTGCCCGGGTTCCCCGATCACGTCCTCGTCCGGTACGAACACCTCGTCCAGGAACAGCTCGGCGAAGGCGGGCTTGCCGTCGAGCCGTCCGATCGGCCGGACCGACACCCCCGGCGCCGCCAGGTCGAACATCAGATACGTCAGCCCGTGGTGCGGCTTCGCGGCTCCCGGGTCCGTACGGAAGATGCCGAACGCCCGGTCCGCGAACGCGGCCCGCGAGGACCAGGTCTTCTGCCCCGTCAGCAGCCAGCCGCCGTCCGTGCGCACCGCCCGCGAGCGCAGCGACGCCAGGTCCGAGCCCGACTCCGGTTCGGACCAGGCCTGTGCCCAGATCACCTCGCCGCTCGCCATCGACGGCAGGACCCGGGCCCGCTGCTCGTCCGTGGCGTGGTCGAAGAGCGTCGGGGCGAGGAGGCTGATGCCGTTCTGCGAGACCCGGCCGGGGCCGCCCGCCGCGTAGTACTCCTCCTCGAACGCCAGCCACCCGAAGATGTCGACGCCCCGGCCGCCGTACTCGCTCGGCCAGGAGACGACCGACCAGCGGTCGGCGTGCAGCCGCGCCTCCCATTCCCGGTGCGCGGCGAATCCCTCGGCGGTCTCCAGGGACGGCAGTGGCACGGCGGGCACGTTGGCCCGCAGCCACCGGCGTGCCTCGGCCCGGAACGACTCCTCCTCGGCCGTGCACGACAGATCCATCACGCACCCGCCTTCTTCATCGAGGCGATGTCCATGCCGCCGAGCGGGTCCGCCGCCGTCTCCGCGTTGTGCGCGTGGGCGAGGTGGTGCAGCCCGAAGACCGAGTCCATGCCGGTGTGCAGCCCCTGAAGGTCCTCGGCCTGGTTGACGGCGCGCTTGGTCAGGGCCAGCCCCAGCCGTGGCATGCCGGCGATCCGCAACGCCAGCTCATGGGTGCGGTCGGCGAGTTCGCCGCGTTCCACCACCTTGTTCACCATGCCGACCTCGTACGCCCGGCGGGCGCTCATCCGGTCGCCGGTGAACAGGAACTCCTTCGCGATCCGGGGCGGCATCACCCACGGGTGTGCGAAGTACTCGACGCCGGGGATGCCCATCCGGACCACCGGATCGGCGAAGAAGGCGTCCTCGCTCGCCACGATCAGATCGCAGATCCAGGCGAGCATCAGCCCGCCGGCCACACACGCCCCCTGCACGGAGGCGACGACCGGCTTCGGCAGCTCGCGCCAGCGCCTGCACATGCCGAGGTAGACCTCCGACTCACGGGCGAAGCGGCTCTCCGCACCGGCCTTGTCGGAGTGGTCCCACCACAGGCCGGCCCTGCGCTCGAAGGGCAGATGGGCGTCGCGTCCGGGCGTGCCGATGTCGTGGCCCGCCGAGAAGTGCTCCCCGGCGCCCGCGAGTACGACCACCTTGATCTCGGCGTCCTCGGCGGCCCGGTAGAACGCGGTGTCCAGGGCGTAGGTCATCGCCGAGTTCTGGGCGTTGCGGTAGCGGGGGCGGTTCAGCGTGACGTACGCGACCGGGCCCCGGCGCTCGTACAGCACGGGGTCGTCCTGGGAGCGGCCGGCGGAGGCGTCGTGGGCAGCGGGCATCGGCTCATCCTTCCCTAACAAGTGTTTGGTAGATTAACGTACGGGCACGAGCACCGTCGAGGATCCGCGGGCCGAGACCGAGGAGGCGCGGGCGTGAACGCACCGCAGTACGTACCCGGGCACGGGCTGCTGGCCGGCCGCGGCGCCGTCGTCACCGCGGCCGCGGGCGCCGGAATCGGCGGAGCCACCGCCCGCAAGTTCCTGGAGGAGGGGGCCCGTGTCGTCATCGGCGACGCGCACGCCCGCCGGCTGAAGGAGACCGCGCGGGCCTTCGCCGAGGAGTTCGGGGCCGACCGCGTCGCCGCCCTGCCCTGCGACGTCACCGACGAGACCCAGGTCCAGGCGCTCTTCGCACTCGCCGAACAGACCCACGGCGGCCTCGACATCGTCGTCAACAACGCCGGCCTCGGCGGCACCGCGGAACTCACCCGGATGACCGACGAGCAGTGGACCAAGGTCCTCGACGTCACCCTGAACGGCACCTTCCGCTGCACCCGGGCCGCCCTGCGCTCGCTCAGGGCGGCCGGACGCGGCGGCGTCGTCGTCAACAACGCCTCCGTCGTCGGCTGGCGCGCCCAGAGCGGCCAGGCCCACTACGCCGCCGCCAAGGCGGGGGTCATGGCCCTCACCCGGTGCGCCGCGATCGAGGCCGCCGAGTACGGCGTACGCGTCAACGCCGTCGCCCCCAGCCTCGCCATGCACCCGCACCTGGTGAAGGTCACCTCCGCGGAACTCCTCGACGAACTGACCGGAAAGGAGGCCTTCGGCCGCTACGCCGAGCCGTGGGAGGTCGCCAACGTCATCGTCTTCCTCGCCAGCGGCTACTCCTCATACATGACGGGGGAAGTCGTCGCGGTCAGCAGCCAGCATGCCTGAGCGGACACCCGCCGCAGCGTCCGCGGCGTCCGCGGGGGCATCCGCACGGGCATCCGGCGGGACAACCGCAGGGGCATCCGGCCGGGCATCCGCGCGGGTGTCCCGCGGGCGGAGAATGGGCGGGTGCCTACCAAGAAGAAGCCCCAGGTGACCCCCACACCCGAGCGCCGCCGCGAACTGCTCGACACCGCCGCCGAGGTGTTCGCCGCGCAGGGCTACAACGCCACCACCGTCCGCAGGATCGCGGACGAGGCCGGGATGCTCGCGGGCAGCCTCTACTACCACTTCGATTCCAAGGAATCGATGATCGACGAGATCCTCTCGACCTTCCTCACCGAACTCTGGGACGGGTACGACGCGGTGCTCGCCGCCGGACTCGGCCCCCGGGAGACGATCGAGGCCCTCGTCACCGAGTCCTTCCGGGAGATCGACCGGCACCGTGCCGCCGTCGCCATCTACCAGAAGGAGTCCAAGCACCTGGCCACCCAGCCGCGCTTCCAGTACCTCGCCGACTCCCAGCAGAAGTTCGAGAAGGCCTGGCTCGGCACGCTCGAACGCGGTGTCGCCGACAGGACCTTCCGCGCCGACCTCGACATCCGCCTCACCTACCGCTTCGTCCGCGACACCGTCTGGGTCGCGGCGTCCTGGTACCGGCCCGGCGGACAGCACAGCCCCGAGGAGATCGCCCGCCAGTACCTCTCGATGGTCCTGGACGGCATCGCTCTGGACACCTAGACCACCAAGGAGCAGCAGTCATGGCCGAGGCATACATCGTCGAAGCGGTACGCACCCCGGTCGGCCGGCGCAAGGGCGGACTGGGCGCAGTCCACCCCGCCGACCTCGGCGCCCATGTCCTCAAGGCGCTCGTCGCGCGGAGCGGAATCGACCCGGCGGCCGTCGAGGACGTGGTCTTCGGCTGCCTCGACACCGTCGGGCCGCAGGCCGGCGACATCGCCCGTACCTGCTGGCTGGCGGCCGGACTGCCCGAGGAGGTCCCCGGCGTCACCGTCGACCGCCAGTGCGGCTCCTCCCAGCAGGCCGTGCACTTCGCCGCCCAGGGCGTCCTCTCCGGCACCCAGGACCTCGTCGTCGCGGGCGGCACCCAGAACATGACGCAGATCCCGATCGCCTTCGCCTCCCGTCAGGCCGCCGAACCGCTCGGCCTGACGGACGGCCCGTACGCGGGCAGCGAGGGCTGGCGCGCCCGGTACGGCGACGCGCCGGTCAACCAGTTCCACGGCGCCCAGCTGATCGCCGGGAAGTGGGGCATCAGCCGCCTCGACATGGAGGAGTTCGCCCTCCGCTCCCACCGGCGTGCGATCCGCGCCATCGACGAGGGCCGCTTCCGGCGCGAGACCGTCGCCGTCGGTGGCGTCACCACCGACGAGGGGCCGCGCCGCGACACCACGCTGGAGAAGATGGCGGCGCTCAAGCCGGTCCTGGACGGCGGCACGATCACCGCCGCCTGCTCCTCGCAGGTCTCCGACGGGGCCGCTGCCCTGCTCATCGCCTCCGAGCGCGCCGTGGCCGAGCACGGCCTCACCCCGCGCGCCCGCATCCACCACCTCTCGGTGCGCGGCGAGGACCCGATCCGCATGCTGTCGGCGCCGATCCCGGCCACGGCGTACGCGCTGAAGAAGACCGGAATGGCCATCGGCGACATCGACCTGGTCGAGATCAACGAGGCATTCGCCCCGGTCGTCCTGGCCTGGCTGAAAGAGACCGGAGCCGACCCGGACAAGGTGAACGTCAACGGCGGTGCGATCGCCCTGGGCCACCCGCTCGGCGCAACCGGTGCGAAATTGATGACGACACTGCTGCACGAGCTGGAGCGCACGGATGGCCGCTACGGCCTGCAGACCATGTGCGAGGGCGGCGGCCAGGCGAACGTGACGATCATCGAACGGCTCTGACCCCTCCGCTCGGCCCCGGCCCGGCCCGGGACACGGCTGCCGCGCAGCTCAGGGCAGCGGCCGAACCGCCCCGGGCGTCGGGCCGCGGGAAAGATTTCGGCGGCGTTCCGAGCCCGCTCCGGGCCAGTTGCCCCAAGGGTCCGGGCGAAAACTCACCGACCGGCGGCGCGGCGTGTCCCACCGCTGTCCGGCAGATCGTGCTACGGTTGCCGTGTTGCAGTTTTGGTACCCATGAACATTATGTGCGCCTGACGGGAATGCTTCCTCAGGCGCATTATTGTTTTCCGGCTTTCTCCGGATGGGGCTCAATGCGGCGACTTGGAATTCGTAAAGTGCGAATTTCCGGCACTGCACCTCTTTTAGGAGAATGACATGGCTACTGGAACCGTGAAGTGGTTCAACTCGGAAAAGGGCTTCGGCTTCATCGAGCAGGACGGCGGCGGCGCCGACGTCTTCGCCCACTACTCCAACATTGCCACCTCGGGCTTCCGTGAGCTCCAGGAAGGCCAGAAGGTCTCCTTCGACGTCACGCAGGGCCAGAAGGGCCCGCAGGCGGAGAACATCGTCCCGGCCTAATCGCCGGACGCGTACCTCGCAGCCGGGGCCCGCACCGTGAAGGTGCGGGTCCCGGCTTGTGCTGTCCTCAGGACATGGCGAAGAAGCACCGCCGTCCCGCAGAGGTCTCCGGCACTTCTCAGCAGTTTCCAGCAGTCCCCAGCAGTTCCCAGGAATCCCCTAGGAATCCTCAGGAATCCCCCAGGAGGGCAATTCCGTATGACCCGCTCCGAACGCCAGGACCGACCCGCCCGCAACCGCCCGTCGAGGGGGCGCGGCACGGCCCCGGCAAAGGCAACCGCTAAGGGTTCCGGCAAGGGATCCGGCAAGGCGTCGCCCCGTCGCAGGGCCACGCCGCCGCAGGGCGAATTCGCCCTGCCCGAAACCATGACCCCCGCACTGCCCGCCGTCGAGGCGTTCGCCGAGCTGGACATGCCCGCAGCCCTGCTGAAAACCCTTGCCGCGCAGGGCGTCACCGATCCGTTCCCGATCCAGGGCGCCACCCTGCCGAACTCGCTCGCCGGCCGGGACATCCTCGGCCGCGGCCGCACCGGCTCCGGCAAGACCCTCGCCTTCGGCCTCGCGCTGCTGGCCCGCACCGGCGGACGGCGCGCCGAGCCGCGCGCCCCGCTCGCGCTCGTCCTCGTGCCGACCCGCGAGCTGGCCCAGCAGGTCACCGACGCGCTGACGCCGTACGCCACGTCCGTGAACCTGCGCCTGGCCACCGTCGTCGGGGGCATGTCGATCAGCAAGCAGTCCGGCACCCTGCGCCGCGGCGCCGAGGTGCTCGTCGCCACGCCGGGCCGGCTGAAGGACCTCATCGAGCGCGGCGACTGCCGCCTCGACCAGGTCGCCATCACCGTCCTCGACGAGGCCGACCAGATGGCCGACATGGGCTTCATGCCGCAGGTCGTCGCGCTGCTCAAGCAGGTCGAGCCGGACGGTCAGCGGATGCTGTTCTCCGCGACGCTCGACAAGAACATCGACCGGCTGGTCAAGATGTTCCTGACCGACCCCGTCGTGCACTCGGTCGACCCGTCCGCGGGCGCGGTCACCACCATGGAGCACCATGTGCTGCACGTGGCCGACGAGACCGACAAGAAGGCCGTCGCCACCCGGATCGCCGCCCGCGACGGCCGGGTGATCATGTTCGTGGACACCAAGCGCGCCGCCGACCGCTTCGCCAAGCGGCTGCTGGCCAGCGGTGTACGGGCTGCCGCCCTGCACGGCGGGCGCTCGCAGCCGCAGCGCAACCGGACGCTGGACCAGTTCAAGAACGGCCAGGTCACCGCGCTCGTCGCGACGAACGTGGCGGCGCGTGGCATCCACGTCGACGACCTCGACCTGGTCGTGAACGTGGACCCGCCGACCGATCACAAGGACTACCTCCACCGCGGCGGGCGCACGGCGCGGGCCGGGGAGTCCGGCAGCGTCGTCACCCTGGTGCTGCCCGAGGAGAAGCGGGAGATGACCCGGCTGATGGCCGACGCGGGCATCGCCCCGCGGACCACCCGGGTCAGGTCCGGCGACGAGGAGCTCACCCGGATCACCGGGGCCCGCGAGCCGTCCGGCGTCGCGATCGTCATCGAGGTCCCGCAGCCGACCCCGCCGAAGCCGCGTACCCGGTCGGGCGGGGCGGCGTCCGGCGGTGCCGGATTCCGCTCGGGCAGCCGCGGCCGGGGCCGGCGCGGTGGTGCCGCCGGACAGGGCGGCGGCGGTGAGGGCCGGAGCACGGGCGGTTCTTCCCGCACTGCGGGTACGGGCGGCGGCCGTGGGAACGGCGAGTCGCGCGGCGCGGGTGCCGGGCGCTCCGGGGCCGGACGCGGCGGCGCGGCGGCGGGACGCGGCCGCAGGGCCGCGTAGCCGTACGGGCACGTAGCGGACAGGGCGGCGCCCGGAGAGATCCGGGCGCCGCCTACGCGTCCGCGCCCTCCGCCCCCTGCGCGCGGGTCACCGCGCTCAGCGCCGCGTGGGCCTCGGCCATCACACGGTCCACCAGCTCCGCGCAGCTGGGCAGGTCCTCGATCAGGCCCGCCACCTGGCCCGATGCCATCACACCCAGATCCGTGCGGCCGTCCACCATGGACGCCTTCAGAAGCATCGGGGTGTTGGCGGCCAGCAGGACCTGGCTCCAGGTCAGGTCCTTGCCGTGTTTCATCGCGAGACCGTCGCGCACCATCCGGGACCAGCCGGTCCCGGAGATCCGTTTGAAGCCCGCCGCCCGGCGCACCGCCTGGGCCAGTGCCCGGACCCGGCCCGCGTTCTCCAGTGCGGCGACCATCTCCGTCCGCAGCATCCGGTGCGGGAGCCCATCCACCGCCGTGGTGACCGTGACGTCCTTCACGCCCGCCGCCAGATAGCGGGCCTTCACCGCGTCCGGCACGGTCGAGTCCGCTGTCAGCAGGAACCGGGTCCCCATCGCGATGCCCGCCGCCCCGTACGCCAGCGCCGCGACCAGGCCCCGGCCGTCGTGGAAGCCGCCCGCCGCGATCACCGGGATGTCCACCGCGTCGACCACCTGGGGCAGCAGTACGGTCGTGGCCACCTCGCCGGTGTGCCCGCCGCCCTCGCCGCCCTGCACGATCACCGCGTCCGCGCCCCAGGCCGCGACCTTCTCGGCGTGGCGCCGGGCGCCGATCGACGGGATCACGACCACGCCCGCGTCCTTCAGCTCGGCGATGAGCTCCTTCGAGGGTGCCAGCGCGAAGGACGCCACCCGCACGCCCTCGTCGATGATGATCCGTACCCGCTCGCGCGCGTCACCGGCGTCGGCGCGCAGATTGACGCCGAACGGCTCGCCGGTACGGGACTTGACCTCCCGCACCGCCTCCCGCAGCCGCTCCGGGGCCATGGTCGCGGAGGCCAGGATTCCGAGTGCGCCCGCTCGGGCCGTGGCGGAGACCAGCCGGGGGCCCGCGACCCAGCCCATGCCGGTCTGGACGAGGGGGTGGCGGACGCCGACGAGGTCCGTGAGCGCGGTCCGCATCAGGCCCCGACCTCACGATTCCGGGTGCCCTTCGGGTCGATGACCTCGCGGATCAGGGCCAGCTCCTCGACGGTCGGCTCCCGGGTGTGCGGGACGTCCTGCGCGATCGTGAGCGCGAAGCCGGTGGCCTCGCGAACCTCGTCGGCGGTGACGCCGGGGTGCAGCGAGGCGAGGCGCATCGAGCGGTCCGGGGTGGCGAAGTCGAGGACGCCGAGATCGGTGACGACGCGTGGGATGCGGTGGTAGCGGGTCGCCGACGGACCGGCCGCCGCGGCACTGTCGTAGCCGACCCCGCAGATCATGTCGACGCGCTCGACGAAGACCCGGGGGGAGTGTCTGGGCACCCAGTAACTCACCGGATTGTTCAGGGTGTTGACCGGTGCGCCGCGTACGCCGAGCAGTTGGCGGGCGGGCTGTTCCCAGTCGCCGATGCAGGAGATGTTCTGGTTGCCGAACCGGTCGATCTGGCTCGCCCCCATCATCACGTGGCGCCTGCCGCCCGTGACCATGGTGAGGTGCCGGCGGTACGGCAGCCAGCCCTCCGGCGTGCCGTCCACCCCGACGATCAGCGCCTCGCCGTCGGTGAGCAGCAGATCGGGCGAGAAGGTCCGCCTGGCGAGCCGGGCGCCGATGGACGGGATGAGTCCCATCGGGCTGGCGAGCACCTCGCCGTTGTCGCGCCAGGCGTCGGCGCAGGCGATCACGCAGTACTCGGCCCGGGTGGGGGCGGGGGCGGTACGGGTGTCGGAACCCGTGCCGGTGCCGGTCGCAGTCGTGTTCTCCGTGGTCACTTCTGCTCCTCGTGCCAGGTTCGGACGGCCGCCCAGTAGCTCTTCTCGTCGCCCCGCGCGGGCAGGAAGCGTTCGCTGAAGGCCGCCCAGGCGTCGGGGTCGGCGGCCGCGGTCGCGTAGGCCTTCTGGAACGCCTCGTCGCGCGGGTGGTCGGGGACGCAGGAGGTGAAGTGCGCGCCGTTCGGGGTCTCGACGACGCCGGTCACGGAGTGCCGTGTGACGAGGAGGGTCTGCGGTGCGGCCTTCGCGGTCAACTCGGCGGTGTCCACGAGGCGTTCGCAGGAGACGTAGGCGCTGTCGGCGGCCTCGCAGAACAGGTCGTCGAAGTAGGGGTCGGGTCCGAGGTACTGGCCGTTCCCGAACCGGTCGGCGCGGTTCAGGTGGACCAGCGCGGCGTCCATCCGCAGGGCGGGCATCGCGACGAACTCCTCGCCGTCGGCGTACGGCGAGGCGACCGTACGCAGGCCCGGGTTGACCCGCATCACGTCCGAGCCGATACCGGCGCGGACGGGGAGGAAGGGCAGCCGGTTCGCGGCGGCGTGCAGCCCCCACATGAACATCGCCTCGTCGACCTCCATCAATGCGAACGCGCCGCGCTGGCGGGCCGCCCTGAAGTGCGGTTCGAGCGGGATCGAGTCGAGCGTGGTGAAGGCCGCGACCAGCTTGCGGATCTTGCCTGCGGCGGCGAGCAGGCCGACGTCGGGGCCGCCGTACGCCACCACGGTGAGATCGGTGATCTCGGAACGGAGCAGTGCCCGGACCAGTGCCATGGGCTTTCGGCGCGAGCCCCAGCCGCCGATGCCGAGCGTCATCCCGCTGCTGAGCCGGGAGACGACCTCCTGGACGGTCATGGTCTTGTCGGTCCGCCTGCCGGTACCGGCACCGGCGATCTCGGTCATGATCAAGCCTCCTTGCCGAAGGTGTCGCGGACGCGGTCGGCGACACCGCTGAGGTTGGCCTCGAAGGTGAAGCCCTGCTCGAAGCGGTAGCTGCGGTGTACGTCCACCGGGTCGATGCCGTTGATGGCGGCCTTGGCCAGCCGGATCAGATACCCGTCCTTGCGGGCGATCTCGCCCGCCAACTCCAGTGCGGCGTCCCGGAGTTCCTCACGCGGTACGACCTTCCAGACCGAGCCGTGGGCCAGCAGTTCTGCCGCGGTGGCGGTGCGCGAGGTGTAGTAGAGCGCGCGCATCAGATGGTGCGGCACGAGTCTGGCGAGATGGGTCGCGGCGCCGAGCGCTCCCCGGTCCAGCTCGGGCAGGCCGAAGGTCGCGTCGTCGCTCGCCACGATCGCGTCCGCGTTGCCGACGAGACCGATGCCGCCGCCGAGGCAGAAGCCGTTCACCGCGGCGACGACCGGGACCTCGCAGTCGTACACGGCCGAGAACGCCTCGTAGCAGCCCCGGTTGGCACCGATCAGGGCGTCGTGCCCGGTGTCGCGCTGCATCTCCTTGATGTCGACGCCCGCGTTGAACCCGCGCCCGGCTGCGGCCAGCACGACGCACCGGACCTCGGGATCGCGGCCCGCGGTGCGCAGGGCCTCGGCGAGGTCGTACCAGCCCTGTACGGGCAGTGCGTTGACGGGCGGGTAGGCGACCGTGACGAGGCAGATGCCGTTGCCGGGACGTGCGGTGGAGACACCCATGGGCGAATCAGCTACCTTTCCACCAAACATTTGTTAGGTGTGGAAGGTAGCAGCCTGCCCCCGCATCGCCAACAAGGAGATGTCTGATGAGCGCAAGCAGTGACGGACGGGACGGGGGACGGGAGAAGGGCGGTGCCGCGGGGCTGTGCGGGGGGCGCGTGGTCATCGTGACCGGTGCCGGGCGCGGCCTCGGCCGGGCCCACGCGCTCGCGTTCGCCGCCGAGGGGGCGAAGGTCGTCGTCAACGATCTGGGGGTCGGCCCCGACGGCGGCGGGGGCTCGGACGGTCCGGCCCGGCGGGTCGTCGACGAGATCGTGGCGGCGGGCGGTGAGGCGGTCGCCCACGGGGGCGACATCGCCACGACGCAGGGGGCGGCGTCGCTGGTCGACGCCGCGCTGGAGACGTTCGGGCGGCTGGACACGCTGGTCAACAACGCCGGATTCCTGCGGGACCGGATGCTGGTGAATCTGGACGAGGACGACTGGGACGCGGTCGTGCGGGTCCATCTGAAGGGCCATTTCCTGCCCCTGAAGCACGCGGCCGCGCACTGGCGGGCGGAGGCGAAGGCGGGCCGTGCGCCGGTCGCCCGGGTGATCAGTACCAGCTCCGGCGCGGGCCTGCTGGGGAGTGTCGGGCAGGGCAACTACTCCGCGGCGAAGGCAGGCATCGTGGGTCTGACGCTCGTCGCCGCCGAGGAGTTGGGGCGGTACGGGATCCAGGTCAACGCGATCGCCCCGGCGGCCCGGACCCGGATGACCGAGCGGACGTTCGCGGAGACGATGGCGGCACCGGGGGAGGGGGAGTTCGACGCGATGGCCCCCGGGAACGTCTCGCCGCTGGTGGTGTGGCTCGGCTCGGCCGCGAGCGACGGGGTGACCGGGAGGGTCTTCGAGGCGGAGGCCGGCCGGATCACCGTCATGGAGGGCTGGCGGCCCGGCCCCACCGCGGACCGGGGGGCGCGGTGGACGCCGGCCCAGGCGGGGGAGGCGGCACGGAAGCTGCTGGCGGAAGCGGGGGCGCCGCAGCCGGTGTACGGGGCGGCGCCCGGCCCCTTGGGCGGCTGAGGGGGAGCGGGGCCCGGGGCCCGGGGTGCTTCAGGTGCTGCAGTCCAGCACCGTCCGGCACAACCCGCACCGGGCCCGCACCCGGCCGCGCACCGGGACGCGGATGCGCTGGAGGCAGGTGGGGCAGGCGAAGGAGACCCGGAATCCCTGCGGGCCGTTCTCGAAGGCGTACGGGGCGTCGGAGCCCGGGGGTGTCCGCGCGCCCGGGTGGTCCTGGGCGTACCGCCGGTCCTTGGCGTAGCGGTGACGGCCCGCCCAGCCCGCGGCCGTGAGGGGCGGCTGCCGGGTGTCGTGGACGGCCCGTGCGCGGCCCTTCGTGTAGGCCGTGTACGCCTGCGGGCTCGTGAACCACGGTGAGGGGTCCTCGTCGAAGGCGAACGCCCGTTTGGCGAGGACGTATCCGAACTCCTCCGGGGTGAGGTAGCCGAGTTTCTGGCTGGAGACGGCGTCCTCGCGGAAGGCGTCCAGCAGCAGCCAGCCCGCGCCCAGGTACGTCGTCGCGGTGTCGGTGAGGATCTCGTTGTCGCGCGTGCCGGGGAACTCCAGGCCGAGGCGGTGCAGCAGCACATGCATGACCTCGTGCGAGAGTGCGGCGCCGATGTCCCTGCGGTGGGTGCGGAAGCGGTCGTTGAGTTCGATGAAGTACTCGGGCCCCGCGGCGAGTTCGACACCGGCGGCGTGCTCCATCGTCCGGAAGCCGACGATCATCCGGGCCTCCGGCAGACGCAGGTGCTGGACCACGGCCCGCGCCACCCGCTGGGCGCCGAGATGCAGATCGTCCTGGTCGGAGAAGGCGGCGTCGGCGGGGGCGAGGCTCGTGGCGTAGCCGTGGACACCCTCGTACGACAGTCTCCGGTACAGGGCCGTGATCGCGGACCGGACGGTGTCGAGGTGGGGGAAGCCGTGGACCACCGGACCGCCACCGCCCCGGCCGTTGTCCTGACCGCTGCTCCGGCTGTTCCCCCGGCCGTTGTCCTGGCCATTGCCCCGGCTGTTCCAGCGACTGCTCTCCGTCACGTCCCCACCCCATCCGCGACGCTCGACCGGGCCTCCACTGTAGCCGGAACACTCCGGATGATCTTGGCCGAAAAGTGAATCTTGTGGGGGCGGTGATCATTTCCCGATAATCCGAATCGTGCCTTTGTCGGGAGCATGACCATCGGGTTGTTCCGCCCGTGGCGGGCCCCGGGCGAAGGCGCGTGCACCCCCACAAGAACCCCCCACGAAAGAAGGCAGTCCGTTGAAGCAGCTTCTGCGCGCAGTGAAGAGATGCTCCGTCATAGCCGCCGTGGTCCTCGCGGCCGTCAGCCTTCAGCCCGCCGGAGCCTCCGCGGCCCCCACCCCGGTCGTCGGCGGAACCCGCGCCGCCCAGGGCGAATTCCCCTTCATGGTCCGGCTGTCGATGGGCTGCGGCGGCGCCCTCTACGCCAAGGACGTCGTCCTCACCGCCGCGCACTGCGTGGACGGCTCGGGCAACAACACCTCCATCACGGCCACCGGAGGCGTTGTCGACCTGCAGTCCTCCAGCGCGGTCAAGGTCAAGTCCACCAAGGTCCTCCAGGCCCCCGGCTACACGGGCCAGGGCAAGGACTGGGCGCTGATCAAGCTCGCCAAGCCCATCAACCAGCCGACCCTGAAGATCGCCACCACCACCGCGTACAACAACGGCGACTTCACCATCGCCGGCTGGGGCGCGGCCACCGAGGGCGGCCCCCAGCAGCGCTACCTGCTCAAGGCCACCGTGCCGTTCGTCTCCGACGCCGACTGCCAGGCCGCGTACGGCAGCGATCTCGTCCCCGGTGACGAGATCTGCGCCGGGCTGATCGACACGGGCGGCGTGGACACCTGCCAGGGCGACTCCGGCGGTCCCATGTTCCGCAAGGACAACGCCGGAGCCTGGATCCAGGTGGGCATCGTCAGCTGGGGCCAGGGCTGCGCCGAGCCCGGCTACCCGGGTGTGTACAGCGAGGTGTCGACGTTCGCCGCCGACATCGCCTCCGCGGCCGCGACGCTCTGACCCCGGTCCTGATTCCGGCCGCCGTCCCTGCCGCGGCCGGCATCTGACTCACACCTGAACATCCCCGGGGGTGCCCGTCCGGACGGGCACCCCCGGGCCCAGCTCCACACAGGGCGCGCCCGCGTCCTCCAGCTCCAGCACCCACACCTCGTTGGCGCCCTCCCGCAGCACCGGCCCCGGCACGTACAGCGTCCGCTGCGGACCCGCCGACCAGTAGCGCCCCAGGCAGAAACCGTTCACCCACACGAACCCGCGCGTCCAGCCCGGCAGTTCGAGCCCCGCGTGTCCGGTGCCGTCCACCCCCGCGATGTCGAAGGCGCCCCGGAACAGCCCCGTGCGCCCGGCCCCGTCGACGCTCCCGAAGGACACCGCGGCCAGCGCGTCCGGCTCCTCGAACGCCTCCAGCCGCAGCGCACGGGCCCGTACACCGTGCAGGAACTGCCGCTCGTGCAGCACCCCGCCCGTGATCCCCTTGGGCTCACCGAGCCGCGGCCCGTAGTTGACACGGCCCAGCGACTCCACCCACAGCTCCACCTCCGCGGGCCCGGCCACCGGCTCGTCCAGAGTGCCGTTCTCGTTGCTCAGCACACCCTCGCGGACACCGTTCACATACACCACGGCCCGGTCCCGGAGCCCCGTCACCCCCAAGGTGTACGGACGGCGCGGGCCGGGGACATCGACCCGGTAGCGCACCAGGCCCCGGTCGACACCCAGCTCCTCGAAGGTCGGCGGAACGCCGCACGGCGCCGCTTCCTCGTCGCCCAGCGCCTCCAGGACGGCGCCCAGCGCCGCATGGTTCGTCAGCTCCACCCGCACCGCAGCGGCCAGGCCGGCAGGCTCGGGCGGCAGCTCCGGAAGCGGCCCGTCCGCGTACGCGGCGAGCACCGCGCGGAACTGCCGGAACTTCTCCGTGGGACGGCCGTACTCGTCGATCGGCGCGTCGTAGTCGTACGAGGTCACCGTCGGCAGGAAGTCCTGGTCCTGGAGCGGACCGGACCGGTTGGCCCCCGCCCATCCGGCGAAGTTCGTGCCCCCGTGCGCCATGTAGATGTTCACCGAGGCCCCGCACTCCAGGATCTCCCGCAGCGCGTCGGCGGCCTGCCCGGGATCACGCACGACCGGCTCGGCCCCCCAGTGCTCGAACCACCCGCACCAGAACTCCATGCACATCAGCGGTCCCCTCGGCTGATGGCGGCGCAGCACCTCGAACGCCTCCCGCGCACCCGAGCCGAAGTTCGCCGTGGCGAGCAGCCCCGGCACGGAGCCGCCCGTGAGCATGTGGTCCTCCGGTCCGTCGGAGGTGAACAGCGGCACGGTCACCCCGTGCTCCCGGAGCATCCCGGCCACCCGCCGGAGGTAGACCTGGTCGGTGCCGTAGCTTCCGTACTCGTTCTCCGCCTGAACCATGATCACCGGACCGCCGCGCCCGATCTGCCGCTGCACCACCTGCGGCAGCAGCACCGCGAACCACCGCTCCACGGTGCCCAGGTACTCCTCGTCACGGGTCCGCGCCCGCCGTCCGAACCGCCCCGTCACCCAGGCCGGCAGACCGCCGTTCTCCCACTCGGCGCAGATGTACGGACCCGGGCGAACGATCGCCCACAGCCCGGCCCGCTGCGCCGCGTCCAGGAAGCGGCCCAGCGCCGCCACGTCCCGGAACCGGCCGGGCCGCGGCTCATGGAGATTCCACGGCACATACGTCTCGACGCAGTTGAGGCCCATGGCGCGCAGCATCGACAGCCGGTGGTCCCACTGCGCCTCATGGACCCGGAAATAGTGCAGGGCCCCCGACAGCAGCCGTACGGGCTTCCCGTCGAGCCGGAAGTGGTCGTCCCCCACGGTGAAGTCAGCCATCGTGCTCGTACTCTCCTGTGCGCGCGGTCCCCCGGAGCCGCGCGCACCCGGAGTCGCACGACGGCACGCACCACGGAGCGGGCGAACCCGGGAGGAATGTTGCAACCAACCCTCGCCCCCTGGCGTGCCGCCGGTCCATGGACAAAGATCACTGCTGTTTGGACACAATTGTTCGGACCAGCGCAAAGAAAGCGAAAGGGGAGGAAGGAAGGCCGATGTACCACACCTGGATGCGCTTCTTCACTCCCAGCCCGCTCCACCACCGGCTGGGCCTCGTCTGCCTGGGCGTGGGCCTGCAGCACGGCGCCCTGCCGACGGTCGGCCCGCGCACCCTGGACCACCACGTCGCCGTCGTCATCAACTCCGGCAGCGGCTGGTTCAGCGGCTCCGACGGCCGCCGCGTGCCCGTCGTCGCGCCCAGCCTCATCTGGCTGACCCCCGGCACCCCGCACCACTACGGCGCCGATCCGGGCACCGGCTGGGACGAGAGCTTCGTCGACTTCACCGGCCCCGCCACCGCCACGTACACCGAACTCGGCTACATCGAGCCCGACCGCCCGCTCGTCCCGCTCGCCGACACGGCGGGCCCCCGCGCCGCGGTGGGCCGGATGGTACGGGCGGCCAGGCGCGGCAACCCGCTGCTGGAGGTGGAGACCGGCGCCGCCGTCCACGAACTCCTCGTCGCCCTGCGCCGGGCCCGCGCCGATGTCAGCCCCGACGGCGACCCCGTCCTCCAGGCCCTCGCCCGCGACGCCTTCCAGCCACTGTCCGTCGCCGAGCACGCCGCACGGCACGGCATGACACCCGCCGAGCTGCGCACCGCGGTACGCCGGGGCGCGGGCTGCAGCCCCAAGGACTACCTCCTCGGCATCCGGCTCGGCCACGCCAAGGACCTCCTCGCCGCCACGGACCTGCCGGTCGCCGCCGTCGCCCGGCGCGTGGGGTACGACGACCCGGCGTACTTCTCCCGCCTCTTCGCCCGCCGGGTCGGCGCGGCCCCGGTCCGCTTCCGCGAACAGCAGGGCCGCAACGTGCCGGGCGGCTGGAGCGACCAGGTCCCGGACCCGGACCACCCGCCCACGATCGCCCCCCAGGGCCCGGCCCTCTGAGCCGGGCCGGGCTCACGCCCTCCCGCGCGACAGGGAGCGCGTTCCCCCTCGTGGGGGAGGCCGTAAGCTCGCTGACCATGACCACGAGGGACATCGACGAGTCCGTGCGCGCGGAACTGAACCGGCTGC
Source organism: Streptomyces sp. NPDC057963 (assembly GCF_042887155.1). Lineage (NCBI taxonomy): Bacteria > Bacillati > Actinomycetota > Actinomycetes > Kitasatosporales > Streptomycetaceae > Streptomyces > Streptomyces sp. NPDC057963. The sequence continues at coordinate 308,548 of NZ_JBHVPX010000008.1, forward strand.
GCGAGAGCATCGACAACATTGACGCCGCTGTTGTCCATATGCTCGCCGAGCGCTTCAAGTGCACCCAGCAGGTCGGCCACCTCAAGGCCGCCCACCATCTGCCCCCGGCCGACCCGGCCCGTGAGAGCCGGCAGATCGCCCGGCTGAGGCAACTGGCGGAGAGCGCGCATCTGGATCCGGCCTTCGCGGAGAAGCTGCTGAACTTCGTCGTGGCGGAGGTCATCCGCCATCACGAGCGGATCGCGGAGGAGTCGGCGACGAACGGGGAGACGCCGTGAGCGCCGTGGGGCGGGCCCGGGGAATCACCCCCTGCCGACCTCGGTCGCCGCGGACGAAGCGGCCCCGCGCGGTCGGCCGGTGGTCCCTCGTCACCGGCTGATCAGCGAGGTGCGCGCAGGCCCGTGATCATCATGTGGATCAGCAGGTCGTAGCTCTCGTCCAGTTTCTCCGGCAGTCCGAAGGCGCCCTCGGTCTCCAGAACCGCGAAGCCGTGGACGGCCGCTCGCAGGCAGCGGGCCGCGTGAATCGCCGCGGAGTCGGCCATTCCATAGGCGCGGAAGGTGGCGAGCATGATGTTGATCAGTCGCGCCCCGGCCTCGGCCGTGTGCGGCTCGGGTGTCTGGACGAGTGCCGAGTAGCGGTGCGGGTGGTGCAGCGCGTAGTGCCGCCAGGCCACCATGAGCGCGCGGATCGCCTCGTCGGCGGAGCGCCCCAGCACGGCCTCGCCGACCTGGGCCGCGATCTCGTTCATGATGCGCGCCGACATCAGGTCGCGCAGTTCGGCCAGGTTGCGCACGTGCTTGTAGAGGGACGGGGTGGCGACGCCCGCCCGGTCGGCCACCGCCGACAGGGTCAGCGCGGCGGGGCCCTTCTCGTCGATGGCCAGCAGCGCGACATCGACGACGGCATCCGTGGTGAGCGCCGCCCTAGCCACGCGCGCCCACCTTGAGGAAGGCCAGGACGGCCGAGGCGACCTCGTCCGGGAACTGGACGTGCGCGTAGTGACCGGCTCCCTCGATCATCACGAGCCGGCCGAGCCCTGCGGGCATCTCGGCCACGATGCCCTCGCCCTCGGCCCCGGGGTCGGCCCAGTCGGGGTCGAGCGTGCCCTCGATGACCAGGGCGGGGCACCGGACGGCGCCGAGACACGCACCAGCGTCCGTGGGCGCGGACATGCCCATCCTGCTGACGACGGCCATCCGGCCCGGCCTGCGCAGGTCGGTCTCCAGGGCGGCGACACGGTCGGCGTATCCAGTGGGCTTGACGCCCGGGCAGGCGTGGTCGAGGTAACGCTTCCACAACCCGACGCTGCGCAGCAGGCCGGCGCCCATCAGCAGGCTCATGCCTTTGCGGTAGCGGGCGTGGGACAGCAGGGAGCGCGGGCTGATCTTCTGCGCGCGGGTGAACGGGCTGATCTCCACGACCGCGCTGACCAGTTCGGGCTCCTGGGCCGCCGCGATGGTGGCAGCGCCGCCGGCGAAGGAGTGGCCCACGATCACGGCGGGGCCGCCCAGGTGCCGGATCACGGCGAGGAGGTCGGCCGCCGCGTCGGTGCGGGTGTAGGACGCCCAGCCGGTGCTGGACTCACCGTGGCCGCGCTGGTCCACGCAGGCGACCCGCCATCCGGCCGCCACGAACCGGGCGGCCGTGTCCCGGTAGGCCGTTCTGTTGTCGCCCATGCCGTGGGCGAGCACGATCAGCGGGCCCTCGCCGGTCACGTCGTACGCCAGCTGCCCGCCGTCGATCGTCAGGAATTCGGTCATGTCCACCCTCCGGCTAATGAATGTAGCTCCTAAGCTAATGGCATTAGCCACTCGCGTCAACCGGCGCTCGGGGGCGTGCCGTACCGGGAACCGCACCCTCCTGGTCGGTGCGCCCCCGACCTCCCACCGCACCGCCGCCGCACCGGAGACCGCCGAGGACGCGACCAGCCCGTCCCACGCACGTACAACGCCATGAGCGTCCAACACCCCGGACCGGTACCGCCCGGAACCCCGGACCGGTACCGCCCGGAACCCCGAACCGGTACCGCCCGGAACCCCGGACGGACCCCGCGGGGCCCCGTCCGACGCCGATCAGCCGTTGGCGGAACCCGCCTGCGCCCGGCCCACCCCGTACGGCAGCATGGACACATGTCCGTACTGACGCGCGACGAAGCGCAGACCCGAGCCCAGTTCCTCGACGTACACCGGTACTCGATCGACCTCGATCTGACCGGAGGGGAGGAGACCTTCGACTCCCGCACCGCCATCCAGTTCACCGCGGCGGAGGCCGGTGACACGTTCGTCGAGCTCAAGCCGGCCACCCTGCGCTCGATCAGCCTCGACGGACAGCCCCTCGACCCCGCCCACCTCGTCGAGAACCGCTTCCCGCTCACCGCGCTCACCGCCGGCGCGCACGAACTGCGCATCGACGCCGCCATGCGCTACTCCCGCACCGGCGAAGGCATGCACCGCTTCACCGACCCGACCGACGGCGAGACATACGTCTACACCCAGCTCTTCATGGAGGACGTCCAGCGCGTCTTCGCCGCCTTCGACCAGCCCGACCTCAAGTCCGTCTTCGAGCTCGCCATCACCGCCCCCGACGGCTGGACCGTCCTCGGCAACGGCATCGCCGAACACCGCGGCGACGGCCGCTGGACCCTGGCCGCCACCCCCCTGATCTCCACCTACCTCGTCGCCGTCGCCGCCGGCCCCTGGCACTCCGTGACCACCGAGCACGCCGGACTGCCCTTCGGCATCCACTGCCGCCGCTCACTCGCCCCGTACCTCGACGCCGACGCCGACGAGATCCTCGACATCACTCGCGCCTGCTTCGACCGCTTCCACGAGAAGTTCGACGAGCCCTACCCCTTCGACTCCTACGACCAGGCCTTCGTACCGGAGTTCAACGCCGGCGCCATGGAGAACCCCGGACTCGTCACCTTCCGCGACGAATTCGTCTACCGCTCCGCCGTCACCGACACCGAACGCCAGACCCGAGGCATGGTCATCGCCCACGAGATGGCCCACATGTGGTTCGGCGACCTCGTCACCCTCGCCTGGTGGGACGACATCTGGCTCAACGAGTCCTTCGCCGAGTACATGGGCTACCAGACCCTCGCCGAGGCCACCCGCTTCACCGACACCTGGGTCGACTTCGGCGTCGCCCGCAAGGGCTGGGGATACGACGCCGACCAGCGCCCCTCCACCCACCCCGTCGCCCCCGACCCCGCCGCCGTCCCCGACACCGCGTCCGCGATGCTCAACTTCGACGGCATCTCCTACGCCAAGGGCGCATCCGCCCTGCGCCAACTCGTCGCCTGGCTCGGCGAGAAGGACTTCCTCGCCGGCATCAACGCCCACTTCGCCCGCCACAAGTTCGCCAACGCCACCCTCGCCGACTTCATCGACAACCTCGCCTCGGCCACCGACCGCGACGTCCACGCCTGGGCCGACTCCTGGCTGCGCACCACCGGAGTCGACACCCTCACCCCCCACGTCGAGGAATCCGACGGCACGTGGTCCCTCACCGTCGACCACGACGGCAGCCGCCCCCACCGCATCGCCGTCGGCGCCTACGACCACGCCCCCGACACCCACTCCGGCCCCGACCGCCTCGTCCTGCGCGACCGGTTCGAGATCGACGTCCCCCAGAACGGCACGGCCAAGGCCCTCCCCGGCCGCCGCCCCGCCCTCGTCGTCCTCAACGACGGCGACCTCAGCTACGCCAAGGTCCGCCTCGACAGCACATCCTGGGACACCGCCGTACGCGACCTGTCCGGCATCCCCGACGCACTGACCCGCGCCGTCGTCTGGAACACCGCCCGCGACATGGTCCGCGACGGCGAACTGGCCCCCACCACCTACCTCGAAGCAGCCCGCGCACACCTCCCGCACGAGACCGACCTCGCCCTCGTCCAAGGCGTACTCGCCTTCGCCGACACCCACATCGCCGGCCGCTACCTCACCCCCGAGAACCGCCCCGCCGCCCTCGGCACCCTCACCGCGCTGTGCCGCGACCTCATCCGCCGCACCGAGGACGGACACAACCCCGGCCTGCGCCTCATCGCCGTACGCCACCTCATCGAAGCCGCCACCCAGCCCGACACCATCCAGGACTGGCTCACCAACGGCACCGTCCCCGGCGGACCCGAACTCGACCCCGAACTGCGCTGGCGCATCCTCACCCGCCTCTCCGTCCTCGGCGCCACCGACGAGACCACCATCGCCGCCGAACTCGAACAGGACCCCAGCGCCACCGGACAGGAAGGCGCCGCCCGCTGCCGCGCCGCCCTCCCCACCCCCCAGGCCAAGGCCGCCGCCTGGGACGCCCTGTTCAACGACGACACCCTCTCCAACTACCTCTTCACCGCCACCGCCCAGGGCTTCTGGCAGCCCGAACAGGCCGACCTCGTACGGGACTACGTGCCCCGCTACTACCCCGACGCGACCCGGCTCGCCGGCCGCCGCGGCCCCGCCATCGCCGAAGCCGCCGGCCGCTACGCCTTCCCCGGACACGCCGTCGACGCGGAAAACCTCCACCTCGGCGAACAGGCCCTGAACGAGAAGGACCTCATCCCGGCCCTGCGCCGCAAGCTCATCGACCAGGTCGACGACCTGCGCCGCGCGCTCGCCGTACGCAACGCCCACTGACCGCACCGACCCCGCTGATTCCACCGGGCCCGCACCACCCGTGCCGGCCCTGAGGCCCGCACCACCCGTGCCCGCCTCAAGGCCCGCACCACCCGCACCACGGCCTCAAAGCCCGCACCACCCGTGCCCGGCGCCACCCCCACCACACAGGGAGACGCCGGGCACACCCATGTCCGGACGCCACACCCATACCACCAGAACCCCCCACAACGACCCCCCACCCCATCCACATCCCCCTTTCGAGTTCAGATCACCGGGCTCCGCAACCGCGCCCACGAAAACCCGGACAAGCTGGCACGTCCACCCATGCCCACCGCGCGCACCCGAAGGGCCCCGCCACCATGCCCACCCCACCCCTCGCCGGATCGACCACCGGCCCCACCGCCCTGCGCCCCCTCATCGACACCGTCCTCACCGCACTCCACGACGGCGCCCGCCGACGCAACGGCCCCCTCCCCGCCGGCGGACCCGACGCCGTCACCCCCCGGATGCGCACCACCACCCACCCCGTCATCCCCGACCACGGCACCGACCCCCACGACGCCCTGCGCACCCTCGTCGGCGCCCTCGCCGAAGGCGCCGCAGACCCCGCGCACCCACTCTGCGCAGCCCACCTCCACACCCCGCCCCTCGCCCTCGCCACCGCCGCAGACCTCGCCGCCTCCGCACTCAACCCCTCCATGGACTCCTGGGACCAAGCCCCGGCAGCCTCCGCCCTCGAAGCCGACATCACCACCGCACTCGCCGCCGAGATCTACCCCCACCAACCCTCACCCGACGCACTCGTCACCACCGGCGGCACCGAAGCCAACCAACTCGCCCTCCTCCTCGCCCGCGAACGCAACGGCCCCGTACAGACCATCTGCGCCGCCAACGCCCACCACAGCATCACCCGCGCCACCTGGCTCCTCGGACTCCCCGAACCCGTCGTCATCCCCGCCCCCGCAGGCACCATGGACCTCGCCGCACTCGACGAAGCACTCACCGAACTCCACCGCCCCCTGCTCGTCACCGCCACCGCCGGCACCACCGACACCGGCCAGATCGACCCCCTCACCGACATCGCCGACCTCTGCACCACCCACGGCGCCGAACTCCACATCGACGCCGCCTACGGCGGCCCCCTCCTCTTCAGCCCCACCCACCGCCCCAAGGTCCACGGCCTCGACCGCGCCCACAGCGTCACCCTCGACCTGCACAAACTCGGCTGGCAACCCGCCTCCGCAGGCATCCTCGCCGTCCCCCACCGCACCCACCTCGACCCACTCCACCACCACGCCTCCTACCTCAACGCCGACGACGACACCGAAGCCGGCCTCCCCGACCTCCTCGGCCGCTCCCTGCGCACCACACGCCGCCCCGACGCCCTCAAGATCGCCGTCACCCTCAAAGCCCTCGGCCGCACCGGCCTAGCCGACCTCATCGACCGCACCATCGCCACCGCCCACCACCTCGCCGACCTCATCACCAAAACCCCCACCCTCGACCTCTACGACCGCCCCACCATCAGCACCGTCCTCTTCCGCCCCACCAACGCCGACGACCACACCGTCGCCACCATCCGCCGCACCCTCCTCACCCGCGGCCACGCCGTACTCGGCCGCGCCCACACCCACGACCGCCTCTGGCTCAAAGCCACCCTCCTCAACCCCCACACCACCCCCGACGACCTCCGCACACTCCTCGACCTCGTCGACCACCTCGCCCACGACCTCGCGGAAGGCAACACCCCCCGATGACCGACCTGCCCACCCCCGAGACCGACCGACCACTCGACCTCGTCGGCATCGGCATCGGCCCCTTCAACCTCTCCCTCGCCGCCCTCGCCCACGGCATCCCCGGCACCCCCCACCCCCTCGCCACCACCTTCTACGAACAACGCCCCGCCTTCCACTGGCACCCCGGCCTCCTCATCGACGGAGCCAGCCTCCAAGTCCCCTTCCTCGCCGACCTCGTCACCCTCGCCGACCCCGCAAGCCCCTGGACCTTCCTCAACCACCTCCGCAGCCGCGACCGGCTCTTCCCCTTCTACTTCGCCGAACGCTTCCACATCCAACGCGCCGAATACGACGCCTACTGCCGCTGGGTCAGCGACCACCTCCCCGACCTGCACTTCAGCCACCAGGTCGACGCCGTCCGCTGGAACAACGAACGACACCTCTTCGAAGTCGACTTCACCCAACTCGGCACCCACGGCGAAGCCGAAGCACTCGGCCGCGCCCACACCCGCCACATCGTCCTCGGAATCGGCACCGAACCCCACATCCCCGACCCCCTCAAACCCCTCGCCGAAGCCGAAGCCGTACCCGTCATCCACTCCGCCGACTACCTCCACCACCGCGAAAAGCTCCTCGACGCCACACACATCACCGTCATCGGATCCGGACAGTCCGGCGCCGAGATCTACCTCGACCTCCTCCGCGCCCGCCCCACCGGCCGCGAAAAACTCCACTGGCTCGCCCGCACCCAGGCCTTCGCCCCCATGGAGTACTCCAAACTCGGCCTGGAACACTTCACCCCCGACTACAGCCGCTACTTCCACGCCCTCCCCGAATCCGTACGCGACGAACTCGTCCCCCACCAATGGCAACTCCACAAAGGCATCGACGCCGACACCATCGCCGCCATCCACGACGAGCTCTACCGCCGCACCCTCCACGGCCGCTGGCCCGACACCACCCTCACCCCCGGCGTCTCCGTACGCACCGCAGGACGCATCGCCAACACCCGCATCGAACTCCACCTCGAACACACCCAGCAGAACACCCGCTCCCGCCTGACCACCGACGCCGTCGTCCTCGCCACCGGCTACCGCGAACGCTCCCTCGACCGCATCCTCACCGGCCTCGACCCCTACATGCGCCGCGACGCCTCCGCACGCCCCCGCATCGACAACCGGTTCCGCCTCGTCCTCGACCCCGCCGTCACCGGCAACGTCTACGTACAGAACGCCGAACGCCACACCCACGGCGTCGGCGCCCCCGACCTCGGACTCGCCGCCTGGCGCAGCGCCACCATCCTCAACGACCTCACCGGCACCAACCCCTACCCCCTCCCCGAACGCACCGCCTTCACCACCTTCGGCCTCACCCCCCGCACCCCACCCGCCCCCACCCGCAGCCCCGACCTCATCCCCCTCGTCCAGGGCAACTGACCCCAGAACACACCGACAGAAAGCGGCCGCCCCCTCCAAAAAGAGAGGACGGCCGCCCACCCACACCCGCACACCCCGGCAACAACCGCCTAGGATCTTTCGCTCGGATCACGCCGGGCTCGCGGGTTCCGGCACGCACGCTCGCCGCGTTGCCGCCGGTCGCCGACGCTCCTTCCCCAAGCTCTCGGCTCCGCTCGAGCAGGGGAGGCCTCATCCGACTCCCTCCTCCGCCTTGCGATCGCACGCACCAGACCCCGCTCCCTGATCCGGCCTGATCCAAACGAAAGACCCTAGAACACCGGCGTACCGTCCCGCGTCAGCCGCCAGTCCACCGAAGCGAACTGCGCACCGTCCACCGAACCCTTCGCCTGCACCCACGAAATGATCGTGTTACGGATCTCCTCCGAGTTCGCCCACAACTGCTTGGCACCCGCCACATGCGGGAAATTGCCCCCACCGCTCGCCCGATAGTTGTTCACCGCCAGCACGAACCGCGCAGCCGGATCGATCGGCTTGCCCTCGAACGCCAGATTCACGATCCGCGCACCATTCGGCTTCGCGATGTCGATGTCATACGTCAGACCCGACACCGCGTCATAGTTGTAATCCGGAGTGTTGTCCGCGTTCGTCAGCTTCGCCGTGTCCACCGGAGCACCCGCCGCGGTCTGCACGTAGTACCGCGCCGAGAACTCCAGATAGTCCTTGATCTGCGCACCCGTCAGCAACCGCGCCTCAAGCGTGTTCTCGAACGGATACAACCCCGCCGCATCCTTGATCGTCACCTTCCCGGCCGGAATCTGCGCCGTACGCGAGAAACAGGACGCCTGCGAGAGCACGGGAAGCGCCGCGTACTCACCACCCGCCAGCGCCGCCTTCACCGTCTCCGCCTGGACGACATTGATCAGATCGATGATCGGCTCGTCCTTCCACGCCGCCTCCGCCGTCGTCATCGCCGCCGTCGACGTGCCGATGACCTGGTTGACGTACGCCACGACCTTCCTGTGCTCGTCCAAAAGCATCTTCGTGATCTTCGGGTCCTCATCCACCGTGTTGGAGTTCAACACCTGCGAACCCGCCTTCTCCACCACCCAGCGGCCCTTCTCCCACACCAGGTCGAAGTCGAACAGCGTCAACCGCTGCCCCCACTTCAACGGCTCGGAGAGCACCACCTTCTTACCGGTCTGCTTGTTCTCCACGAAATACTCGGGAATCTCCAGATGCGCGTGCCCCACCAGGATCGCGTCAATACCCGGAACCTGCTCGGCCACCAGACCCGCCGCGTTCTCGACATACGGGATCTGATCACCGTACGACGACGTACCACTGTTGCCCGAGTGCGCCGAAACGATCACGACATCGGCACCCATGGAACGCAGCCGCGGCACGAACTTCGCCGCCTGCTCCTCCAGCCCCGGAAACACCATCTTCCCGCCGACGTTCGCCTTGTCCCAGATCGCGATACCCGGGTTGGTCAGACCCAGAATCGCCACCTTCACATCCCGACCGTGCGGGGTACGCATCCGCTTGATGACATACGGCGCGAACGCCGGCCGCAGCGTCTTCGCATCCAGCGCGTTCGCACCCAGCAGCGGGAAGTGACACTGCTCCTCGAACTTCCGCAGCACCGGGATGCCGTAGTTGAACTCGTGGTTGCCGAGCGCCGCGGCGTCGTACCCGATCGCATTCATCGCCTGCGCCATCGGATGCACCGGGCCACGCTTCGCCGTGATCGGATCGATCTTCGCGTAGTAGTACGACAACTGGGTGCCCTGGATCGTGTCACCCGCATCGATCATCAGGGTGTTGTGACGGCCCTTCTCGCGACGCACCTGCTCCACCAGGGTCGAGATCTTCGCCAGACCGACATCGTTGTGGGCCTTGTCGTCGAACTCGCCGTCGGTGAAATAGTCCCAGTTGAAGACGTTCCCGTGCAGATCGGTAGTCCCCATCACGGTGAACGAGTACCGCTTCGGCGGACGCCCATGACCATGCCCATGGCCACCACCGTGGGCGGCGGCAGGAACGGCGGAGCCACCCGCGATCGCCACACCGGCACCGGCAGCCGCCGATGTGCCCAGGAACGTCCTACGGTTCAGCGGCATTTCGTCTCCCACATCTCAGTTCTCATACAGCTCAGTACTCGTACAGCTCAGTTCCCGTACAGCTCGGTTCTCGTACGGCCCCGTACCCGAACAGCCCGGTTCCCGTACAGCTCAGCCCTCGCACAGCTCAGCTCCCGCCGTACACAACGCGCGTAGATAATGACCCAGGAGCCACACCCCGCAACACCCCCTGCGGGTTTCGATCTGATGACCACCCGCCGTCGCACCCGGATGCGACAGTGGACACATGACCGACACCCCGCCGCCCTACGGCACCCCCGACCACCCCCGCGTCGCCGTCCGGGGCGAAGCCCGCCTCGAAGTCGACCCCGAAACCGCCACCATCGCCATCACCATCAGCACCCGCGGAAAAGACCGCCGCGCCGCCCTCGAAGACCTCACCCGACGCAACAACCACGTCCTCGAACTAGCCCGAACCTACGGACAAGCGATCGAAAAACTCGAAACCGGCGCATTCTCCATCACCCCCGAACTCACCCAACGCGGCCGCGACGAAAAAATCCGCGCCTACCACGGCCGCGTCCACGTCACCGCCGTCCTCAACGACTTCACCGCACTCGGCGAATTCACCACCCGCACCGCCGACCTCGACATGACACGCGTCAACGGCCCCTGGTGGTCCCTGCGCCCCGACTCCCCCGCCCACGCCAACGCCCGCCGCCACGCCGTACGCGAAGCCGTCCAGCGAGCCCGCGAATACGCCGACGCCCTCGGCGCCCACCTCACCGCCCTGGTGGAACTCGCCGACCTCGGCGCGGAGAACGCCCCCCTCACCGCCCCCATGCCCGTCGCCCCCGGCGGCATCCACAGCCGCGCCGCCTACGGAGGAGCGGCAGCCGAACCCGCCCCCGCCCTCGACCTCGAACCACAACGCCAGACCGTCTACGCACAGGTGAACGCCCGCTTCGTCATGTCACCGCCAAAACTATAAAGAGAATGCTCATCCGAGCACCCCGGCGCACAATTCAACACTTGTCAACAACCCTTCATTCAAAGGTTGTTGAGCAGTCATGTACGGCCAACTAACTACCCGTAGGTAAGGCTTAGGCTCGAACCATGCGCCGAGCAAAAATCGTTTGCACCCTGGGCCCCGCCACCGACTCATACGACCAGATCAAGGCACTGGTCGAAGCGGGAATGGACATCGCCCGCCTCAACCTCAGCCACGGCACCTACGCCGAACACGAAGAGCGGTACCACCGCGTACGCAAGGCCTCCGGCGAGAGCGGCCGCAGCGTCGGCATCCTCGCCGACCTTCAAGGCCCGAAGATCCGCCTCGGACGCTTCCGCGAAGGCCCCGTACTCCTTGAACGCGGCGACACCTTCACCATCACCGTCGAACCCATGGAAGGCGACCGCCACACCTGCGGCACCACCTACGACGGCCTGGCCGCCGACGTCACCGCAGGCGAACGCATCCTCGTCGACGACGGCCGCGTCACCCTCGAAGTCACCGAAGTGGACGGCCCCCGCGTCCACACCACCGTCATCGAGGGAGGCATGGTCTCCGACCACAAGGGCCTCAACCTCCCCGGCGTCGCCGTCTCCGTCCCCGCGCTCTCCGAAAAAGACATCGAAGACCTCCGCTGGGCCCTGCGCACCGGCGCCGACATCATCGCCCTCTCCTTCGTCCGCAGCGGACGCGACATCGAGGACGTCCACCGCATCATGGACGAAGAGGGCCGCCGCCTCCCCGTCATCGCCAAGGTGGAGAAGCCCCAGGCCGTCGAGAACATCGACGGCATCGTCGCAGCCTTCGACGGCATCATGGTCGCCCGCGGCGACCTCGGCGTCGAAATGCCCCTGGAACAGGTGCCGATCGTCCAGAAGCGCGCGATCAAACTCGCCAAGCGCAACGCCAAGCCGGTCATCGTCGCCACCCAGATGCTCGACTCGATGATCGACAACTCCCGCCCCACCCGCGCCGAGGCCTCCGACGTCGCCAACGCGGTCATCGACGGCACGGACGCGGTGATGCTCTCCGGCGAGACCAGCGTGGGCAAGTACCCCGTCGAGACGGTCCGCACGATGGCCCGCATCGTCGAGGCCGCCGAGGAGGACATCCTCGACAAGGGCCTCCCGCCCCTGACCGATCGCAACAAGCCCCGTACCCAGGGCGGCGCGGTGGCCCGCGCGGCGGCCGAGATGGGCGACTTCCTGGGCGCCAAGTTCCTGGTCGCCTTCACCCAGAGCGGCGACACGGTCCGACGCCTCTCCCGCTACCGCTCGCCCATCCCGCTCCTGGCCTTCACCCCGGACCCGGCCACCCGCTCCCAGCTGAACCTGACCTGGGGCGTCGAGACCTTCCTCGGCCCGCACGTGGAATCGACGGACGCGATGGTGGCCCAGGTCGACGAGGAGCTGCTGAAGATCGGCCGCTGCGAGAAGGGCGACGTCGTGGTCATCACGGCCGGCTCCCCGCCGGGGGTTCCAGGATCGACGAACCTGGTCCGGGTGCACCGCATCGGCGAGGACGACAGCCCGAAGTAGGGCCTCTCAGTATTTCGGCCCGACGTGAGCATCCATGAGTGCGACGGATGCCCGTCGGGCGACGGAGATGTTGTACTTCTTGCCCGCGCGCGTGCAGTGCGTCCACTCGATGCCGAGCTTGTCCAGGGTGTCGGTGTAGAGCTGCCGGATGTCGTCCGAGACGTTTGTGAACCAGTACCGCGGATACTCGTAGCGTTTCCGTACACCACCGACCATCCGGGTCGTCCAGTTCATGTTCCGGCAGCCGTCGGAGTGGATGAGTCCGCGGATGAAGTCCCAAGGGTGAGCGTCGACGACATCCTGCTGCCAGGGTTCGAGGACGATGGGGCGTTCATGCTTCTTGCCGAGACCGTGTTGAGGGAAGACACATGTCCAGTGCTTTGTGTAGGACTTGACCTCGACGCAGCCGTTTCTGTGGCGTCGACCGGTGCGCGGCATGGGCATCACTCTGCGCATTGCCGACTCTGCTTCATCGATCAGGCCGGGCCACGCGTCGCCGCAGAAGATCGACAGGTGGTGTTGTTTGGGCTTGGAGATGATGTGGCCGTCGCCGAGGTAGAGCCCCAGGAGATACGCGTACGCGACGCGATCGAAGTCTCGCCCAGTACATGTCAGACAGTCGGTGGGCTGCTCGTACTGCACCCCGCGTTGCTTGCGATCCTGGTGCAGCCACCAGCCGATTGTTCCGCGAGGTACGTTGAGGAGCTGTGCAACCGCTCGATTAGTGGAGCCGCTCCGCAAGAGGGAGAGTGCTTCGTCACGTATCGATGGATTGTGCTGTTCCATGCGGTGGAGTCTCGCGCGACCTCGGCTGACGTGTGCCAGATTCGAAGGTGCGTTCATCAGCAAGAGTGAAGATCGCCAGCAGGCATCCCGACCTTGCAATCGAAGGAGGAGTGCCCCGAGTCGGATTCGAACCGACGCTGGATGGGTTTTGAATCCATGGCCTCTACCGCTGGGCTACCGGGGCCCCTTCGAAACGAAGGATATCGGAGAACCTCCGTGCCTCAAACATACCGTAACTAGGTAGGCTCTTGGCAGCAGTACCCCTGACTTGATCAAGGAGCCCCCGTGACCGCCCCCGAGTCGCCCCAGCCCGCCGACGACGACAAGTCGCACGTTCCGCCGCTGACGACCCGCGTCGTCATCGCCGAGGACGAGGCGCTCATCCGTCTCGACCTCAAAGAGATGCTGGAGGAAGAGGGCTATGCGGTCGTCGGCGAGGCCGGCGACGGGCAGAGGGCTGTCGAGCTGGCCCGGGAGCACCGGCCGGATCTGGTCATCCTCGATGTGAAGATGCCGGTCCTCGACGGGATCTCCGCTGCGGAGAAGATCGCGGAGGAGTCCATCGCGCCCGTCCTGATGCTCACCGCGTTCTCGCAGCGTGATCTCGTCGAGCGGGCCAGGGACGCCGGGGCGATGGCGTACCTCGTGAAGCCGTTCAGCAAGAGCGATGTGGTGCCGGCCATCGAGATGGCGGTGTCGCGGTTCGCGGAGCTGAAGGCGCTGGAGGGTGAGGTCGCCGACCTCGCGCAGCGGTTGGAGACGCGGAAGCTGGTGGACCGGGCGAAGAGCATTCTGCAGACGGATTACGGGCTGTCGGAGCCGGCCGCGTTCCGGTGGATCCAGAAGACGTCGATGGACCGTCGGCTGTCCATGCAGCAGCTTGCGGAGGCGTTGATCGAGGACGCCGAGGAGAAGAAGAGGGCGGCGAAGGACGGCGATCAGTAGTCGTGTGAGGCCGTGAGAGAGGCCCGCGCCCCGGTTCGATCGGGGTGCGGGCCTCTGTCGTGCGTAGGGGAGGGGGTCAGTCCTCGCCGAGGTAGGCCTTGCGGACGGACTCGTCGTGGAGGAGGTCCGCGCCGGTGCCGGAGAGGACGATCTTGCCGACTTCCATGACGTGGCCGTGGTCCGCGAGGGAGAGTGCGGCTTGGGCGTTCTGCTCGACGAGCAGGATGGTGGTGCCCTGGGCCTTGAGTTCGACGATGGTCTCCATGATCTTTTGCATCATGATCGGGGAGAGGCCCATGGAGGGTTCGTCGAGCATGAGGAGTTTGGGCTGGCACATGAGGGCCCTGCCCATGGCGAGCATCTGCTGTTCGCCGCCCGAGAGGGTTCCGGCGGCCTGCTTCCGGCGTTCCCCGAGGATGGGGAAGAGGTCGTAGGCGCGCTGGATGTCCTTTTCGATGCCTGCTTTGTCGTTGCGGAGGTAGGCGCCGAGTTGGAGGTTCTCGGTGATCGTCAGCCGGGGGAAGATGTGGCGTCCCTCGGGGGAGTGGGCGAGGCCCAGGGCGACGATCTTGTGGGCGGGGATGTCGGTGAGTGGTCTGCCGTCGAAGACGATGCGGCCGCCGGCCGGCTTGAGCAGTCCGGAGAGGGTGCGCAGGGTGGTGGTCTTGCCCGCACCGTTGGTGCCGATGAGGGTGACGACCTGGCCGGCTTCGACGGTGAAGGAGATGCCCTTGACGGCTTCGATCTTGCCGTAGGCGACACGGAGGTCCTCGACCTCCAGCAGTGCGGTCATCGGGTGTCCTCCTCGTCGGCGCTGGTGGTGCCGGTGGTGCCGGTGGTGTCAGGGGCACTGGGGGTGCTGGTGGTGCCGGCTGTTTTGGTGGCGCCTGCTTCGGCGGCTTCGACCTCGGCGACCTCGTCGGCGCCGGGGGCGCCTTCGAAGGGGGTGCCGAGGTAGGCGGCGACGACGCGTTCGTCGCTCTGGACGACGTCGGAGGTGCCTTCGACGAGTTTCTCGCCCTGGACGAGGACGGCGACGCGGTCGCAGAGGTTGAAGATGAACCGCATGTCGTGCTCGATGACGAGGACGGCGATTCCCTGGTCGCGGATGGCGAAGATGAGTTCTTCGGTGACGCGGGTTTCCTGCGGGTTCATGCCGGCGGTGGGTTCGTCGAGGAGCAGGAGTCCGGGGTCGCTGGCGAGTGCGCGGGCGATCTCCAGTTTGCGCTGGTCTCCGTAGGGGAGGTTGCGCGCGAGGTGGTCGGCCTTGTCCTGGAGGCCGATGAACTCCAGGAGTTCTCTTGCTCGTTCGCGGCTGGCGTGCTCGGCTTTGGTGAAGCCGGGGAGGCGCAGGAGGGCGGACCAGAGGCCTTCCTTGGTCCTGGTGTGGCGTCCGACGAGGACGTTTTCCAGGACGGTCATGTTGGCGAAGAGCCGGATGTTCTGGAAGGTGCGGGCGATGCCTGCCTGGGTGACGAGGTGGGGCTTGGGGGGCAGGACGGTGCCTTGGTAGCTGACCGTGCCCTCGGTGGGGACGTACAGGCCGGTGAGGCAGTTGAAGAAGGTGGTCTTGCCGGCGCCGTTGGGGCCGATGAGGCCGACGATTTCGCCTGTGTTGACGGTGAGGTCGACGTTGCGTACGGCGGTGAGGCCGCCGAAGCGCATCGTGACGCCGTTGGCGTCGAGGACGGTGGTGGCGGTCTTCGTGGTGGTGGTCATGGTGGTCACGCCCCCGCCTTGGCGATGCCGGCGCCGGTGTCGTCGGGCTGCCGTGGCTCCGGTACGTCGGGCTGGTCGGTCTCGTGGAATTCGAGCTGCTTCCTGCGGTCGGCGACCAGGCCTTCGGGGCGCAGGCGCATCAGGAGGATGAGTGCGACGCCGAAGAGGAAGAGTTGGTAGTCCTGCATGAACTGGAGCTTGGCCGGGATGAGGTAGAGCAGTGCGGCGCCGACGAGGGGTCCGCTGAGGGTTCCCATGCCGCCGAGGATGACGGCGGCGAGGAGGAACGCGGAGTTGGGTGGTACGGAGCCGGCGAATTGGTATTGCTCGGGTGTCACGGTGTAGTTGACGTGGGCCTGGACGGTTCCGGCGAGGCCGGCGAGGGTGGCGCCGAGGGCGAAGGCCAGCAGTTTGAGCCGGAAGGCGTTGATGCCCATGGCGGTGGCGGCGGTTTCGTCTTCGCGGATGGCGACCCAGGCGCGGCCGATGCGGGATTCTCCGGAGCGGCGGAAGACGAGTACGACGACGGCGGTGAAGACGAGCATCAGCAGGTAGTAGTTGGCGGACCTGCCGAGGTTGAAGCCGAGGATGTCGTGTTTGAGCCCGAAGTCGAATCCGAAGAATTTGAGGTCGGGGATGCTTGGGATGCCTTGGGAGCCGTTGGTGAGGTCGGGGCCGCTGTTGCCGTTGAGGTTGTTCACGGTGAGGCGGAAGATCTCGCCGAAGCCGAGGGTGACGATGGCCAGGTAGTCGCCGCGTAGTCGCAGGGTGGGGGCGCCGATGAGGACGCCGAAGACGAGCGAGGCGCCGGCGCCGGTCAGGACGGCGGCCCAGAAGGGGAATTCGACGCCGATGGCCGACATGGTGGAGCCGGAGACCAGGGCGGCGGCGTAGGCGCCGACGCCGAGGAAGGCGACGTATCCGAGGTCGAGGAGGCCGGCGAGGCCGACGACGACGTTGAGGCCGAGTGCCACGGTGCCGAAGATGAGGATGTTGGCGCCGATGAGCGCGTATTCCTCCTTCTGCTGTGTGAATGGGAAGCAGACGGCGGCGACGAGGGCGGCGGCGAGGGTGATGTTGCGGTGCTTCGTGGTCAGCGCGGTGAGGCGGGTGACGAGTCCCGCCCGGTGGAGTGCGGTGAAGGCGAAGCCGACGGTGATGAGGAAGCCGATGAAGAGTTCGGTGTAGTCGGTGTCGATGCCGTAGGCGAAGACCTGGAGGCCGATGCCGAAGGACACGACGATGATGAGGATCTCGGCCCAGTCGGGGAGTGGGTTGGCGCGGCGGGCCGGTGGGGCGCTGAGGCTGTTGCGGAAGCGCTGCCAGGCGGTGGTCGTGGTGCCGGGGAGGGTGTGTGGTTGGTCGCCGGGGAGTCCGAGGGCGGCGATGGCGGCGATGAGGGCGCCGGTGCCGCTGACCCAGGCGCCGGGTTCCAGGTTGACGATGCCGCCGAGGTCGTAGGCGATGGCGCCGATGGTGTAGCCGGTGGTGCCGAAGGTGCCGAGGGCCAGTAGGCGGGTGGGGCTGTTGGTGCCGCCGGGGGTGAGCCAGCCGAGGCCTCGGATGCCGTACCCGGAGAGGGCGAAGAGCAGGGTGAGTGCGGCGCTGATGAGGGTGAGGACTTGGAGGCCGCCGGGGTAGCCGGTGACGGTGAGGTCGCCGGGGAATTCGCTGGTCCAGGTCCAGGCGAGGAAGGTGCCGGCGAGTGCGACGGCGGCGCCTGTGAGGGTGCCGATGCGGGCCGCGGCTGCGGGGAGGGGGAGGAAGGGGGCGGTGTCGGGGGTGGTGGGGTTGGTGGTCATCCGTATCACGCCCGATCCGCGACGCGTTCGCCGAGCAGGCCCTGGGGGCGGAGCAGGAGGACGACGATGAGGAGGACGAAGGCCCATACGTCCTTCCAGGCGCCGCCGCCGAAGAGTTCCATGCCGGGGACGTTGCTCATGTAGCCGGTGGCGAGGGATTCGGCGACTCCGAGTACGACGCCGCCGAGCATGGCGCCGTAGATGTTGCCGATGCCGCCGAGTACGGCTGCGGTGAAGGCTTTGAGGCCCATGATGAAGCCCATTTTGAAGCCGATCTGGCCGTTTTTGAGTCCGTAGGCGACGGCGGCGACGGCGGCGAACGCGGCACCGATGGCGAAGGCCATGACGATGATGCGGTCGGTGTTGATGCCCATGAGCTTTGCGGTGTCGGGGTCTTGGCTGGTGGCTTGCATGCCGCGGCCGGAGCGGGTCTTGGAGACGAAGAGTCCGAGGGCGAGCATGCAGATGGGTGCGGTGATGAGGACGAAGAGGTCACCGCGTTGGATGTGGGCGCCGAAGATGTCGATCGCTTCGCCCTTGAACTGGGGGAAGGAGCGGTCCTTCTTCGCGTCGGGGTACCACTTCCAGATGGCTTGCTGGAGTGCGAGGGAGAGTCCGATCGCGGTGATGAGGGGGGCGAGTCGGGGGGCGTTGCGCAGGGGCCGGTAGGCGAAGCGTTCGGCGGCTGTGCTGACGGCGACGGAGCATATGACGCCGCCGATGATCATGAGTGGGATGATTGCGAGGAGGGAGACACCGGCCGGCATCCAGAGGTACACGGTGAGAGCTCCGAAGCCTCCGATCATGAAGATCTCGCCGTGGGCGAAGTTGATGAGCTGGATGATTCCGTAGACCATCGTGTAGCCGATCGCGATGAGACCGTACATCGCGCCGAGGATGAGTCCATTGGCCAGCTGTTGCGGCAGTTCGTTCACCGCAGGGCCTCCGTGGAGTGGTTCGGATATGGCACCGCGCGGGAGCGCTGGTGGCGCTCCCGCGCGGTCTGGTGTCGTTCGGTGTGGGGCCGGGAGGGCGTGGATCAGGGCTTGTAGGCCTCGCTGAGCTTGGAGGTCCACTTGCCGCCGTCGACCTGGTAGGCGGTCATCATGGTGTTGGTGGTGTCGCCGTATTCGTCGAAGGAGACCGGGCCGGTGACGCCGTCGAACTTGACCTTGCTCATGGCTTCGAGGACCTTGGCGCGGGCGTTGTCGGGGAGCTTGCCGTCGTTCTCGGAGACGGCGAGCTTGACGGCTTCGATGATCGACCAGGTGGCGTCGTAGGTGCCGCCGCCGTAGGCCTCGTAGGCGTCCTTGTAGCCGGCTGTCTTGTAGTCCGCGATGAACTTCTTGGCGGAGTCGAGTTCTTCGACGGGCTTGCCGACGGAGGTGGCGATGTCGCCCTGGGCCTTCTTGTTGAGCTTGATGAAGTCGGCGCTGTACATGCCGTCGCCGCCCATGAGGGGGATTTGGACGCTGTCCTTGAGCTGCTGGCTCAGGGGTGCGCCGGCGGGGTATTCGCCGCCGTAGTAGACGGCTTTGGCGCCGGACTTCTTGACCTTCGTGACGACGGCGTTGAAGTCGCGGTCGTCGGGGTTGACGTGGTCGGTGCCGACGATCTTGCCGCCGAGGGTGGTGAAGGTGTTCTTGAAGGAGGCGGCGAGGCCGGCGCCGTAGGGCTTCTGGTCGTCGATGAGGTAGACCTGCTTGATCTTCGCGTCGTTGAAGAGGTACTTCGCGGCGAAGGCGCCCTGGATCTGGTCCGTGGTGGCGGTGCGGAAGTAGGTCTTGAAGGGGCGCTTCTTGTCGCCGGTCTTCCAGTTCTCGCCCTGGGTGAGCTCGGTGCCGGTGTTGGCGGGGGAGATCTGGGTGAGGCCGGCGTCGTTGAGCGGCTTCTGCATCGACTGGGAGACGCCGGAGTTGAGCGGTCCGACGACGCCGACGACGGTGTCGTCGTCGATGAACTTCTGGGCGTTCTGCTGGCCGACGGAGGGTTGTGCCTGGTCGTCGAGCGGCTTGACCTCGAACTTGATGCCGGGGACGGTCTTTTCCTTGTTCGCCGTCTTGGCGGCGAGGTCCGCGGAGTTCTTGATGCCGAGGCCGAGGGCGGACAGGTCGCCGGTGATGGGCGCGTCGACGCCGATGACGACGGTCTTGGTGTCGCCGCTGCTGCTGTTGTTGCTGTCGTCGCGCGACCCGCAGGCGGTGAGTGTCAGTGCTCCGGTGGTGAGCACTGTGGTGAGTATGAGCAAAGAACGGTGTCGCACGAAAGGTCCTTTCCCTGGCGCGGCCTCCTCTGCTTGAGGTGCCGTGTCGTTCGCCGGGCCGTACTGGTTGGTACAGGGCCGTGCTGGACGCGCCCGGCGGCGCGGTGACTGGCGGTGACTCTAGGCGCAGGTGTGGTGGTCCGGGATGGGTCCGCCGCAGGATGTGACTGTCTTGTTATGCCCTTGAGCAAGGCTTGAGGTGGCTGTGCTGACATGTACGGTTTTTTACCGGTCGGCGAATTGACCGCATGGTGAGAACGCCCAGCTCTGCTAAGGGGCTTGGGTCGATCTTGCTGCTGTCGCGCGGTGCGGGGTGTGGAGGGGTTCGCGGGGGCGTGCGGAGTCGCCCGGCGGCTGCGGGGTCGGGGCCGGGGTGTGGCGCGGGGGTGTTCGCGCAGGGCGCGCCGGTTACGCAGTGTCACATTGGGTGGGGTGTGGTCGACGCGGTGTTGTGTGTGCGGGGTTGTGCGTCGAGTGTGGCCGGGGTGCCGAGTGAGCCACGCAACGGGAGCTGTGGTCAAGGGTGTTGGCCGGTTTGTTTGCTCAACTGCGCTGTGTTCGTGGGTGGTTGTGGGTGGGAATGCCGCTGCCCGGCCGGTTTGGGATCCGGCTGGGCAGTGGTGTCGAGGGTGCGTTGTGTTGTGTTTCGGTCGGTCAGGCGGTGCCGGGGCCGGACGCGTCGCGGAGCATGCAGGTGAGGCGGGCGGTGCAGACCCGTTTGTCGTGTTCGTCGGTGATGGTGATCTCGTACGTGGCGGTGGAGCGGCCGCGGTGTACGGGGGTGGCGACGCCGGTGACGAGGCCGCTGCGTACCCCTCGGTGGTGGGTGCAGTTCAGATCGACGCCCACGGCGAACTTGGAGGCGCCGCCGTGGAGCATGGAGCCGATCGAGCCGAGGGTTTCGGCGAGGACGGCGGAGGCGCCGCCGTGGAGCAGTCCGTAGGGCTGGGTGTTGCCCTCGACGGGCATGGTGCCGACGACGCGGTCCGCGGAGGCCTCGATGATCGTGACGCCCATCCGCTCGCCGAGGTGGCCGGCGGAGAACAGGGCGGGCAGGTCGACGCCGAGTGCGGCGTATTCGTCGATGATCTCCTGGGGGAACTTGGGTGTGGTGTGCTCGCCCATGGGGTCCGGCTCCGATCGTCTGCGGTGGTTCATAGCTTTATTGCTGTGTGCATCGTTCTTATCAGACGACTGAGCGAACGCTTAGTGGATTGTGTGCGCGGATCAGCCCCGGGCGTTCTGCGCCCGGACGTTCTCGAAGCGCACGACGACGGACTTGCTGGCGGGGGTGTTGCTGGTGTCGGCCGTGGCGCCGAGGGGGACCAGCACATTGGTCTCCGGGTAGTAGGCGGCGGCGCAGCCCCGGGCCGTCGGGTAGTGGACGACGCGGAAGCCGGGTGCGCGGCGCTCCACCCCGTCCTTCCATTCGCCGACCAGGTCGGTGTACGCGCCGTCGGCCAGGCCGAGGGTCCGGGCGTCGTCGGGGTTGACCAGGACGACGCGGCGGCCGCCCCTGATGCCGCGGTAGCGGTCGTCGAGGCCGTAGATCGTGGTGTTGTACTGGTCGTGCGAGCGCAGGGTCTGCAGCAGCAGTCTGCCTTCGGGGAGTTCGGGGTACTCGACGGGTGCGGCGGTGAAGTTGGCCCTGCCGGTCGCGGTGGGGAAGCGGCGCTCGTCGCGCGGGGCGTGCGGGAGGGTGAAACCGCCGGGCAGGGCGGCGCGGGCGTTGAAGTCCTCGAAGCCGGGGACGACGCGGGAGATGCGGTCGCGGATCGTCGCGTAGTCCTTCTCGAACTCCTCCCAGGGGGTGGCCGATCCGGGGCCGAGGACGGCGCGGGCGAGGCGGGCGACGATGGCGGGCTCGGAGAGCAGGTGGGGGCTCGCGGGGGTGAGGTTGCCGCGTGAGGCGTGGACCATGCTCATGGAGTCCTCGACGGTGACGAACTGCTTGCCGCTCGCCTGGACGTCCTTGTCGGTGCGGCCCAGCGTCGGCAGGATCAGCGCGCGGGTGCCGGTCACGGCGTGCGAGCGGTTGAGTTTGGTGGAGACGTGGACGGTGAGGCGGGCGCGGCGCATCGCGGCCTCGGTGACCTGCGTGTCGGGGGTGGCCGCGACGAAGTTTCCGCCCATGGCGAAGAAGACCTTGGCGTCGCCGTCGCGCAGGGCCTGGATGGAGCGGACGACGTCGTAGCCGTGGTGGCGGGGTGAGGTGATCCCGAATTCCTTGTCGAGGGCGTCGAGGAAGGCGGGAGCGGGCCGCTCGAAGATGCCCATGGTGCGGTCGCCCTGGACGTTGGAGTGGCCGCGGACGGGGCAGACTCCGGCGCCGGGACGGCCGATGCTGCCGCGCAGCAGGAGGAGGTTGACGACTTCGCGGATGGTCGGAACGGAGTGCTTGTGCTGGGTGAGGCCCATGGCCCAGCACACGATGGTGCGCTTCGAGGCGAGGACCATCGCGACGGCCTCCTCGATGGCGCCGCGGGTGAGGCCGGTGGCGGTGAGGGTCTGCTCCCAGTCGGCTTCGCGGGCCGCGGCCGCGAACTCCTCGTAACCATGGGTGTGTTCCCGTACGAAGGTCTCGTCGACGGCGCCCGCGGTCTCCAGGATCATTTTGTTGAGGAGCCGGAAGAGTGCCTGGTCGCCGCCGATGCGGATCTGCAGGAAGAGGTCGTTGAGCGCGGCGCCCCTGATCATGCCGAGCGGGGTCTGCGGGTTCTTGAACCGCTCCAGGCCGGCCTCGGGCAGCGGATTCACCGAAATGATCTTCGCGCCCGCGGACTTGGCCTTCTCCAGGGCGGAGAGCATCCGGGGATGGTTGGTGCCGGGGTTCTGCCCGGCGACGACGATCAGGTCCGCTCGGTGGAGGTCTTCGAGCGAGACGCTGCCCTTGCCGATGCCGATGGTCTCCGTCAGTGCCGAGCCGGAGGACTCGTGGCACATGTTGGAGCAGTCGGGGAGGTTGTTGGTGCCGAATTCGCGGGCGAAGAGCTGGAGCAGGAACGCGGCCTCGTTGCTGGTGCGCCCCGAGGTGTAGAAGAGGGCCTCGTCGGGGGAGCCGAGCGCGCGCAGCTCCTCGGCGATGATGCCGAAGGCCCGCTCCCAGGTCACCGCCTCGTACCGCTCGGCGCCTTCCGGGAGGTACATGGGCTGGGTGATCCGGCCCTGCTGGCCCAGCCAGTACCCGCTGCGCGAGGCGAGGTCGGCGACGGGGTGCGCGGCGAAGAAGCCGGGGGTGACGCGGCGCAGCGTCGCCTCCTCGGCGACGGCCTTGGCGCCGTTCTCGCAGAATTCCGCCGTGTGCCGCTTGTCGCCCTCGGGCCAGGCGCAGCCGGGGCAGTCGAAGCCGTCCTTCTGGTTGACCTTGAGGAGGGTCTGCGCGGTGCGCCGCACGCCCATCTGCTGCTGGGCGATGAGCAGGCTGTGGGCCACGGCCGGCAGCCCGGCGGCGGCGTGCTGCGCCGGTTCGACCCTCGGTGCGTCCTGGACCGGGTCACCTGCGGGCGGTTTCGTGGCCATGGTGCACTCCTCTTCGAGTTCGAGCCGGCCGCGCACGGGCGCGGTGCGCTGTATGTGCCGATGCGTACGCCTACCGGGGCCGATCCTGTCACGCGGCACCGACAGAGCGTCCCGGGAGCCGTGCGCGGTCGGGATTGTCAGTGGTCCGTGGCAGGATCGGGGGCGTGGCTGAGACGGCATCGAAGAAGACGGCAGACAACCGACCGCGCCTGCTCCTGATGGACGGGCACTCCCTGGCGTACCGGGCGTTCTTTGCGCTGCCTGCGGAGAATTTCACGACAGGGTCGGGCCAGCCGACGAACGCGGTGTACGGCTTCGCCTCGATGCTGGCGAACACGCTGCGTGACGAGGCGCCGACGCATTTCGCGGTGGCGTTCGACGTCTCGCGCAAGACCTGGCGGTCGGAGGAGTTCCCCGAGTACAAGGCGAACCGGTCGAAGACCCCGGACGAGTTCCGGGGCCAGGTGGAGCTGATCGGCGAGCTGCTCGACGCGATGCACGCCGACCGTTTCGCGATCGACGGTTTCGAGGCGGACGATGTCATCGCCACGCTGGCCACGCAGGCCGAGGCGGCCGGTTTCGAGGTGCTGATCGTCACCGGTGACCGGGATTCGTTCCAGCTGATCACGGACGATGTCACCGTGCTGTATCCGACGAAGGGCGTCTCGGAGCTGACGCGCTTCACCCCGGCGAAGGTCGAGGAGAAGTACGGGCTCACGCCGCGGCAGTACCCGGACTTCGCGGCGCTGCGCGGTGACCCGTCGGACAACCTTCCGGGCATTCCCGGCGTCGGCGAGAAGACCGCCGCGAAGTGGATCAACCAGTTCGGTTCGTTCGACGAGCTGGTGGAGCGCGCCGAGGAGGTCAAGGGCAAGGCCGGGCAGAATTTCCGGGACCACCTGGACGCGGTGCGGCTGAACCGCAGGCTGACCGAGATGGTCCGCGACGTGGAGCTGCCGAAGACCCCGCAGGAGCTGGAGCGCGCGCCGTACGACCGCACCGCGGTGACGGGCGTGCTGGACGTCCTGGAGATCCGCAACCCGAGCCTGCGCGAGCGGCTGCTGGCCGTCGACCCGGGCGCGGCCGAGGAGGAGGCCCCGGCACCCGCCGCGGGCGTCGAACTGGACGGCGCGGTGCTGGAGGCGGGCGGGCTGGCGCCCTGGCTCGCCGAGCACGGCGGGCAGCCGCTCGGGGTCGTCACCGTCGACACCTGGTCTCTCGGCGCGGGCACGGTCACCGAGGTCGCGCTCGCCGCGGCCGGCGGGGCGGCGGCCTGGTTCGACCCCGCGGAGCTCGACGAGGGCGACGAGCGGGCGTTCGCCGCCTGGATCGCCGACGCGCGGCGGCCGAAGGTCATGCACAACGCGAAGAGCGCCATGCGGGTCTTCCCGGAGCACGGCTGGCAGGTCGACGGCGTCACGATGGACACCGCGCTGGCCGCCTATCTGGTCAAGCCGGGCCGCCGTTCCTTCGCGCTGGACGCGCTGGCGGTGGAGTATCTGGGCCGGGAGCTGGCCCCCGCGGCGGCGTCGGACGGGCAGCTGGCCTTCGGCGCGGACGACCGGGCCGAGGCCGACGCCCTGATGGCACAGGCCCGCGCGGTCCTGGATCTGGGTGACGCGTTCACCACCAGGCTGGCGGAGGTCGGCGCGGCCGGGCTGCTGCACGACATGGAGCTGCCGACGTCCGCGCTGCTGGCCCGTCTGGAGCGGCACGGCATCGCCGCGGACCGGGCCCATCTGGAAGGCATGGAGCAGCAGTTCGCCGGTGCGGTGCAGCAGGCGGTGAAGGAGGCCCACGCCGCGGTCGGCCACGAGTTCAACCTCGGTTCGCCCAAGCAGCTCCAGGAAGTCCTCTTCGGCGAGCTGGGCCTGCCCAAGACGAAGAAGACGAAGACCGGTTACACGACGGACGCCGACGCCCTGGCCTGGCTCGCCGCGCAGACCGAGCACGAGCTGCCGGTCATCATGCTGCGCCACCGCGAACAGGCGAAGCTGCGGGTCACGGTCGAGGGCCTGATCAAGACGGTCGCGGCCGACGGCCGTATCCACACCACGTTCAACCAGACGGTGGCGGCGACCGGCCGGCTCTCCTCCACCGACCCCAATCTGCAGAACATCCCGGTCCGTACGGACGAGGGCCGGGCCATCCGCCGGGGCTTCGTCGTCGGTGAGGGTTTCGAGACGCTGATGACGGCCGACTACAGCCAGATCGAACTGCGGGTGATGGCCCACCTCTCCGAGGACGCCGGCCTCATCGAGGCGTTCACCTCCGGGGAGGACCTGCACACCACGGTCGCCTCGCAGGTCTTCGGCGTCGGCAAGTCCGCCGTCGACCCGGAGATGCGCCGCAAGATCAAGGCCATGAGCTACGGACTCGCGTACGGGCTCTCCGCGTTCGGCCTCTCCCAGCAGCTGAACATCGAGGCGGGTGAGGCACGCGGCCTGATGGACACCTACTTCGAGCGGTTCGGCGGAGTGCGCGACTATCTGCACCGCGTGGTGGAGGAAGCCAGGGCCACCGGTTACACGGAGACGGTCTTCGGCCGCCGCCGCTACCTCCCCGACCTCAACAGCGACAACCGCCAGCGCCGCGAGATGGCCGAGCGGATGGCGCTCAACGCACCGATCCAGGGCACGGCGGCGGACATCGTCAAGGTCGCCATGCTCCATGTCGACCGGGCGTTGACCGAGGCGAAGCTGAAGTCCCGGATGCTGCTCCAGGTCCACGACGAAATCGTGCTGGAGATCGCGGAGGGCGAGCGCGCGCAGGTGGAGGAGATCCTGCGCCACGAGATGTCCACGGCCGTGCAGTTGCGTGCCCCGCTGGACGTCTCGGTCGGTGTCGGTACGGACTGGGAGTCCGCGGCGCACTGACGCGGCGCACCGACGCGGCGGCGTCGGACGGGCCCGGGGTGATCCGGACGAAAGACCCTAGGCCCGTTCGGCGGCCGCGTGCACGGGAGGGTGCGGCCGCCGCAGCCGCATCCACGCCCCGTACAGCACCAGGCCCACCGCCAGCCCCGCCCCGGCGCCGAAGCAGGCGGTCGGGATGATGTCCAGCGGGGTGTCGATGTGCCCGAAGTGCGCGTACCAGCGTGCGCACCGGTGGATGGTGCCGAGCAGGACGCAGACGCCCAGCAGCGCCCCCGCCGCCCACCGTCCCCGACGGCCCAGCACCGGCACGGACGGCGGGGCCGGGCACGCCCCCGTCCGCCGCAGCCCCGACGCCGTGAACCAGGTGAGCAGGGCCAGGGCCACCGCCGAACTGCCGTACTGCACCAACTGGAACACGGGATACCCGCCGACGCTCCCGTCCAGCACCGGCACCAGTCGCACGCCCCACCGGTCGTGATGGGTGAAGGCGTCCCAGACGACATGGGTGGCGGCCCCGATGACCGCCGACAGTACGAACCACCCACCGTCCCGGACCCTCCACGCTGCCGGGCCGGATGCGTGGAGCCGCCCTCGGACGAACGCGTGCACCCGTCCCTGCCAGGCCCTCGGCAACAGTGCCACCAGCGGTTCGCGCAGCAGCAGCCACAGTGCCACCAGGGCCCCGGTGATCAGCACATCGACCGTGAACACGCCCCCCACCGAGTGGGTCACCTGCCCGAACTCCATGGCGCCCGGGATCGCGGTGTCCGCGTAGTACGTCATGTCGGGGGCGAACGAGCCCGCGACGAGGGCGGTGGCGAGGAGCGGGCCGCGCGCCGTTCCGTTCCGCCGCAGCCCCGGCAGCACGGCGGCGGCATGACTGAGTGTGAACGGCATGGCCGCAAGTATGGGCGAGCCGCTGTCGCTTGCCGGACAACCGCTGTACAACTTGCTGTCGAGAACGTGAAAAACAGGTGAGAACCGGTCAGTGCACGGTGTTCCGGCAGCACGAGTTGCCGTAGGGTCGCCTGAGTCCAGGCGCTGGGGAGCGCGGACCGTCGTCGAAGGGGAGGCCAGAGGTATGGCAGCGCAGTTCGGTCGCCGACTTCGCAAGGGGGCGACCACCACCGCTGTGGCTGCCGTCGCCGTGGCGGCGCTCTCCGCCTCGGGAGCCCCCGGTACACCGCTGGTCGGTGACAGCGGCGACCAGCAGTCCGCAGGAACGGCCCCTTCGCCCGACA
Organism: Streptomyces sp. NPDC057963; assembly: GCF_042887155.1. NCBI lineage: Bacteria > Bacillati > Actinomycetota > Actinomycetes > Kitasatosporales > Streptomycetaceae > Streptomyces > Streptomyces sp. NPDC057963. The sequence continues at coordinate 336,103 of NZ_JBHVPX010000008.1, forward strand.
GCGGCGTGGCCACCGGCAACTCCCCGTACTACACGGACCTGCCCCCGCTGAACACGCCCAACAAGCCGGGAACCACCACGAACCTGCCCGTCACCGGCAGCGCGGAATCCGGCATTCCGGCTTCGATCCTGGCCGCGTACAAGAAGGCCGAGCAGACCGTCGCCGACAGCGACGCCGCCTGCCGGCTGCCGTGGCAGCTGCTCGCCGCGATCGGCAAGGTCGAGTCCGGCCACGCCCGCGGCGGCCGGGTCGACGCGAACGGCACCACGTTCTCCCCGATCCTCGGCCCGGTCCTCGACGGCCGGGGCTTCGCGATGATCAAGGACACCGACAACGGGGTGTACGACGGGGACGCGACGCACGACCGTGCCGTCGGCCCGATGCAGTTCATCCCGTCCACCTGGGCCACCTGGGGCCAGGACGGCAACGGCGACGGCCGCAAGGACCCCAACAACATCTACGACGCGGCGCTCGCCGCCGGACGCTACCTCTGCGCCGGATCCCGCGATCTGTCCCTCGCCGCGGACCTCGACCGGGCGGTCCTGAGCTACAACCACTCGGACGCCTACCTCCGTACGGTCCGCTCCTGGTTCGACTACTACAAGCGCGGCACCCACGAGATCCCCGACGGCACCGGCGCGAACCCGCCCGGCCTCGGCGGCGGCACGGGCCCAAGCCCCAGCAGCCCGGACACCACCCCTTCGCCGTCCGGATCCACCAAGCCCAAGCCCAAGCCGAAGCCCACTCCGGACCCCTCGAAGCCGGGCGGCGGCACGACCGGCCCGAAGCCCACCCCCACCCCCACGCCGTCCCAGACCCTCGCGGGTGTGGAGAACGCCGGCACCGGCACGCTGACCGCCACCGCGGGCACCGCGTTCGCCGAGCGGATCAAGGTGCGGGCCGAGAACAGCCTCGGCGGCCCGCTCGCCAAGGTGTCCGTGACCTTCACCGTCTCCGGTGACACGGACGCGGCCTTCAGCGGCGGGAAGAAGGCGGTCATCCTCTTCACCGGAGCCGACGGCACGGTCACCGCCCCGGTCCTGAAGGCGGGCGAGAAGGCGGGCAGGTTCACGGTGCGGGCCACCGCCACCGGCCGCTCGCTGCCCGCCGTCACCTACGGCGCGACCGTCACCGCCCGACAGGCCGACGCGATCGCCAGGACCGACGACAAGGCCCTGACCGCCGCGCCCGGCGCCGAGTTCGCCGACACCGCCGAGGTCAAGGCGACCTACAAGGGCGCCGTCGCTGCCGGTGTCGCCGTCACCGCCACCATGATCACCGACACCGACGCCGCCCCCGGCACCGACGCCGCCGAGCCGGCCGAGAACGACAAGGGCCCGTACTTCAAGGACGCGCACGGCAAGACGGTCCGTACCCTCACGGACCTCAAGACCGACGCCGACGGCACCCTGAAGCTCCCGAAGATCTACGCCGACGACACCACGGGCACCTACAGGCTGCGCCTCACCACCGAGGGCGGCGCCACCGTCGTCATCGAGCTCACGATCGAGGCCCCGGAGGCCCCCGCCGCCTGATCCGCCCGGCCGCACCTCGCGACAGCCCCTCCGCCGCCACCCGGCAGAGGGGCTGTCGCGTGTCTTCTCGTTTCGCGCCCGGTGTTCTCATCTCGCGCCCGCGTTGCTACGGTGCCCCAACCCTGACGACCCGTCAGATCCGTGCTCTCCGGGAGGACCGGCATGCGTGCCCTCGTCGCCGCCGCCATCGGGCTGGCCGCAGCCCTCGCGCTCGTCCTCACCATCAGCGCGATCGGCGCCCCGCCCGGAGAGACCTCGCCCAAACCTCTGCTGACCACCGTCCCGGGACCCAAGAACCAGTAGCCGCAAGAAGCAACAGAAGCTGAGGGAGGGCACCACCATGCGCCGCCGAGCCAGCCTCGTACTCCTGGCCTTCGCCGTCTTCTTCGCCGCCATGTCGCCCCTGCTGCGCTGGTACGCCTTCCCGAGGCTGGCGAAGATCCCGCCCAGTCAGTACCAGGAGACGGTGCTGGAGGCGAAGCCCGCCACCCTCCTCGACTACAACGACAACATGAAGGTGAAGCGGGTCCCCAAGGTCACCATCGTGCAGACCCTCAAGGGCAACGTGGAGGAGTCCGAGAAGATCGAGCGCAGCGCCGGCCGTGACGTCGTCGTCTGGGACGCCCTCAGCTACGTGGTCGGGCCGGACGGCAAGATGGTCTCCGAGATCCCCGAGCGCTACATCTTCGACGCCCACAGCCAGGCCCCCGTCCACGCCACCGGGGAATCGGTCGACGGCGACCCGGTCAGGCGCGAGGGCATCGAGTTCAAGTGGCCCTTCCTCACCCAGAAACGCGACTACGAGTACTTCGACGCCCAGGCCCGCACCAGTTCGCCCATCCACTACCGGGGCACCCGCACCTTCCACGGCATGGACGTCTACTACTTCGAGCAGACCATCCCGTGGACCAAGGTCCCCATGCCGAAGAAGATGCCCATCAAGGGCGTCACCCCGGAACAGATCGCGAAGACGGGCATGACCCGCTGGTACACCACCAAGCGGATGTTCTGGGTGGACCCGGTCACCGGAGCGCCCGTCAACGGCGAGGAGATCCACAAGGAGGAGCTGCGCAACGCCAAGGCGATGGGCCTGCCCCAGGACACCGTCACCGTGTTCGCCGGGCACGTCAAGATGCGCGCGGACTACGTCGATTCGATCGTCGCTCTGGTCAAGTCCCAGCGCCTGCTGGTCCTGCTGCTCACCTCGTACCTGCCCTGGGGCTTCCTGGTCCTCGGCGCCGGGCTGCTCGCGCTCGCCCTGTGGCTGGAGGCCCGCTCCCGGCGTCCGGACAACGAGCTGCCGCACAGGTCACCGGCGCCCGCCCCGGACCCGGAACCCACTCCCGCCTGAGCCGCGCCCCAGAGGGCCCGTTGCGGCGGGCTTCGCGGCGTCGCGGGGCCGGGGCACGCGCCTCGCGGCGTTGCCGTCGATCACCGACGCTCCGCGTCGACTCATTCCTCCGCCTCGCGAGGCACGCACCCCAGCCCCGCTCCTTCACCCGTGATGCCTACCGCCGGGCCCTCTTCGTGAACCGGGTCGCCTCCACGGTCGTGGGGTCCTCCGGCCACGGGTGCTTCGGATAGCGGCCGCGCAGCTCCGCCCGTACGGCCCGGTAGCCGTCCCGCCAGAACGACGCCAGATCGGCGGTGACCGCCGCGGGGCGGCCGGCGGGGGAGAGGAGATGGACCAGGACCGGCACCCCGGCCACCCGCGGGGTCTCCCGCAGGCCGAACAGCTCCTGGAGCTTCACCGCGAGCACGGGCTGCGCCCCGCCGTACTCCACCCTGACACGGGAGCCGCTCGGCACCTCGATCCGCTCCGGTGCCAGCTCGTCCAGCCGCGCCGCCTCACCGGTCGCCCACGGCAGCAGCCGCCGCAACGCCTGCCCCGCGTCGATCCGCGCGAGATCGGAGCGCCGCCGGGCCCGTGACAACTCGGGCTCCAGCCACTGCCCGGTACGGTCCAGCAGCGCACCGTCCGACACCTCCGGCCAGGGCGCCCCCAGCTCCCGGTGCAGAAAGGCGAGCCGCTCCCGCAACTGCCCGGCGTCCCGCGTCCAGCGCAGCAGTCCGAGCCCCTCGCGCCGCAGCCCCTCGACGAGCGCCCCGCGCACCAGTTCGGGCGCCGGCTCCCTCAGGGGGCGCACCGACAGCTCGACGGCGCCCAGCCGCTCCACCCGACGGGCCACCACATCGCCGTCGGCCCAACGGACCTCCTCGCCCGCGAAGCGCAGATGCCCGGCGGCCGTCCGCGCCGTGTCCTCGTCGACGACGGCGGCGAGCCGCACCCGCGCGGACGCGGCATGGGCGGGCCGGTCGGCGACCGCGACCGCCAGCCACGGCGCGTTGCGCAGCCCCGACCCGTCCCGCAGCTGCGCACCCGTACCCGACGCCATCAGGAACGCACCCTCGCCCCGGGCCCGCGCCACCCGCTCCGGGAACGCCAGCGCGGCCACCAGCCCGACGGCCCCGTCGTCCGGACCGGAACCGCCGCCCTCACCTGCTACCGACGAGGACAGCCGCCGGACCTCCTGCCGCCACCGCGCCGCGTACCCGTCCCCGCCCCGCCGGGCGGTACGCAGCGCCACCGCGAGATCGTCGCCGTACTCCCGCGGCGGCTCCTCGCTCAGCAGCGCCACCACCTCGGCCGCCCGCCGCCCGCCCACCTCGGCGGCGCCGTCCAGCAGGGCGCGCGCCAGCCGCGGATGCAGGCCCAGCCGGGACATCCGTACACCCCGCTCGGTGACCCGCCCCCGCGCGTCCACCGCACCGACCGCCGTCAGCACCTCGCGCGCCGCGCCCATCGCACCCGCGGGCGGCGGATCGAGCAGCGCCAGCCCCGAGGCGTCCGGATCGCCCCAGCAGGCCGCCTGCAACGCGAACGCCGTCAGATCGGCGACCTTGATCTCCGGAGACGGGAACCGTGCGAGCCGCCCGTCCTCCGCCTGCTCCCAGCACCGGTACACCGTCCCCGGCGCCTCCCGCCCGGCCCGGCCCGCCCGCTGCCTCCCCGCGGCCTGCGACGCCCGTACGGTCGTCAGCGCGCTCAGCCCCCGCGCGTGATCGGTACGCGGCTCCCTGGCCAGACCCGAGTCGACCACGACCCGCACCCCGGGCACCGTCAGGGACGACTCCGCCACCGAGGTCGCCAGCACCACCCGCCGCCCCTCGGACGACCCGGCCAGCACCGCGTCCTGCACCGCTGCCGGAGCCCGCCCGTGCACCTGGAGCACCTCGGCGGCCACCCCCGCCAGCTGCCCCGCCACGCGCCCGATCTCGCCGACGCCGGGAAGGAAGCACAGCACGTCGCCGTCCCGTTCGGCGAGCGCGCGGCGCACGGTCGAGGCGACATGCGACAGCAGCGCCGGATCGACCCTCATCCCGTGCGGCGGCCGCACCGGACCGGCGGGCGGCGCCCAGACCACCTCCACCGGATGCGAGACACCCCGTGCCTCCACCACCGGGGCGTCGCCCAGCAGCCGTGCCCAGCCCTCCGCGTCGGTCGTCGCGGACGCGGCCACCAGCCGCAGATCGGGCCGGATCGCCTCGCGCACATCGAGAAGGAACGCGGCGACCGTGTCCGCGTCCAGATGCCGCTCGTGGCACTCGTCGATGATCACCGCGTCGACCCCGGCCAGCTCCTGGTCGCGCTGCAGCCGCTGGAGCAGCACCCCGGTGGTGACCACCTCCACCACCGTGCCGGGCCCCACCACCCGCTCCCCGCGGACCGTGAAGCCCACCCGCCCGCCGGCCCGCTCCCCGACGAGCCACGCCATCCGCCGCGCCGCCGCCCGCGCCGCGATCCGCCGCGGCTCGGCGACCACCACCCGGCGCACCGGGCCGCCCCCGACCAGACCGGCCAGGACCAGCGGTACGAGGGTCGTCTTGCCGGTGCCGGGCGGCGCGCACAGCACCGCGGCACCGCGGTCGTCGAGCGCCCGCTCCAGGGCGGGCACAGCGGTGCGTACGGGCAACTGGTCCAGGGCGTCGGTACGGATCACGCCCCCAGTCTCGTACGGGCAGACCCGCCCTCCGTACCCCGGGACCGCCCCGGCGTCAGTCCCGTACGCAGACGAAGATCGCCGTGCCCGGGATCAGGTTCCCGCGCAGCGGGGACCAGCCGCCCCACTCCTGGTCGTTCCAGGCGGGCCACTCCGGTTCGACGAGATCGGCCAGCCGGAATCCGCCGGCCACCACGTCCCGCACCCGGTCGCCCAGCGTCCGGTGGTGCTCGACGTAGACCGCGTCGCCCCGTTCGTCCTGCTCGACGTAGGGGGTGCGGTCGAAGTACGAGGCCGCGACCGAGAGCCCCTCGGGCCCCGGCTCGTCCGGGAACGCCCAGCGGATCGGGTGCGTCACCGAGAAGACCCAGCGGCCCCCGGGGCGCAGCACCCGGTGCACCTCGCGGAAGACCTGCACGGGGTCGGCGACGAACGGCACCGCGCCGTAGGCGGAGCACGCCAGGTCGAAGGAGCCGTCCCGGAACGGCAGCACCCCGGCGTCCGCCTCCACCAGGGGGACCCCGCCGCCGATCCGCAGCGCGTGTTGGAGCTGTCGGTGCGAGAGATCGAGGGCCACCGGACGCGCCCCCTGGGCGGCGAGCCAGCGCGAGCACTGCGCGGCGCCCGCGCCGATCTCCAGGACGTCCAGGCCGTTCAGCGACGCGGTGGGGCCGAGCAGACCTGCCTCGGCCTCGTCCAGCCCCTCCGGACCCCAGACGAAGCGGTCGTCGCCGAGAAAGGCGCCGTGGTCGCTCTGGTACTCGTCGGCGTTCCGGTCCCACCAGCCGCGACTGGCCCGGCTGCTCTCGGCCTCCGACGCGCCGCGGCGCGTCGCCTCGGGTTCGGCCGCGTAGATCTCTTGGCTCATCGTGTCCGCCGTTGTAGTTTGCCTTCACCCGGCCGCACGCGGTACGCAAGCAGGGGTACCTGTCCGTACGGCTCCGTACCCATGGATTATCTCCTGGGGCCGATGTGGCCTCGGAGAACACGAATTGTGCCGGATATGACGCGTTGCGCCCCGGGTGTGCGCCTTCGCGCATTGACCGTGCCCGGCTCCGCCCGTATGCTACAAGTTGCGCTGCGAGCCTGCGCGCTTCAGACATAGCAGGCCGCGCTCGCATCTGTTGTATGTCCCCTCGGTTCACGAGGCGCCTCCCGTTCGACGGGTCAGGTGTTTCCCGAGCTGTCCGGCCTTCGGCAGAGGTGATACGGGCTCCCGGCGTAGCAGTACCTACGACTCACTGTCCGTACCGGAGCCCTTTCCCACATGACGAGCAGCACCGAGACCACCGCCACCACCCCGCAGGTAGCGGTCAACGACATCGGTAACGAGGAAGCCTTCCTCGCCGCGATCGACGAGACGATCAAGTACTTCAACGACGGCGACATCGTCGACGGCGTCATCGTGAAGGTCGACCGGGACGAGGTCCTGCTCGACATCGGTTACAAGACCGAAGGCGTCATCCCCTCCCGCGAGCTTTCGATCAAGCACGACGTCGACCCGAACGAGGTCGTCAAGGTCGGCGACGAGATCGAGGCCCTGGTTCTCCAGAAGGAGGACAAGGAAGGCCGCCTCATCCTGTCCAAGAAGCGCGCTCAGTACGAGCGTGCCTGGGGCACGATCGAGAAGATCAAGGAAGAGGACGGCATCGTCACCGGTACCGTCATCGAGGTCGTCAAGGGTGGTCTCATCCTCGACATCGGCCTCCGTGGCTTCCTGCCGGCCTCCCTCGTCGAGATGCGCCGTGTCCGCGACCTCCAGCCCTACGTGGGCAAGGAGCTCGAGGCCAAGATCATCGAGCTGGACAAGAACCGCAACAACGTGGTCCTGTCCCGCCGTGCCTGGCTGGAGCAGACCCAGAGCGAGGTCCGCCAGACCTTCCTCACGACCCTGCAGAAGGGCCAGGTCCGCTCCGGCGTCGTTTCCTCGATCGTCAACTTCGGTGCGTTCGTGGACCTCGGCGGCGTCGACGGTCTCGTGCACGTCTCCGAGCTGTCCTGGAAGCACATCGACCACCCCTCCGAGGTTGTCGAGGTCGGCCAGGAAGTCACCGTCGAGGTCCTCGACGTCGACATGGACCGCGAGCGCGTCTCGCTGTCGCTCAAGGCGACGCAGGAAGACCCGTGGCAGCAGTTCGCCCGTACGCACCAGATCGGGCAGGTCGTTCCCGGTAAGGTCACCAAGCTCGTTCCGTTCGGTGCGTTCGTGCGCGTCGACGAGGGCATCGAGGGTCTGGTCCACATCTCCGAGCTGGCCGAGCGCCACGTGGAGATCCCGGAGCAGGTCGTCCAGGTCAACGACGAGATCTTCGTCAAGGTCATCGACATCGACCTGGAGCGTCGCCGCATCAGCCTCTCGCTGAAGCAGGCCAACGAGTCCTTCGGTGCCGACCCGGCCTCGGTCGAGTTCGACCCGACCCTGTACGGCATGGCCGCGTCCTACGACGACCAGGGCAACTACATCTACCCCGAGGGCTTCGACCCCGAGACCAACGACTGGCTCGAGGGCTACGAGACCCAGCGCGAGGCGTGGGAGACGCAGTACGCCGAGGCGCAGCAGCGCTTCGAGCAGCACCAGGCCCAGGTCATCAAGTCCCGCGAGGCCGACGAGGCCGCTGCTGCCGAGGGCGCTGCTGCCCCGGCCGGTGGCGCCCCGGCTGCCTCCGGCGGCAGCGGTGGCGGCTCGTACTCCTCGGAGTCCGCGGACAACTCCGGCGCCCTGGCGTCGGACGAGGCCCTGGCTGCCCTGCGCGAGAAGCTGGCGGGCGGCCAGAGCTGACGCTCTGCCCCTCCGGTCGGTGATCGATCGCAGTAGGTGAAAGTGAGGCCCGCTCCCTTCGGGGGGCGGGCCTCACTCGTTTTCGCGGCCGCGGGCGCGGGCCGCTACGGCGTGACGCCGATGTTGGTCAGCCCCTTGCCGCCGGTCACCGTGTTGCTGCTGTACACGGTGGTCGGGCAGCTTGCGCCGTAGTTGGTGACGTTGATCGCGATCCGCTTGTCGCCCGTGGAGCCGGACAGGTCCGAGGTGTTGTTGCGGAAGACGGTGCCGCAGCCCCAGCCGCTCTGCTGGGTGTGGGTCTCGTAGCCGTTGTTGGTCGTACGGGAGCCCTTGTTGCCGTCGACCAGGACGTCGTTGCCCTTCACGTCGACCCAGGAGTCGTCGTAGTGGGCGCCGGTCAGCCCGCTGCCGTCGAAGGTGTTGCCGGTGATCTTCGTCCCGGTGGTGCCTTCCTTGATGTCGACGTTCTCGCCGCCCACTCCCGGTCCGATCGTGTTGTTCAGGATCTGGACCCGGTCGCTCCGGTCGGAGAGGTCGCCCGCGGTGCCGACGTAGACGCCCTCGCCCATGCCGCGGCCGTCGTGCCCGGTGTCGTAGATCCGCGAGTTCTTGATGACGCCGTCCTTGCTGGACTTGCGGAAGTGGACGCCCTCCATGTCCAGGTCGTGCACGGTCACGGAATCGATCACGACGCCGGTGGCGGTGTCGGCCACGATGCCCTTCTGGCCGCCGGTGACGGTGATGCCCTTGACGGTCCAGTAGGAGGCACCGTTGAGATGCAGCCCGTAGCCGCCGCCGACGGTGAGGACGGCCTGGGCGGAACCGGTGAGGGTGATCCGGGCGGAGGCCGTGCCGGGGACGGCCGCCTTGAAGTTGCCGGTGTACGTGCCGTCGGCGAGCCGGATGGTGTCGCCGGGGGAGGCGGCGGTGAGGGCGGACTTGAGCTGGGCGGCGGTGCTCACGTCGATGACCGCCGCCGCGTCCGCGGTGGTGGCGGAAGAGGCGAGGGCGGGGCCGCCGGTGGCGAGCGCGGTGGCCAGCAGGGCGGGGAGCAGCGTGCGGGTGCGCATGGGGGGTGCCTTCCCGTCGAAGGAGTTCGAGAGGTTCTCGTACATGAATGTGGGGCGAGTCTCTGAACGTGCTGCCCAGTGACGGTAGGGACAGGCTCTGACGGTGTCAAGGTATGGACCATTGTTCGCGGACGGTCGGCGGAGCGGAGGGGGAAACCGACGGCAGCGCAGGCAATTGACGGCCCGTAACGCGTTCCGGCCGTGATTCCGGCGCATCTCGGCGTCCGTGGGGGACGGGGGCATGGCGTACCCCTGTTGCTGTGAACTCGGCGTTCCGGTCGAGGTGTTCACCGACATGAACCTCGCGCCCGTCCGCGTTCCCGCACGGCTTCGGGCATGAAACGCCGGGTGAACGGGCACGGTCCGGGAATGCCCGTGCCCCGGCGGGCGTTCTTCTCAGGGAACACGAGGAGGAGCGGTAACCGTGCCTGATCCGCAGAGTTTGTACGAATGGGAGCCGAAGGGACTGGCCGTCGTCGACATGGCGCTCGCCCAGGAGTCGGCCGGCCTGGTCATGCTCTACCACTTCGACGGGTACATCGACGCGGGCGAGACCGGGGAGCAGATCGTCGACGGCCTGCTCGAAACGCTGCCGCACCAGGTCGTCGCCAGCTTCGACCACGACCGGCTCGTCGACTACCGCGCACGGCGCCCGCTGCTGACCTTCCGGCGCGACCGCTGGGCAGACTACGAGACGCCGACGATCGACGTACGGGTCGTCCAGGACGCCACCGGGGCGCCCTTCCTGCTGCTCTCCGGGCCCGAGCCGGACGTGGAGTGGGAGCGCTTCGCCGCCGCCGTCGAGCAGATCGTCGAGCGCCTCGGCGTCCGCCTCGCGGTGAACTTCCACGGCATCCCGATGGGCGTCCCGCACACCCGCCCCGTCGGCGTCACCCCGCACGGCAACCGCACGGACCTCATGCCCGGCCACCGGAGCCCGTTCGAGGAGGCGCAGGTGCCCGGCTCCGCCGAGGCCCTGGTGGAGTACCGGCTCATGGAGGCCGGACACGACGTCCTCGGTGTCGCCGCCCATGTGCCGCACTACGTCGCCCGCTCCGCCTACCCGGATGCGGCGCTCACCGCCCTGGAGTCGATCACGGCCGCGACCGGCCTGGTCCTGCCGGCCGTCGCCCACGCGCTGCGTACGGAGGCCCACCGCACCCAGACCGAGATCGACCGGCAGATCGACCAGGGCGACGAGGAGCTCGTCTCGCTCGTGGAGGGCCTTGAGCACCAGTACGACGCGGTCGCGGGTTCCGAGACCCGGGGCAATCTGGTCGCCGAGCCGGTCGACCTGCCGTCGGCCGACGAGATCGGTCTCGAATTCGAGCGGTTCCTCGCGGAGCGCGAAGGGGACATCTGACCGGTCCCACCGGCCGTCCGGCGTACTAGGCTGCCCGGCATGCTGAAAGTGGGCCTGACCGGTGGGATCGGCGCCGGCAAGAGTGAAGTGTCACGGCTGCTCGTCGGATACGGAGCCGTCCTGATCGACGCGGACCGGATCGCCCGTGAGGTCGTCGAGCCGGGGACACCCGGGCTTGCGGCCGTTGTCGACGCGTTCGGCGCCGGCATCCTCACCGCCGACGGCACTCTCGACCGGCCCAAGCTCGGCTCGATCGTCTTCTCCGACGCCGACCGGCTCGCCGTCCTCAACGCGATCGTCCACCCGCTGGTCGGCGCCCGCTCCGCCGAGCTGGAGCGGGCTGCGGGCCCCGATTCGGTCGTCGTCCACGACGTCCCCCTCCTCACCGAGAACGGGCTCGCCCCCCTCTACGACGTCGTCGTCGTCGTGGACGCCGGTCCGCAGACCCAGCTCGACCGGCTCGTACGGCTCCGCGGCATGACCGAGCCCGAGGCCCGCGCCCGGATGGCCGCGCAGGCCACCCGGGAGCAGCGGCGGGCCGTCGCCGATCTGATCGTCGACAACGACGGACCGCTGGAGGAACTGGAGCCGCAGGTCCGCAAGGTCTGGTCGGAGCTGACGAAGCGGGCGGCGGCCGGCTGACTCCCGTGGCGGAATACCGGGCCCCGACCGGGTGTTGAGGACCCGGTAGTGAAGGAAAGGACGCCATCGTGCCCGAGAGGACCCCGGAAACCGACGTCATCGACTTCCGCGCGGCCGAACACCTGCTGGCGGCGCGCGACCCCCGGGGCGCGGTGAAGCTCCTGGACTCGGTGATCGCGGCCCATCCGGAGAACACGGCCGCGCGCCTGCTGCGGGCCCGCGCCTTCTTCGCCGCCGCCCAACTGCGCCCCGCGGAGCTCGAATTCGAACTCGTCCTGGAGCGCGAACCGGACAACGCCTTCGTGCATTTCGCGCTCGCCCGCACCTTCGAGCGCTCCGGCCGCTCCGACCGGGCCGCCCGTCACTTCCGGCTGGCCGCGGCCCTCGACCCGAACCCGGAGTACCTGAAGGCGGCCCGCTTCCGCACGGAGGACTGACACGGCACCGCCGGGCGGCACGACCGCCCGGCGGACATCGCGTCCTGGTCAGTGCCCGTACCTGCCGCGTCCGCCGTGGTCGGGTTCGTACGGCGGGATATTGCGGCCCGGCTGGTAGTGCGGGCCCTGGTGGATGTGGTGGACGATCACCGCGATGTCCACAAGGACCAGCACGAGCAGCACGCCGCAGGCTGCGGCCCACCCCGGGCGGTCGGTCAGCGTGAAGGCCGCCAGGCCGAATACGGCCCAGGCCAGTCCCCATAGACTCAGGCAGAGCCGCAGCCGCAGAGGACTGCGGGCAGTCGTCGGTTCATTACCGGTACGCATGGCAATCGCCTCTCCTACCAGGATGGACCCGCGACACCATTTTGGGGACATGTCGACATCGGATCGAGGAGATCGTGCGTGAACGGCACATCGTGGGGGGACCGCACCGGCCGCAGGGCCAGGGTCCGGGGCTGTCTGCTGGGCGGGGCCATCGGGGACGCCCTGGGAAATCCGGTGGAGTTCCTCTCCCTCGCCGGGATCCGCCGCGCGCACGGTGAACACGGTGTACAGGGCCTCCTCGCGGACGAGGAGGGGGTCGTCGGACGGGTCACGGACGATACGCAGATGACCCTGTTCACGACCGAGGCGCTGATCAGGGCCCACTCCCGGGCGATGTCGAAGGGGATCGGCGGCGCCGAGACCGGCATCGTGCGGAACGCGTACCTGCGCTGGCTGGACACCCAGAACCACCCCGCTCCGCCGGCCCGCGGCGGCGACAACCCGGTGCGGACCGGCTGGCTCCGGCAGCAGCCCTGGCTGTACGCGCGCCGGGCCCCCGGCAACGCCTGCCTGACGGGGCTCGCGACCGGCCATGTCCCCGAACCGTCGGAGCGGCTCGGCGACCCCGGTCCGGTCAACACCGGGTCCAAGGGGTGCGGCACGGTGATGCGGTCCGCCCCCTTCGGACTGGTGGGGCAGAGCGCCGAGGCGGGCTTCCGGCTCGCCCACTGGTGCGCGCAGATCACCCACGGCCATCCGACCGGTGCGTACGCCGCCGGGACGTTGGCCGCGATCGTCGCCCATCTCCTGGAGGGCGACTCCATGGCGGGCGCGGTGCTGCGCGCCATGGAGCTGCTGCGCCGCCACCCGGGACACGAGGAGACGACGGCGGCCCTGCGCGCGGCCGTCGACCTTGCCGCCGGGGGTGAACCGACCGCCGAGAGGGTGGAGACGCTGGGCGCGGGCTGGGTCGCCGAGGAGGCCCTCGCCATCGCCGTGTACTGCGCCCTGGTGCTGCCGGACGCCGACCAGGTGGCCCGGTCGCTGCTGCTCTCGGTCAACCACTCGGGGGACAGCGACTCCACCGGCGCGGTCTGCGGCAATCTGCTCGGCGCCCGCCACGGGGACGTACACCTTCCGCCGTCCTGGCTGGTGGCGACCGAGGGGCGAGCGGTGATCACCGAGTTGGCCGACGACCTGTGCGTGGAGTTCGAGCACGCGGTCGCGTGGCCGGCCGAGCGCTACCCGGCGTACTGACGGTCCGGCCGTACGCCTTCGGAGCCGACGGGCCGCCGGTGCGCCGGACGGTGACGGCCGGTCAGTCGTCGAGCACCTTGGCGCGCAGTGCGGCCACCGTCGCGTCGTCGGGCTTCAGGCCCTCGCGTACGTAGGTGCCGAAGTCGCCGTACAGAAGGTCCGCCTCGGCGAACGCCGCCCGCAGCCGGCTCGGTTCGACGGCCTTCGGGTTGCCGGTGTGCTCGTAGCCGGCGAGGAATCCCGCCTCGACGGTGTCGCGCGGGACGCCGAGCGGAGTGAGCAGGACGGCCGTGCCCCGGCCGGTGCGGTCCTTGCCCGCGCTGCAGTGGAGGGCGGTCGCGCCGGAGGCGTTCGCGGCGACGGCGGTGACCAGATCGCGGAAGGCGTAGTCGGCACCGACGAAGTCGACCACGAACGGGTGGCCGATGGACTGGCCGAGGTCGGACGAGCCGGAGAACAGCCCGGCCGCGATGGCCTCGGCAAGGGTCGGCGGAGCCGGTCGCGTACGCCCGCGGGCGGGTGCGGCCAGGGAGCGGAGTCGGGCCGCCGCCGGATACGGTGGAGGCCGACGAAGTGTGCACAACGGCCGAAGGGGGTTCGGTGGAAGCCGAGTTGGTGGCATTGGCGGCATCGGGGGCAACGGCACTCGTGCAGCACATGGTGGCCGATTCCTGGGGCCAGGTACGCGATCGGCTGGCGGCCTTCTTCGCGCGGGGCGAGGCGACGCCCGAGGAAGAGTCGGCGCTGGCCGGTGAGCTGGAGGTGTCCCGCGGTGAGCTGACCGCCGCACGGGACGAGGGCGACGACACGCTGGCCGGGGACGTCGAGGCAGAGTGGCGCGCGCGGCTGCGCCGCAGGCTCGCCGCGGATCCGCGGGCGGCGGACGAACTCCGCGCCGTCCTCGCGGAGTTGGAAGCCGCAGGCGGCGGGCCTGCGGGCGGCGTGCACAACACCATCGGCGGGGCGGCCAGCATCGGTGGCCCGGTGATCCAGGCCGCCGAGATCGGGTCCATCAGCTTCGGCCCCGAGCGGTAGCGGCTCGCCGTTCCGTTCGGGGCCGCGCCCGGCCGCGCGGGCGGCGGGCGGTCGTGGTCGGCCCGCGGCCGGTCAGTGGACGGTGCTGAAACTGCGCCACGGGAGGCCGCGGGCCCCGGTGATGTCGCTGACCGTGGTCGCGACGTATGTCGTACCCGGCCCGGTGCAGTCACGCGTGCGGTACAGGATGATGTCGATCAAGGTGCCGTTGGTCACTTCCTTGGCACCCGCAGGAGCGAGCCGGTGGCAGCCCCTCACCGAGGGGCTGTTCACCATGATCACGGCGTTCCGCTCGGTCGTGTAGGTGACCGGCCCGACCGCGGTCCGGCCGAGGCCGGAGCACCCTGCGACGGTGAGGGTCAGGAGCAGGGTGCCGGCCGCTGCTGCGAGACGGTGGCGTCGGTGATCGGTCACGGGCATGGGCGGGTCCTCGTCTGTCTCGTCCGGCTCAGCCGTCAGCACCGCACGCGCCACAGCACCGCGTACGCCACGGGGAACGCGCTGACGCTGGTCACCCTGCCCGCTCCCCGGCGCCCCGGCATCCGGTGCGCGGCCGGCCGGGGGACGTGCGCCCCGGAAGGAGTGCTCCGGGGATGCCCCGAGGGAGCACTTCGAGCCATGTTCATATGGGGTGATATTGGGCATACCGTGGTAGCAGTGACTGTTTCAGTGTTTCCGGTTCTCAGGGGGCCGTCATGGTCCAGGAGCTCGTGATCGCGATAGTGGCGGGGGCCTCGGCGGGTGGGCTGTACCTGTCCGCGGCGGCCAAGGTCGTCAAGCAGTACGAGCGGGGCGTCGTGCTGAGGCTCGGCAGGCTCCGTGACGATGTGCGGGGGCCCGGATTCACCATGGTGATCCCCGGCGTCGACCGGTTGCACAAGGTCAATATGCAGATCGTGACGATGCCGGTGCCCGCCCAGGACGGGATCACCCGCGACAACGTGACGGTGCGGGTCGACGCGGTGATCTACTTCAAGGTGGTCGACGCGGCGAGCGCGGTGGTCCAAGTGGAGGACTACCGGTTCGCGGTGTCGCAGATGGCGCAGACCTCGCTGCGGTCGATCATCGGCAAGAGCGACCTGGACGATCTGCTGTCCAACCGGGAGAAGCTGAATCAGGGCCTTGAACTGATGATCGACAGCCCGGCGGTCGGGTGGGGCGTGCAGATCGACCGGGTCGAGATCAAGGACGTCTCGCTGCCGGAGACGATGAAGCGCTCCATGGCCCGGCAGGCCGAGGCAGACCGTGAGCGGCGGGCCCGCGTCATCAACGCGGACGCCGAGTTCCAGGCGTCGAAGAAACTCGCCGAGGCGGCGAAGCAGATGTCCGCCCAGCCGGCCGCGCTCCAGCTGCGCCTGCTGCAGACGGTGGTGGCGGTCGCGGCCGAGAAGAACTCCACGCTGGTGCTCCCGTTCCCGGTGGAGCTGCTCCGTTTCCTGGAGAGGGCGCAGCAGCCCGCGCAGCAGCCCGTGCAACAGCAGCAGCCCGTACAGCAGACGGAGCTGCAGCCGCAGCAGGCCGCGCGGCCGCCTCAGCGCCCCGCGCAGACACCGCGCCCCGCAGCCCCGGCACAGCCCGAGCGCCCGGCGCAGGCACGGCCCGAACGGCCTGCCGAGGCGGAGTCGCAGCCGCAGCCGAAGCCGCAGAAGTCGCAGAAGTCGCAGTCCGGGAGGCCCGTACCCACGCCCGCCGCCCTCGCAGCCACCGCACCCGCGCGGTCGTCCCGTTCGAAGCCACTCGCCAGGCACTGAGCCGGGCACTGAGCCTGGCGCTGGGGGCGACTGCCGGCTCGGTCGGCAGTGGCCCCTGCCTGCTGGAACGCAGGTACGCGACCATCGATGTCAGACCCCCCGCCTAGACTCGCAGGAGTCATAGGGATCAAGACGGTCAAGAGGATCAGGGCGGGACGGGAGGGGACCGATGACCACGGCACGACACCGGCCGGACGAGTCCGCCGTCCGCCTGATGAGGTGTGCCGCCGTCTTCCTGCCGGCATCGCTGCCGAGGGACGGGCGCGTCGCCTTCTGGGATCCCGACGGCGGCCCTCTCCCGGAGCCGTCCGGCCCGGTGGACCCCGAGGGCGCGGCGTCCGGTGCGGCCCCCGCCGAGATCACCGTCGTCCGTCGGCACGGGCGGGACGGCGTCCGCCGGCGCGCGGTGCCGGCGGTCCTGCTGCCCGTGGGCGATGCGCTGCCCCTGCTGGCCCACGCCCGGCTCCAGCAGTCCGCCCATCCCGCGACCCGGGCCTGGGGCGCCGCCGCGCTCCAGGCGCTCAACCTGGTGGCGCGCGGCAGACTGCTGCCCGGTCTGACGGGCGACGACCACGACGCCTGGCGGGCCGGACCGCGCGACGCCGAGGACGTCGCGCACCTGCGCGCGATCGCCGCCGCCATGCCGGCCGAGGGGTACGCGGTCCCGCTCCCGGATCGCGCACCGCTCCAGGTCCCCGAGCCGGAGTGGCTGCTCGGCGCGTTCCTCGACGCGGTGGCCGACACCCTGCCCCGTACACCCGCCGCGGCATACGCGATGGGGGCGCCCTTCGCGGCCGGTGAGGCCCAGCATCTGCCGGGAGCCCGCGACTGGGCCGTCGAGGTCGCGGCGGGGCTCGACGCGGGCGTACGGGTCTCGCTCCGCCTCGACCTGTCGGCGTACGAGCTCTTCGACTCGGCGGACACCTACTCCGGCCCCGACGACGACCACCACGACAGCAACAGCGAGGACGGCCGCCCCGACGAAGCCTCCGGCGCGGCGGCCGCGGCTGCCCGCCCCGGTGCCGCGCGGCACGCCGCTGCGGCCATCACCCAGGTGCACAGTCTGGCCGACCCGACCTACGTCATCGACGCCGCCGCCCTGTGGCACGGCGGGGCGGGAGAGCCGTTCGGCCCGCGGGCCGGGATCGACGCGGTGCTCGCACTGCGCCGCGCCGCCCGCGTCTGGGCACCGCTGGAGCGGCTGCTGGAGCAGCCGGTGCCCGATGTGCTCGCTCTCGACGAGGACGAGCTGTACGAGCTGCTGGGCCACGCCGGAGCCCGGCTGGCGGCGGCCGGGGTGAGCGTCCACTGGCCCAGGGAGCTCGCCCGTTCCCTCACCGCCGCCGCCGTCGTGCGACCCGCGCCCGGCTCGGCGACCGACGGAACCTCGTTCTTCGACGCCGAGCAGCTCTTCTCCTTCAACTGGCAGTTGTCGCTGGGCGACGAGCGGCTGACCGAGGCGGAGATGGACGTACTCGCGGAGGCCCACCGGCCGGTGGTGCGGCTGCGGGACCAGTGGGTCGTCGTCGACCCCGCGCTCGTACGCAAGGCACGCAAGCGGGAGCTCGGCCTCCTCGATCCGGTCGACGCCCTCGCCGTTGCCCTGACCGGCAGCGCCGAGGTCGACGGCGAGCAGGTCGAAGCGGTGCCGGTGGGCGCGCTGGCCGCGCTCCGCGCCCGCATCACCGCCGACGACACCGCCATCGCCCCGCCGCCCGGTCTCGACGCCACGCTCCGCGACTACCAACTGCGCGGCCTCGCCTGGCTGGAGAGGATGACCTCGCTCGGCCTCGGCGGCTGCCTCGCCGACGACATGGGCCTGGGCAAGACGATCACTCTCATCGCCCTCCATCTGCACCGCGCCCACCCCGCACCCACCCTGGTGATCTGCCCCGCCTCCCTCCTGGGCAACTGGCACCGGGAGATCAACCGCTTCGCTCCCGGTGTCCCCGTACGCCGCTTCCACGGCACCGACCGCACACTGGCCGAACCCGACGGCGGGTTCGTCCTCACCACCTACGGCACGATGCGGTCGAGCGCGGCGCAACTCGCCGACCACAGCTGGGGACTGATCGTCGCCGACGAGGCCCAGCATGTGAAGAACCCGTACTCCTCCACGGCGAAGGCGCTGCGGACCATCCCGGCCCCGGCCAGGGTCGCCCTCACCGGCACCCCCGTGGAGAACAACCTCTCCGAGCTGTGGGCCCTGCTCGACTGGACCACGCCGGGACTGCTCGGCCCCCTCAAGGCGTTCCGGGCCCGGCACGCCCGCATCGTCGAGAGCACCGGTACGGCTGCCGGGCTCGCCAACGACGAAGCGGTCGAACGGCTCTCGCGGCTGGTCCGGCCCTTTCTGCTGCGCCGCAAGAAGTCGGACCCGGGCATCGCCCCCGAGCTGCCGCCCAAGACGGAGACCGACCACCCCGTCTTCCTCACCCGCGAACAGGCCACGCTCTACGAGGCGGCGGTCCGCGAGACGATGGCCTTCATCGAAGCCTCGGAGGGCATCGCCCGGCGCGGTCTGGTCATGAAGCTGCTGGCCTCGCTCAAACAGATCTGCAACCACCCCGCGCAGTATCTGAAGGAGGAACCGACCCGCCTCGCGGGCCGTTCGGGGAAGCTCGCCCTGCTCGACGAACTCCTCGACACGATCCTCGCCGAGGACGGCTCCGTCCTCATCTTCACCCAGTACGTGACGATGGCCCGGCTCCTCTCCGCCCACCTCGCCTCGCGCGCCATCCCCTCCCAACTCCTGCACGGCGGTACGCCGGTGGCCGAGCGCGAACGGATGGTGGACCGCTTCCAGTCCGGTGAGGTCCCGGTCTTCCTGCTCTCCCTCAAGGCGGCGGGCACCGGACTGAATCTCACCAGGGCCGCCCACGTCATCCACTACGACCGTTGGTGGAATCCGGCCGTCGAGGAACAGGCCACCGACCGGGCGTACCGCATCGGCCAGACACAGCCCGTGCAGGTGCACCGGCTGATCGCGGAGGGCACGGTCGAGGACCGGATCGGTGAGCTGCTGCGGGCCAAGCGGGTCCTGGCCGACACGGTCCTCGGCGCCGGTGAGACCGCGCTGACCGAGCTCAGCGACCGTGACCTGGCCGATCTCGTCTCGCTCAGGAGGCCGTCATGAGCCCCCGACCGCAGCCCCACCACCGCACGCAGCCCCGGCCCCGTTCGTCCGCGCGCCCCGAGTCCCGGCCGGTCGCCCGTTCGCGCCCCGGCCCCGACGATCTGCGGCGCACCTTCGAGGCCGTGCCGCCCCGCACCTCCGACGGCGACGAACCCTTCGCGGACAGTTGGTGGGGCCGTGCCTGGGTGGCCGCCCTGGAGTCCCTGTCGATGGACGAGGGACGGCTCTCCCGCGGCCGTACGTACGCCGACAGCGGCAAGGTCGCCGCGATCACCGTCACTCCCGGACGGGTCGTCGCCTACGTCCACGGCAGCCGCCCCCGCCCCTACCGCGCCGAGCTGCGTCTGCGGGCGCTCACCGACGCCGACTGGGACACCTTCCTGGACGCGGTGGCCGCCCGCCCCGGTCACCTCGCCGCACTGCTCGCCAAGGAGATGCCGCACTCGCTGGTCGACACGGCGGCCGAGGCCGGCATCGGACTGCTGCCCGCGGCGGGCGACCTCGATCCCGGCTGCTCCTGTCCCGACCACGGCTGGCCCTGCAAGCATGTGGCCGCTCTCTGCTGCCAGATGGCCCGGTTGCTGGACGCCGACCCGTTCGTCCTTCTGCTGCTGCGTGGCCGGGGCGAGCGCGACACCCTCGAAGAGCTGGGCCGCCGCAACGCCGCGCACTCCGCCAGGGAACGCCCGGCCGCGCCCGCCTCCCCCTCCGTACCGGCCCGCGAGGCCCTGGCCGACCGCTACCTCCCGCCGCTCCCCGCGCCGCTCATGGTCCTGCCGCACCCGGGGCAGCCGCCCTCGTACCCGAGCCTGCCCGGCGCGCGCGATCCGCTGGGCCTCGACCACCTGGCCACGGACGCGGCGGCCCGTGCGCACACGCTCCTCACCACGGGCCTCGACCCGCTCGCCGGTCTCACCGCCTGGCAGGACGCGGTGCGGCTGGCCGCGTCCCGGCCCACCGCCGGGCTCACCGCGACCACCCGTGCCCTCTATCGCGAGCTGGCCCACGCCACCGGTCGTACCCCCACCGACCTGGCTCGGGCCGTCGCGGCCTGGCGCCAGGGCGGCGCCGAAGGGCTGTCCGTCCTCGAAACGCCCTGGGATCCTCCGGCCGGACCGTTCGACCGGGCCCGCCCCGCGCTCGCAGCCGCCGACTTCCCCCGCTTCCACCCCTGGCGCAACCAACTCACGCACCCCAGCGGCACACTCCAGCTCCGCTTCGGCCACGACGGCCGTTGGTACGGCTACGAATCCGAACCCGGCGAGGACGACTGGTGGCCCC
This sequence comes from Streptomyces sp. NPDC057963, assembly GCF_042887155.1. Lineage (NCBI taxonomy): Bacteria > Bacillati > Actinomycetota > Actinomycetes > Kitasatosporales > Streptomycetaceae > Streptomyces > Streptomyces sp. NPDC057963. Next base: position 356,657 of record NZ_JBHVPX010000008.1, read on the forward strand.
GGGCCACCCCGGGCTCCGACCCGGTGGGCGCGCTCATGGAACTCCGCGGCGGCTGACTCCCCTCCGCAGCCGTTCCCCGACGGTTCCCGGGGCTGGGCCCCGGACCCCAGTGCCCAGGGCCCAGCCCCGGACCCCAGTACCTGGGCCCGCCTCTCAGCTCCGCAGACAGACGAAGAGGCCGATCAGCAGCACGGCGACGATCGGCAGCACGATCAGCCGGGCTTTCCGGAACGACTCGTTCTCCTGCTGGGACAGCCCGCGGACGGCGCCGTGCGCCGAGGCCAGATGCGCCCCGGCCATGTCGATGGACTTCTCCGTGGTCAGCAGCGAAGGCGACCAGCCGCAGTGCGCGCAGACCAGGAAGTCACGGTAGGGGTCGTACCGGAAGTCCCGTTCCACATTGACCGTGAACACCTCGCCGTCCGGTGTCGTCGCTGTGTAATGGCGTATCGGCGCACCCATGTGGATCGCTCCCTGTTCCGCGCGTCTGATCGGTTCCGGGTTCCCGGTCGGGGCACCGTACCGGTGGTCCGCACCGCCCCGTCGGAGAGGCAGCACCGCATCGACGATCTCGCGGGCGAAGTGCGGCGGTACCGGTTCGCGGCGGAGCAGTACGCGCATCCAGACCGCCCCCGCGATCAGGTCCAGCACCAGCATCGGGTCGGTGTTCTCGGGGAGTTCACCGCGGCCGGCGGCGCGGGCGAAGACCGGCTGCTCGCGCTCTTCCCGGTGGCCGCCGCGGGGGCGCACGTGCTGGCAGGCCGGTTCGGCCGGCCGCACGGGCGCGGGGCCCGCGCGGCGGCCTGACCGGGAGCGGCGCGGTGGGGCGGCGGAGAGTGCGTCAGAAGTCGGCGTTCGCGCGCTCTTCGATCCGGGCTGCCGATTCCTGGGCGTACGCCTTCTCGTAGGCGTCCCGGATCCGCTCGGTCTGGACGTCGCGCACCCGTGCCGCGGACGCCGGGCCTTCTTCGCGGGGCGTCCTGCTGCGGGGGCTGGTGGGCACTCGGCCCCGGCGTGGACGCCGGGCCTTCGCAGGGTGCCCGCTCGGTCGGCCCCGCGCCGGAGGGGCCCGCCGGCCCCGATGATCCGTCGAAGGGCCGCAGTCGCCGAAAATCCCTGGTCCCGGTCGGTCCGGCGCTGCTAGCTTCCTCGATGTGGCGAAACTCAATCAGATCATCGCAGTGGAGAAGGGCGTCAAGTCCAAGGCTCACCAGGACCTGACGGCGGCGCACCACGGCCTCCAGAAGACCGGTCTGCTGGCCGGAATCTCCCGGACGTATCAGCCGAAGGACGAGGAGGGCGAGCAGTTGCCGCCCGAGTCGACGCTGGTGCAGATCAAGGCCGAGGACGTGCTGCGGGAGACCGCGACGACCCTGACCCGGCTCTTCGATGTGACCGCCACGAAGGACTGGGCGAACTGCACGGCCCGCGCGGACGTGAAGGTCGACGGACGGGTGCTCGTGAGCGAGGTGCCGGTGTCGTATCTCCTCTTCCTGGAGAAGCAGCTGACGGACATCAATACCTTTGTCCGCAAGCTTCCGGTCCTCGATGCCTCCGAGGCATGGACCCAGGACCCGTCGACGGACTCCTGGAAGACCGAGCCGGTGAGGACTCTTCGTACGAAGAAGGTGCCCCGCAACCATGTGAAGGCGGAGGCCACCGACAAGCACCCGGCGCAGGTCGAGGTGTACTACGAGGACATTCCGATCGGGTACTGGACGACGATGAAGTTCTCCGGAGCCCTTCCCGCGCGACGGGTCAACGAACTGCTGGACCGGGTGGAGAAGCTCCAGCAGGCCGTGAAGTTCGCCCGCGAGGAGGCCAACGGCGCGGACGTCACCGACCAGCGGGTGGGTGATGCGGTATTCGGTTACCTCTTCGGGTGACCGACCATGGATTCCCCGGCCGTCCTTTACGGCCGGGGTGCGCGAGGAGCGCAAGCTGAAACTGAAGCTTGTCGTGACGACGCGGTTCCAGCGGAGGTTCGAGTCCTCCCCCCGGCATTCGGTGCGTTCCCCGCACACGGACGGGCCGGGGTAGCCCAACTGGCAGAGGCAGACCGCGATCAATCTCAGACTCTTGCTCCAGACTCAGCATTCGCCACCCATCGCCGAATCGATCGGGCCCGTGCCCATGGGCGTCGAGATGCCGGTTCGACTCCGGCCCGCAGAGCTTCGATCTGCGGTCGTCTAAAGGCAGGACGCGACGACATCAACCTGACACGGATCCTTAAAAGCGTCGGCGTGCTGTATGGGTGGCATTTTCAGGGCCCGAGGGTCGGCTACGCCCTCGGGCCCGCTCCCGTTTCCGGGGGCGCCCCGTCTCACACGCCTGTGGGCAGCGACACCCCGCGCCCCGCGAAGAAGCGCTCGAAGTCGGGCAGTGGTAGATCCGCGGCACGCGTTTCGGCCGTGGTTCCGGACGGGTTGTGGAAGTGGACGCCGTCGCCGTCGGCCGTACGCGATGTCAGCAGCACCAGATGCCCGCCCCGTCCCGGAGCGGGCCGCCGCGGGTGCCGGATGCCGTGGTGCACCGAGGCCATGACCGTCCGTCCGCCGTCCAGCAGATCGAGGATCTCCTGCGGCGAGAGGTGGCGGTGGACTGTGGCGTCGAGGCCGTGCACCTCCCGTACGTACTCCGCGAAGGGCGCGTAGATCAGGCCCCGGATCACCCCCTCGGCGTCCTCCGTGTACGCGCCGTACTTGAGCGCCCCGTCGCGCAGCGCGAACAGGGACGGTACCCCAGCAGCCCCAGCAGCCCCAGCAGTTCCGGCAGTCCTGGCGGCCTCGGCCGAGTGGGCGTCCGGGCTCTCTCCGGCGGCGAGCGCCATGCGCAGGCAGGTCATACCGCACAGATGACCGGACCAGCGCGCGTACTCGGCCGGTGACGCCGCGCCCGACTCCGCCCATGCCGGATCGGTGGCCGGATCGAGTCCGCCCTCGACGATCGGGCCGACGAGTTCGGGCGAGGCGAACTGGGTGAGGACGGGAACGCGGCAGGCGGAGCAGGTCACCAGGGGTATCCGATCACTGGCGGTATCCGGTCAGGAAGCGGCCGATGCGGCTGATCGCCGCGTCGAGATCGTCAGCGTACGGGAGTGTCAGGATCCGGAAGTGGTCGGGCCGCGGCCAGTTGAAGCCCGTGCCCTGCACGACCTGGATCTTCTCCCGCAGCAGCAGGTCCAGGACGAACTTCTCGTCGTCGACGATCGGGTGCACCTTCGGGTCGATGCGCGGGAACGCGTACAGCGCGCCCTTCGGCTTCACGCACGACACCCCGGGGATCTCGTTCAGCTTCTCCCAGGCCCGGTTGCGCTGCTCGTACAGCCTGCCCCCCGGTGCGACCAGCTCCCGGATCGACTGCCGGCCGCCGAGCGCCGCCTGGATGGCGTACTGCGCGGGCGCGTTGGGGCACAGGCGCATGGAGGCGAGCGTGGTCAGCCCCTCCAGATAGTTGCGCGCGTGCTGCTGCGGGCCGGAGACCACCATCCAGCCGGAGCGGAAGCCCGCTACGCGGTACGTCTTCGACAGGCCGCTGAAGGTGAGGCAGACCAGGTCCGGGGCGAGGGACGCCACGCTGTGGTGCTCGGCGTCGTCGTACAGGATCTGGTCGTAGATCTCGTCCGCGAACACCATCAGGCCGTGCCTGCGCGCCAGGTCGAGGATGCCTTCGAGGACCTCGCGCGGGTAGACGGCGCCGGTCGGGTTGTTCGGGTTGATGATCACGACGGCCCGGGTGCGGTCGGTGATCTTCGACGCCATGTCCGCGAGGTCCGGGTTCCAGTCCGAGGCCTCGTCGCAGGTGTAGTGCACGGCCCTGCCGCCCGCGAGGGTCACCACCGCCGTCCACAGCGGGTAGTCGGGGGACGGGACGAGCACCTCGTCGCCGTCCTCCAGCAGCGCCTGGACGGCCATGGAGATCAGCTCGGAGACGCCGTTGCCGAGGAAGATGTCGTCGACCCCGACATCCGTCAGCCCCATCGCCTGGTAGCGCTGCGCCACCGCCCGGCGGGCGGACAGGATGCCGCGCGAATCGGTGTAGCCGTGGGCCTGCGGAAGCATCCGGATCATGTCCTGGACGACCTCCTCCGGCGCTTCGAAACCGAAGAGTGCCGGGTTGCCGGTGTTGAGGCGGAGCACGCTGTGGCCCGCCTCCTCCAGGGCGTTGGCATGCTCGATGACCGGGCCCCGGATCTCGTAACAGACCTCGTTGAGCTTGCTGGACTGCCGGAATTCCATGCGGTGGCCTCCCCGACCTGATTGCGATACTTGGTTTTACCAAGCTCGGGCTTGGAAAGTCCAACAACATGTCTAGACTGCGTCGCATGCCACGTCAGCAACAGTCCGCAAACCGCCCGGCCCGCCGCCGGAGTTACGACCAGTTCTGTGCCACCGCGCGCTCCCTCGATTCCGTGGGCGACCGGTGGACCCTGCTGATCGTCCGTGAACTGCTGGCGGGCCCCCGCCGTTACACCGACCTCCACGCCGACCTGCCTGGTGTCAGTACGGACGTCCTCGCCTCCCGGCTCAAGGACATGGAGCAGGGGGGCCTGGCCACCCGCCGCCGGCTCCCGCCGCCCGCCGCCGCCTCGGTGTACGAACTGACGGAGCGCGGTCACGGGCTGCTGCCCGTACTCACCGCGCTCGCCGAGTGGGGCGCGCCCGCGCTCGCCGAGCGGCGGCCCACCGACGCGGTACGGGCCCACTGGTTCGCGCTTCCGCTGCTGCGCGCGCTGGACGGGCTGACCCACGCGGGAGTCGTCGAAGTCCACCTGGACGAGGGCGAGTTCCATGTGCGCGCCGGTGGTGCGGGTGGTGCGGAGAGCGCGCCGGCCGGTGCGGCGGTGTACGGGGACGGGCCCGCCGCCCGCCCCGACGCCCGTATCGCCCTCGACGTCGAGGTCTGCCTGGCGCTCGGACGGGGTGGGCTGACGCTCGCCGAAGCCGTGGCCGACGGGCGGATCGAGGTGTCGGGCGACGGACCGCTCGCCGCTGAACTCCGCGGCGAGTGAGCGTGTTCCACGACCGGCGACCGCCGGATCGGGAGGGTTCCGGGAGGTGGCTCGCGGGTAGCGTCGGGACATTTGGGATGTCGAGGACGCTACCGGGGCGCTGAGGCGGAGGAGCCGCACATGAGGGTCACAAGCCGGCGGATACCGCAGGAGCTGGGGGTGAGGGCGGGGCAGCAAGTACGGCAGGGGCTGGGGGCGAAGCAGGGGCAGCGGGTACGGCAGGGGCGACTCGCCAAGGCCCTGGTCATCGGCGGCTGCGTGGCGGCCCTCGGCCTCGTGCCGTCGGCGGCCGACGCCACACCCGGCAGCGGCGTCGGTGGCACGGTGGTCGCAAAGGGCACATCGGCGGGGAAGCTGAAGATGCGGACCCCGAACGGCCGCACCGACGTGGTCTTCCGGACCATCACCGTCGAGCCGGGCGGTTCCACCGGCTGGCACACCCATGCCGGCCAGCTGATCGCCGTCGTCAAGTCCGGGACGCTGACCCGCACTCTGGACGACTGCTCGGTCGAGGTGACGTCGGCCGGCTCGTCCTTCATCGAGCCGTCCGGGACCGGGCACCGCCACATCGGACGCAATCTGGGAGCCGAGCCCGTCGTGCTCTGGGTGACCTGTCTGCTGCCCGAGGGCAGCGCGCTCTCGGACGACGCCGACGCGGTGGACTGCGGCGGAAGCAGCGCAGCGCGTGTGTGACGCCCGCCGCCGCCCGGACGGCCGTCAGCCCGGACGGCCGTCAGTTGGCGAGCGTCTCCCCGTACGCCCCGAAGCCGGAGGCGACCAGGCCGTCCCGGAAGATCAGCACCTCGCTGACCCGGCCGCCGATCTGGTTGCGATAGTCGATCACCAGGGCGTGGACGCTCACCCGGACGTCCATCACCTCGAACTTCAGCTCGGGGATGCGCTCCAGGGCCGCCGACCAGTACCTGCGCAGCGCTTCCCTGCCGTGCACCGTGCCGGACGGATCGCCGGTGAACTGCGTCATGACGGGTGAACTGAACGTCACGTCCTCGTGGTAATGCGCCAGAACGCGGTCGAGATCATGGGAGTTCCAGTCGTCCTGCCACTCGGCGGCGAACGCGCGGGCGAATTCGAGATCCATGGAGGAGATCGTAGAGGGCGAACTGGCCGCGTACGGAGCAATATGAACGACGGGAGCGATCGGCCGTGAACAGAAAGGGCACGAAGGGCGGGAGGAGCGAGGACGACCTCGACCCGGTGCGCCGCGCCGCGTTGGCGCAGGACCTGCTGGACGCACTCACCGCACACCACCCCGGCTCGCGCGCGGAGCTGAAGGGCTCGCTCGCCCGTGGCGCAGCGGATGCCTACAGCGACATCGACATCGTCTGGACGGTGCCCGACGACCACTTCGAGACCTGTGCCACCGCCGTCCGGGGCGTCCTCGAAGCGGTCGGGCCCCTCGACTCGCTCCGTACGGACCCCGAGTTGCAGAACTCCCGCAAGCGGCGGCTGATCTTCGCGGCCTTCCGCGGACTTCCGCTCTTCTGGCGCGTCGACCTGGAGATGAGGGCCTCGTCGGTCGCCCACCTGGCCGACTACGACCAGGGCAACCCCGCGGCGCGCGGTGACGACTGGTCGCGGCCCGCCAGTGCCCTGGCCAATGCGGTCGCCGCGACCAAGGCCGTACTGCGCGGGCAGCCGGTGACCGCCCGGGGACTGCTGGAGCGCGGCTTCCGGCGCATCGGCGCGCCGGACCGTCTCACCGGGCGGTGGCCGGCCGACATCCGGCGTCTCGCCGAGGCGGCCGCCGACCGGGAGCCGGGCCTGCGCCCGCTGGCCGAGCGCGTGGTGCGACTGGCCGGGAGCCACCTGGCGGGGAGCGGTGAGCAGACGCCCCGTCGGCGGGAGGGGCGGAACCGGCGCACGGGGCCGGGGTGATGATGGTCCGGTGCGATTCGAAGCGATCACCTGGGAGCGGCTGGCCGAAGCCTTCGCCGCGCACGCCGACGCTCTGGAGCCGGCCGATGCCGGCCCCTGGCTGAAGGTCGCCGTCGACGGGCCTCCGGCGGCCCGTACCGGGGAGTTGGCCGGGCGGGTCGCACAGGCGCTGCGGGTCCGCGGGCGTGCGGTGCTGACCGTGTCCACCGAGGGGTTCCTGCGGCCGGCGAGTCTTCGGTACGAGTACGGCAAGGAGGACCCCGACTCGTACTACGACAGCTGGTTCGACACGGGCGCGCTGTGGCGCGAGGTGTTCGGGCCGTTGGAGGCGGGCGGGAGCGGGCGGGTGCTGCCGGACCTCTGGGATCCGGTGACGGACCGGGCCACCCGTAGTCCGTACCGACCGCTGCCCGAGGGCGGTGTGCTGGTGGTGCACGGCCCGTTGCTGCTGGGGCACTGGTTCCCGTTCGACCTGAGTGTCCACCTGCGGTTGTCGCCGGGCGCGCTGCGGCGGCGTACCGAGGAGGGCGCGCGCTGGACCCTGCCCGCTTTCGCGCGGTACGAGGACGAGGTGGCGCCCGGCGGTCGCGCGGACGCGGTGGTACGGGCCGACGATCCGCTGCACCCCGCCTGGACCGGGTGGCGGCAGGGCGGTGAGGAGCTGTCCGGCCGGCCGTGACAGCCGCGCCGGTCCGGCGGCCGGCTCAGTCGACCAGCGGCACGAGCTTCCCGCGCACGTGGCCCTCCCTCCTCACCGACGCGGTGCGCCTCGGCGATGTCGGCGGGTGGGAAGGTCCGTACAGAGGTGAGTGGGAAGGTCCGTACAGGGGGGGGCGAAACGCCCGGCTTTGCGCCCCTCGCAGGCACTTCCCTCGCAGGCACTGTAGATCGCCGGCGTCGGCCCGCCGCCCCTGATCCGGCCTGATCCAAACGAGAGGCCCTGGCGGAGCCACCCGGGGCGCGGTGTCCACCCAGGTGCGTTGCGTCTGCCTCGGCACCGCAACCGCAGCGGCCCTCGCCATCCGGCTCCGCACATGGTCGACCGGGCAAGTCCTGGCGGGCCGGGTCCGGTCCGGCGCGCCGGGGGTGTCATGGACCGGGGCGGCCCCCCACGGTCGTGACCGCCTTCGCCGCCGAGCGGCAGCCCGCCTCGACGGCCGCGGCGTCGTCCGCCCCCGACAGGTGCGCCGCGAGGAAGCCGCCGGTGAACGCGTCGCCCGCGCCCGTCGTGTCCACGACCCCCCGCACCCGCACGGCAGGGACGTGTCGGGTCACCGTGCCCGCGACGGCCAGCAGGGCTCCGCCGCCGCCGAGGGTGACGACCACGCGGGGTATCTGGAGGCTCAGCTTCGCTGCGGCGTCGGCCGGTTCGGGGAGTCCGGTGAGCAGCCGGGCCTCGTCCGCGTTGGGCAGCAGCAGATCCGCGCCTTCCACGGCTGTCAGGAACCGGTCGACGCCCAGATCGGCGAGGAAGCCGGCCGACGCCGGGTCGACGCTCACCGTGATCCGCCGCCGCCGGGCCTCTCGCAGGGCGAGCAGAGCCGTCGCCCTGCTCGTCGCGGCGAAGAGGAGGTAGCCGGAGAGGTGGAGATGGGCGATGCCGTCGAGCATCGACGCCGACCAGTCGTCGGGGGAGAGGTGGAGCACAGCACCGCTGTCGGTGAGGAAGGTGCGCTCGGCGGCGGAATCGACGAGGGCGACGACGGTGGCGGTCGGCACGTCGTCGTCCACGGCCAGCAGGCAGCGGACTCCCGCCTGCTGGAGCGCGTCCCGGTGCCAGGCCGCGCTGTCGGCGCCGACGCGGGCCAGCAGCCGTACGTCGCGACAGCCCGAACGGGCCGCCCAGCAGGCGACGTTGGCGCCCGCGCCGCCGGGGAGGGTGCGGATGCGGGCCGAGGTGTCCGTGCCGTGGATCAGCGCCGTCGCGTGCCGGGCCACCACATCGGTGACCACATCGCCGACGACGAGAAGGCCGCCGCCGGTCACCGATCCGCTGTCGGTCGTGGCCCCGTCGCCGGTCGCCGGTCGGCCGTCGACCATGGCTCCGTCGCCGTTCACCGACCGGCCGCCGGGTTCCGGCGCGACGCCGTGTCCTGTGCGGCGGTCCAGGCGGCGGAGATCCGCGCGGCAAGCGATACGTTGCCGCGTACGGCCGCCAGGTTGGCCTCCAGCGAAGCGCCCCCGGTTCCCCGCATCAGCCGCTCCAGCAGGAACGGCGTGACGGCCTGGCCGGCGATGCCGCGCTCCCGGCATGCGGCGAGGGCCTCGGTCAGCACGCGGTCGTGGAGCGCGGGGTCCAACTGGTCCTGAACGGAAACGGGGTTGGCGACGACCAGCGCGGAGCCGGGACCGCCCAGCGCGTCCTGCGCCCGCATCACCTCCGCGACCTCCTCGGGCGTCCGTACCGTCCAGTCGACCGGTTCGCCGGAGCTGTTCAGATAGAAGCCGGGGAAGCGGCCGGTCCCGTAACCGAGCACCCCGACACCGAGGGTTTCCAGCCGCTGCAGCGTGGCGGGGACGTCCAGGATCGACTTCACCCCCGCGCACACCACGGTGATGCCGGTCCGCGCGAGGAGCCGGAGATCCGCGGACTCGTCCTGGGTCTCCGCCCACCCCCGGTGCACGCCGCCGAGGCCGCCGGTCGCGAAGACGCGCAGGCCCGCGTGGGCGGCCAGGAACGCCGTTGCGGACACGGTCGTCGCCCCGCTGGCACCCGTCGCCAGGGCCGGTGCGAGGTCCCGGTGGCCCAGCTTCCGCATCTGCGGATCGGCGGCGACCCGCTCCAACTGGTCCTTGTCCAGGCCGATGCGGGCCCGTCCGTCGAGTACGGCGATCGTGGCGGGCACCGCGCCCGCGGCCCGTACGAGCCCTTCGAGCTCCTCGGCGACCCGCAGGTTGCGGGGGCGCGGCAGACCGTGGGCGATGATCGTCGACTCCAGAGCCACGACGGGGTGGTGCGTGACGAGGGCCGCCCTCACCTCGGTGGAGAGAACGGGGGCGTAGGAGTGCGCGCTGCGTGACGCATTCGATGACATGTCCACATCCCTGTCGCGGGCGCGCCGGCCTCAAACGTGCGGCCGGGACACCGGCCGGATCACCTGTCCCCTCCGCGGGCACTCCCGGTCCTGGTGTGGGCACTCCCGGTCCTGGTGCCGAGTCGCTTCGAAGCGGTCGCTAGGGTGACCGGCCATGACCACACTTGATCAAGCTCCCGCCACTTTTGCCGTGCACATTCCGGATGCCGAACTCGAACCGGAGCCGCTCGATCCGGCACAGATCGTCTCGGGCGAGCCCGTGGTGACCGGCAAGGTGCTCTGGGAATCGCCCGACGGCAAGCAGGTGCGCGGCATCTGGCAGATCACGCCCGGCGTGGTCACCGACACGGAGGCCGACGAGCTGTTCGTGGTCGTCAGCGGACGCGCGACCGTGGTGGTCGAGGGCGGCGCGACGCTGGAGATCGGGCCGGGGGACGCCTGCGTGCTGCGCGAGGGCGACCGTACGACGTGGACCGTGCACGAGACGCTGCGCAAGGCGTACCACATCAGCCTCTGACGCCTCCGGAATCTCTGATACCTCAGGACCCTTTGACGCCCCTGTCACCTCAGGAACCTCTGGCGCCTCAGGCGTCGGAGGTGGGGGCGGCAGACGCGCCGGGCGACGTGGGCGCGGGCGCCGTTGCGGAGGCTGCCGCCCCGGTCCGTGCCGCAGGACGGGCGAGCGCTCGGCGCAGCGCCAGTGCCGCCATGGGCAGCAGCAGACATGCTCCGACCACGTTCAGCCAGCCGTAGCTCGCCCGGGCGACGACCACCCCGGCGATCATGCCGCCGATGCCCGCCGCCGTGTTCATGGTCAGGTCCGACAGACCCTGCACGGCGGCGCGGGCGGCCTGCGGCACCGAGTCGGTGAGCAGCGCCGAACCCGAGACCAGCCCCGCCGACCAGCCCAGCCCGAGCACGAAGAGACCGGCCGCCGTCTGCCCGTGGTCGGCGCCCGCGGTGCCGGCCAGAAGCGCGGCGCAGGAGAGCAGCCCGACCGCAAGGCCGATTACGGTGAGCCGGCCGAACCGGTCGGACAGCCAGCCCATCACGGGGGAGAACGCGTACATGCCCGCGATGTGACCGCTGATGACCAGGCCGATCAACTGGAGTCCGGCGCCGTGATGGCCCAGATCGACCGGGGTCATCACCATGATCGAGACCATCGCGGTGTGCGAGACGGTCACCGTCACCAGTGCCAGCCGTGCTCTTGCGGACGCCCGGACCGCCGCGATGCCGGCACGCAGCGAACGGCCCGCCGGCAGCTCGCCGTCCCGCGGCGCCAGCGCCCGTGCGGTCAGCAGCGGGTCCGGCCGCAGCAGCACCCAGACCACCAGGGCGGCCAGCAGAAAGATCCCGGCCGCGAAGAAGAACGGGCCCGCCTTCTCGGATATCGCGGTGCCGCGGAAGACCCGTCCCACGGGGGCCGCGATGTTCGGTCCCAGGACCGAGCCGATCGTCGTGGCCCAGATGACGGTGGAGATCGCCCGGCCGCGCCGGTCGGGCTCGACCAGATCCGCGGCGGCGAACCGGGCCTGCAGATTGGCCGAGGAACCGGCACCGAACCCGGCCATGCCGAGCAGCAGCAGCGGGAAGCTCTCCACGACGGTGGCCAGCACCACGAGTCCCGCGCCGAGCGCACCGATCAGATACGCCAGTACGAGACCGGGGCGCCGCCCGCGCGAGGTCATCAGCGCGGCCAGCGGCAGCGAGAGCAGCGCCGTACCCGTCACCGACGCGGTCGGAGCCAGGCCGGACAGTGCCTCGGAGCCGCTCACCTCCGTGGCCAGGACCGGGGCCAGGGCGATACCGATGGGCACGCCGAGGCCGCCGAGTATCTGGCTGGCCATGAGCACCGCGGACGTCCTGCGCCGCAGTCCGGGCAGCTCGGCCGCCGTGACCGGGCGGGCGGGGCGGCCGGGCCCGTCGGGGGTGTCAGGTGCGTCGAAGGTGTTGGTCACTGACGCAGTGTGCCAGCGAGTACACATGTACGAAAACAGGGCCGTCCGGGCTCGGCGACGGCCATGCGCGGGGGCGGAGCAGAGTACGGCCACGGGAAGGGGGCAGGCGGCGGAGGCGCTGATGCTCCGGGGCCCGCATCGAAGAGGGCCGACCCCGGCCGGACCGGATCAGAACAGCGGCTGGGGCAGCACACCCTCCAGAGCCAGCAGCTTCCGCTTGGTTTCGAGCCCGCCGCCGAACCCGCCGAGCCCGCCGCCGCTCTCCACCACCCGATGGCACGGCACCACCACCGGCAGCGGATTGGACCCCATGGCCACCCCGACCGCCTGCGCGGCCCCCGGCTGCCCCACACGTTCGGCCAGGTCCCCGTACCCGGCGACCGCCCCGTAGGGCACCCCCGTCGCCAGCTCGCGGAGCACCTGGCGGTTGAAGCCGGACGTCAGCGACCAGTCCAGTTCCAGCGAGAACTCCCGCAACGATCCCGCGAAATACGCCGCGAGCTGGCGTATCGGCTCGGCGAGCCGCGCGGAGCCGGGGTTCTCGACCGGCTCCGCACCCAGTCGCGCCCGCAACTGCCCGACCGCCTTCTCGCGGACCTCGGGACGGGCATGGAAGACCACGCTCACCAGCCCCGCGCCGGTCGCGGCCAGCAGCAGCGGGCCGATGTCGCTCTCGACGACGGCCCACTCGACAACCCCGTTGCTGTTCATGGAAACCACGGTACGACCGGCCACTGACAACGGGTCGCGGCGGCGGGGCCGCCGAGCCGTCAGCCGGTGGCCCCGCGCACCACATCAGGGGTGTTGGTGATGATCCCGTCGACGCCGAAGCCCGCCACCTTCGCCGCGCTCGCCGCGTCGTTGACCGTCCAGGTGTTGACCCGGAGCTTCTTGCCGTGCGCGCCCTTCAGCGCGTGCACCGCCTTCACGTAGTCGGCGGAGACCGACGTGTACGAGGGGTTGATCTGGTCGGTGAACGCCGCGTACGAGGGGAGGTCGGCCACCGCGGGGGTGCCGAGGAAGCCGGTCGTGACGTCCGGACGCTGCTGGTGCACCTTCTTCACGCTGTCCGCGCCGAAGCTCTGGACGACGAGCCTGTGCTTGACGTGTTCGCGGTCGAGCCACCCCTTCTGGCGCAGCACCCGCAGGGTCTCCTTCTCGATGCCGGGGTAGATCTCCGGGCTCTTGATCTCCAGCAGCAGATTCTGGTGGTTGCGCTCGATCCGGTCCAGGTACTGCTTGAGGGTGGGCACGCGGGCGCCGGCGAACTGCGGACCGAACCAGCTGCCCGCGTCCAGCCGGGCGATCTCGGCGGCCGTGAAGTCCTTGACCGCCCACGGCGCACGGTCCGGGAAGACCTCCTCGACGTCGGTGGTCCGCTTCAGATCGGTGTCGTGCACGACCACCAGGACGCCGTCCTTGGTGAACTGGACGTCGTTCTCCACCCAGTCGAAACCGAGGGCGTCGGCCTTGTCGACCGCGGCCAGGGTGTTCTCCGGCGCGTACGCGGAGGCGCCCCGGTGGGCGAAGACGACCGGGGCGCCCGGCTTCGTGTCCGGCGTCCGGGCGCTCACGGTCCGGATTCCCGTGACCGCGGTGGTGCTCGCGTGCCCGGCCGTGGTCGTGGTCTGCGTATCGGTGGCCGGCATCAGCAGCGCGCCGGCACCCACGAGAGCGGCGGCGGCGACGGCGGCGGCAGTTGCGGTACGTGCGTACACGTGTACTCCTCGCGTCAGAGTTGCGGACGGGCCGAGAGTGACAGCTGTCCCCCAACGGAGGACAGGCGAAGGATGGCCACAACGTGAACGCCGCTGCTGAGACCGGGTCACGGACCGATTTCCTTGTCGATAAAATGCAGCTCATCTGTTTGTCTGCCGGGCCTCGCGCCTTAGGGTCACCCAGAACCCGGGCTTCCGCGAAGGGCGTACGAGCATGCAGGGCACGACCGACGGTTTCAGCTATGGAGCGGTGACGCCCGTAGCGGCCTTCCTCATGGCCTGCCTCGGCGCGGCTCTCGGCTTGCGCTGCACGACTCGTTCGCTGCGCACCGAGCGTTCCTTCAAGGCCGGCTGGCTGGCCCTCGGCGCGACCTCCATCGGCTCCGGCATCTGGACGATGCACTTCATCGCGATGCTGGGCTTCTCGGTCGAAGGAGTGGCCATCGACTACGACAAGCCCCTCACCTTCGCCAGCCTCGCGGTCGCGATCGGCATGGTCGCCATCGGCATCTTCATCGTCGGGTACCGGGGCGCCACCCGGATGGCCCTGGTGACGGGCGGCACGATCACCGGGCTGGGCGTGGCCACCATGCACTACCTGGGCATGGCCGCAATGCGTCTTGAGGGGCGGTTCGAGTACGACACGATCACCGTGGCGCTCTCCGTCGTCATAGCGGTGGTGGCCGCCACGACCGCGCTCTGGGCGGCCGTCTCCATCCACGGATTCCTGCCCAGCCTCGGCGCCAGCGTCGTGATGGGCGTCGCGGTGAGCGGCATGCACTACACGGGAATGGCCGCGCTCAGCGTCCATCTGCACCCCGGCGCCGTCGTCGGCGCCGGTCCGGCCGACGAGCCGACCGCCCCCCTCGTACCGCTGCTGATCGGCCCCGGCTGCTTCCTGCTCGTCGCCGCCGTCGTCGTGATGTTCGACCCCCTGATGGTGATGGGCACCCCGGACTGGGACGACCCCGAGGCCCTGAACGGGGCCGGCCGTCCCCCCGGAATCCCGGCCCCCCGCCAGGTCCCGCGGTTCGGTACCCATGCCGATCCGGCGTCGTTCCACTCCCGGCCGCGCGATCCCGCGCCGCCGCCGGGAGAATGGTGACCCCCGGCCCGGCACCGCGGCCGGTCCGGCCCGGTTGTCAGTGGGGGGTCGTACGGTGGTTGCATGCGGCCCGTTTCGAAGATCGAACGTTCGGTGGCGCCTTTCGAGGTCGTCAGTCCCTACCAGCCCAGCGGCGACCAGCCCGCGGCCATCGCCGAGCTGGAGCGGCGCGTCCGTGCCGGTGAGAAGGATGTCGTCCTGCTCGGCGCGACCGGCACCGGCAAGTCGGCGACCACCGCCTGGATGATCGAGAAGCTGCAGCGCCCCACCCTCGTGATGGCGCCGAACAAGACGCTCGCGGCCCAGCTGGCGAACGAGTTCCGCGAGCTGCTGCCCAACAACGCCGTCGAGTACTTCGTCT
The DNA here is from genome assembly GCF_042887155.1 of Streptomyces sp. NPDC057963. Lineage (NCBI taxonomy): Bacteria > Bacillati > Actinomycetota > Actinomycetes > Kitasatosporales > Streptomycetaceae > Streptomyces > Streptomyces sp. NPDC057963. The sequence goes on from NZ_JBHVPX010000008.1 coordinate 371,744, forward strand.
CGTACTACGACTACTACCAACCCGAGGCGTACGTCCCGCAGTCGGACACCTACATCGAGAAGGACTCCTCGATCAACGAGGAGGTCGAGCGGCTGCGCCACTCCGCGACGAATTCGCTGCTCACCCGGCGCGATGTGGTCGTGGTCGCCTCCGTCTCCTGCATCTACGGCCTCGGTACGCCCCAGGAGTACGTGGACCGGATGGTCCAGCTCAAGGTCGGTGACGAGATCGACCGCGACCAGCTCCTGCGCCGCTTCGTCGAGATCCAGTACAGCCGCAACGACCTCGCCTTCACCCGCGGCACCTTCCGGGTCCGCGGCGACACCATCGAGATCTTCCCCGTCTACGAGGAGCTCGCCGTCCGCATCGAGATGTTCGGTGACGAGATCGAGGCGCTCTCCACCCTCCACCCGCTCACCGGCGAGGTCATCAGCGAGGACCAGTCCCTCCATGTCTTCCCCGCCAGCCACTACGTCGCGGGCCCCGAGCGCATGGAGAAGGCGGTCGGCGGCATCGAGCAGGAGCTGGAGCAGCGCCTCGCCGAGCTGGAGAAGCAGGGCAAGCTGCTGGAGGCCCAGCGGCTGCGGATGCGCACCACGTACGACATCGAGATGCTCCGGCAGATCGGCACCTGCTCCGGCGTCGAGAACTACTCGATGCATTTCGACGGCCGCTCACCCGGCACGGCCCCCAACACCCTCCTCGACTACTTCCCCGAGGACTTCCTCCTCGTCCTCGACGAGTCGCACGTCACCGTGCCGCAGATCGGCGCCATGTACGAAGGCGACGCCTCCCGCAAGCGGACCCTCGTCGACCACGGTTTCCGGCTCCCGTCCGCGCTCGACAACCGCCCGCTGAAGTGGGAGGAGTTCCTGGGCCGGATCAACCAGACCGTCTATCTCTCCGCCACGCCCGGAAAGTACGAGCTGTCCAGGGGCGACGGCTTCGTGGAGCAGATCATCCGCCCCACCGGCCTCGTCGACCCGGAGGTCGTCGTCAAGCCCACCGAGGGCCAGATCGACGACCTGGTGCACGAGATCCGCACGCGCGCCGAGAAGGACGAGCGGGTCCTGGTCACCACCCTCACCAAGAAGATGGCCGAGGACCTCACCGACTACTTCCTGGAGCTCGGCATCCAGGTCCGCTATCTGCACAGCGACGTCGACACGCTGCGCCGCATCGAGCTGCTGCGCGAGCTGCGCTCCGGCGAGTACGACGTACTGGTCGGCATCAACCTCCTGCGTGAGGGCCTCGACCTGCCAGAGGTGTCGCTCGTCGCCATCCTCGACGCGGACAAGCAGGGCTTCCTGCGCTCGGGGACGTCCTTGATCCAGACGATCGGACGCGCGGCGCGCAACGTCTCGGGGCAGGTCCATATGTACGCGGACAAGGTCACCCCGGCGATGGCGCAGGCCATCGACGAGACCAACCGGCGCCGCGAGAAGCAGATCGCCTACAACACCGAGCGCGGCCTCGACCCGCAGCCGCTGCGCAAGAAGATCAACGACATCGTCGCCACGATCGCCCGCGAGGAGGTCGACACCGAGCAACTGCTCGGCAGCGGCTACCGCCAGGCGAAGGGTGCCAAGGCCCCCGTTCCCGCGCTGGGCGTCAAGACGGCCGGGGCGAAGACGGCCGGCGCCAAGAAGGCCGGGGGCAAGGGTGCGGTGGTCACCGACCGGCCCGCGACCGAACTCGCCGGAATCATCGAGGAGATGACCGATCGCATGCGGGCGGCCGCCGCGGACCTGCAGTTCGAGGTGGCGGCCCGGCTGCGCGACGAGGTCGGTGAACTGAAGAAGGAGTTGCGCCAGATGCGTGAGGCGGGCCTCGCCTGACGGTGTCGCATCGGGTGTGTTGCAGGACCGACACGAAATCACCCCAAGCGGCCGCACTGTCGGTGCGACTGCGTAGGGTGCTGGGAAAACCGCGCACGGACGGTTGCGGGGCAAGCGGAGAGGGGACAGCGCGTGACGGTCAATATGACCAAGGGTCAGGCCATCAGCCTGCAGAAGAGCGACGGGGGGACCCTGACCGCGGTAAGGATGGGGCTCGGATGGCAAGCGGCGCCGCGCCGCGGGCTGTTCGGTTCGCGTACGCGGGAGATCGACCTCGATGCGTCGGCGGTGCTGTTCGCCGACAAGCAGCCGGTCGACGTGGTCTTCTTCCGCCACCTCGTCAGTGACGACGGCTCGGTCACGCACACCGGGGACAACCTGGTCGGCGGTGCAGGTTCGGGCGGCGACGACGAGGCGATTCTCGTGGACCTGCAGCGGGTGCCGGTCCACATCGACCAGATCGTCTTCACGGTGAACTCCTTCACCGGCCAGACGTTCCAGGAGGTGCAGAACGCCTTCTGCCGCATCGTCGACGAGACCAACGGCCAGGAGATGGCCCGCTACACGCTGGACGGCGGCGGTCAGTACACCGCCCAGATCATGGCGAAGGTGCACCGTTCGGGGAACGGATGGCAGATGACCGCCCTCGGGAACCCGGCCAACGGCCGCACCTTCCAGGACCTGATGCCGGCGATCCTGCCGCACCTGTAGGCACGGCCGGACCAGCCGTTCGGCATCGGCACGCGCAGCTCCCGGAGGCATCGGCCGCCGGGAGCTGCACCACATGGCGCCCGACCGGGGCGCCGGACCACACGCGCCGCACCGTTCAACACCGCACGACGCGGCGGCAACTCATCGAGGGGACAGGGCAATGACGGCCGAGCTGGTCCGGGGGCAGAACCACACCTTGCCCCAGACCCGTCTGGAGATCCGGGTGTCGGCCGGTACGCCCGTCGTGGCCGGTGCCACGCTCGGCGACGAGAGCGGCACGGTGCACGGCACCGAGTGGATCGCCCACCCGGGATCGCCCCGACTGCCCGGGCTCGAAGTGTCCCGGCAGGCCGCCGCCGACCACCGCCTCGCCGTGGACCTCGACGCGCTGCCCGCCCCGGTGCACCGGGTCACCGTGCTGCTGGCCCTGCCCACGGGCGTCGGCGGCCCGGTCCGGTTCGGCGCGATCGCCGCACCGTTCGTCGCCGTCACCGGGACCGAAGGCACCGAGATCGCCACCTTCACCCTCACCGGCCTGGACAGCGAGTCCGCGGTCACCGCACTGGAGCTCTACCGCCGCCAGGGTGCCTGGAAGGTCCGCGCCGTCGGTCAGGGCTACGCGGGCGGCCTTGCCGCCATGCTCGCCGACCAGGGAGTGCCCCGGGCGGTCGAGCTGGCCCACACGATCCAGGACGCGGTCACCCGTGCGACGGCCCGGTCGGTCGCACCACCCCCGCCGCGCACCCCGGAGACGGACCGGGCAGGGCTCGGCACGGGCCCCGTGCCGACCTCGGACGGGGGCGGACCTCCCGTCGCACCGCCGACGGCCGCCCAGCCGTCGGAACCGCTCACCGGGTCCACCGCCCCGCCGTCCGCGGCCCCGACGGGCGGCCCCATCAACTACGCGCACCCACGCCGCCAGGCCACGGCGCCCCCGCCGCCCCCTCCCACCGCGCCGCCCGCCGAGCCGGGCCGCCCCGCCCGGCCCGTCGCCGGGGACGCGACCGGCTGGTCCATGGAGGAGCGCCTCTACAACCAGATCTGGGGCATGTTCGAGGACCTGGCCCGCACCACCGCCGCGTACCGCAGTGCGGTCGACTTCGCCGAGTCCCGCATGGACCAGGAACTCGACCGGACCCTGTCCGACCCGCGCAACCGGATCGGCGGCGCCGGTGACCGGGCCCGCGAACAGGCCCGGGCCAAGCGCGACGAGCTGACCGCCCGGGCCCGCGAGGTCCTCGATCGCGATCTCGCCCAGCTCGCCGCCGAGTCCGCCGTCGTCGAACCCGCGCTGCCCGCCGCGTTCGCGGGATGGGACAACCCGGCCTGGCACGCCTACCGCGTGCCGATGGAGATACCCATGGCGCTGCGCATCGGCGACCTCCATCTGCCCGAGAGCCCGGACCTGCGGATCCCGCTGCTGGTCAGGCTCCCCCTGGAGCGCGGGATCTGGGTCGACAGCGGTCGTACGGCCTCCGAGGCCGCGGCCCTGACGGACACCGCCCAGCTGCGCCGCCTGGCCATGGAGAACGCGGTCGCGCACGCGGCCCGGCTGCTGGCCGTCTACCCGGCCGACGAGTTCTCCGTCCATGTCATCGACCCCGCGGGCTCGGCGGCCGGGGCGCTCGCCCCCCTGGTCGGATCCGGGGTCCTCGCCGGGCCGCCCGCCGCCGGAGCCGAGGGAGTGGCCTCCGTCCTCGCCCGGCTCACCCGGCGCGTCGACCTGGTGCAGATGGCGATCCGGGCCGGCGCCGCCGATTCCCTTCCGCCGGACCTGGACACGGGCGAGCAACTGCTGATCGTCAACGACTTCCCGCACGGTTTCGACGACCGGGCCGTGACCCAGTTGCGGTACCTCGCCGACGAGGGGCCCTCGGCCGGTGTCCATCTGCTGATGGTCGCGGACCGCGAGGACGCCCGCGCGTACGGACCGGTGCTCGACCCGCTGTGGCGCTCGCTCCTGCGGACGACCCCCGTCGCCGACAACCACCTGGCCGACCCCTGGGTGGGCCACGCCTGGACGTACGAGCCGCTGAGGATGCCGCCCGGCAGCCGGATCCTCGACCAGGTGCTCGCCAGGGTGGCCGCGGCCCGCCGCCCCCGGCGACTCTGAGCGGAGAAGCAGCCAACGGCTGCACCGCCCCGCCCTGACCAGCCCTTTTGAAAGATCTTTACCCTTCTCTTTACCTTTCCTTGGTGTTCCCTGTACTGTTCTTTGGGCGGAGGGGAGTACTCCCATACGCGGCGTGCCCGTCAGTACGGACTGTGACCGGTCCCGGGGCGCCGGCCCGTGGCGCACAAGCCCGTGCGCCCGGGTGGAAGAGACCTCCGGCAGCGACGACGCTGATCAGTAGCCGTAGCGAACTGCCGGAGGCGCAGTGGACGTTTCATGGACCCTCTGGGTGCTGACCATTCTTGGTCTGTCAGCCCTTATCGCCGTCGACTTCTTCATCGGGCGCAAACCCCATGACGTGACGACCAAGGAAGCCGGAATCTGGACGATCATCTGGATCGCGCTGGCCGCGCTCTTCGGACTCGGCCTGCTGGTCTTCGGCGAGAGCCAGGCATCGGGTGAGTTCTTCGCCGGATTCATCACCGAGAAGTCGCTCAGTGTCGACAACCTCTTCGTCTTCGTCCTGATCATGGCGAAGTTCTCGGTCCCCTCCCACCTTCAGCAACGGGTGCTGCTCGTCGGCGTCCTGATCGCGCTGGTGCTGCGAGCGGTCTTCATCGCCGCGGGTGCCGCGGTCATCGCCAACTTCTCGTGGGTCTTCTACATCTTCGGCGCGTTCCTGATCTACACCGCCTGGAAGCTCGTCCAGGAGGCGCGGGCCGACGAGGAAGAGGAGGAGTTCGAGGAGAACCGCCTCCTCAAGACCATCGAGCGCCGCTTCGGGGTCGCCGACCGGTACCACGGCACCAAGCTCTTCATCCGCAACAACGGCAAGCGCGTCCTGACGCCGCTGATGGTCGTCATGCTCGCCATCGGCACCACCGACGTGCTGTTCGCCCTGGACTCCATCCCCGCGATCTTCGGCCTGACCCAGGATCCGTACATCGTCTTCACCGCCAACGCCTTCGCCCTGATGGGGCTGCGGCAGCTGTACTTCCTGATCGGCGGTCTGCTGAAGAAGCTGGTCCACCTCAGCTACGGCCTCTCGGTCATCCTCGGCTTCATCGGCGTGAAGCTGGTGCTGCACGCGCTGCACGAGTCCGGGGTGCACGTCCCGGAGATCTCCATCCCGGTCTCGCTCGGCGTCATCTGCGGCGTGCTGGTGATCACCACGATCACCAGCCTCGTGGCCAACAAGAAGCGGGAGCGGGCCGAGGCGGCCGCGGAGGCGGACGAGTCCGCGGACAAGGGTTCCAGCATCGGCGCCTGACCGCGCCTCCTCACCCCGTCGGGCGGCCGGTGGCCGTCCGGCCGGGCGGAGGCCGAAACCGGCTGGGGCGGCAACGGACCGTTGCTGCCCCGGCCGGTGTCCGTACGGGTGGAGAAGGGCCGCGGCCGCCGTCACCAGCCGCGGGCGCGCCACTGCGGCAGCTGCGGACGCTCGTCGCCGAGCGTGGTGCGCGCAGATCCGTGCCATGCTCGCCGGAGCCGACCGGACCACCCTTGCGGGGAAGCGGAACGCCGCCCTGGTACTGGTCGGCTTCGCCACGGCGGCCCGCGTCTCCGAACTGGTCGCCCTGGACCTCGCCGCCGTCCTGGAGGCGGAGCACGGCTACGACGTGACCGTGTACCGCAAGAAGGTCCGCAAGCACACGACGAACGCCGTCCTGTACGGCACCGACCCGGCCACCTGCCCCGTCCGGGCGCTGCGCGCCTACCTCGCCGCCCTCGCGGACGCCGGACGCACCGGCGGCCCGCTGTTCGTCCGCATCGACCGGTGGGACCGCCTGGCCCCGCCGATCACCCGGGGCGGCCGCATCATCGGGGACCCGGCCGGCCGGATGACGGCGGAGGCCGCCGCCGAGGTGATCGAGCGCCTGGCCGTCGCCGCCGGACTTTCCGGCGGCTGGTCCGGGCACTCCCTGCGCCGCGGCTTCGCCACCGCCGCCCGGGCTGCCGGACACGACCCGCTGGAGATCGCCCGCGCGGGCTGATGGGGCGACGGCTCCCGTGTCCTCGCCCGATACATGGACGACGTCGACTGCGTGAAGAACTCCCCGCTCGTCGGCATCGGCCTGTGACTGTCAGCCGAGTTTTTCCCGAGGAAGAAGCACGGATCGCGCCTCCACGCGCACGGGGTGGCCCACCTCGGTAGTTGAATACGAAACACGGAGGAGTGATTGGGTTCAGCGGCAGAGTTCCATGACGGTGTCGTCGGGGTCGGGGAGCTCCCGCGCGGCCGGCTCGATGATGCCGGCGGCCGGGCGGCCATGGGGCGGCGCGAAGCGTTCCGGGGTGGCCGTCAGATCGTGGTCGGGCGCGGGATCCGGGCGGCGGCTACCCGACCTGGGGTTATCCCCATCTCGCATGGGCCCGCTGCCCGGATGGATCGGTGGATCTCAAACGCCCAGGCTGAAGGCCTACGGATTTCCGATGCACCCGGCAGGGTGCACAAGGAGGGTTCCCCATGACCGATCGTTCTCACTCGTTTCGACGTGCCCGCGCCTCGTCGTCCGGGCCGCGGCGAGGGATCGCGACGGTGCTGGTGATGGCCGCCACCGGTCTGGCCGTGGGAGGCGCTCTGCCCGTGTCCGCGGCGCAGCCCCGCGGCTCCGGTCAGGTCGTGCGGCAAGGCCTGGACCACCTGGTGCACGACGACGGGTACCCCGCCGCCCTGGCCGCCGACCTCGGCCGCGACGGGCGCACCCACAACTACGCTGCCGGCGTCGCAGACTTGAGCACCGGGGCGAAGGTGCCGGTCGACGGGCAGGTACGGGCGGGGAGCAACACCAAGGCGTTCACCGCCACGGTCGTCCTGCAACTGGTCGGCGAAGGCAAGGTCGCTCTCGACGCCCCGGTCGAGCAGTACCTGCCGAACCTGGTGCGCGGCGAGGGCATCGACGGCCGCCACATCACGGTACGTCAGCTGCTGCAGCACACCAGCGGACTGCCTGACTACGCCGAATTCGTGGGCGACCTCGTCGGCGCGCAGCGCCACACCTACCTCCAGCCCCGTACCCTGCTCGATCTGGCGCTGGCGCACAAGGCGCTGTTCGCTCCCGGGACCAGCTGGGCGTACAGCAACACCAACTACCTCCTGGCCGGCCTGATCATCGAGAAGGTCACCGGCCGCCCGCTGGCCGAGGAGATCACCCACCGGATCACCGAGCGCATCGGGCTGCGCCACACCTACTTTCCCGGCGCGGGCGACGAGGGCATCCGGGAAGCGCACCCGAAGGGCTACTACGCGCAGCCCGGGGGGCCGTTGAAGGACGTCACCGAGTTGGACCCCTCCTGGGCCTGGGCCGCCGGGCAAATGATCTCCACCCCGAGCGATTTGAACCGATTTTTCTCCGCCCTGTTCGGCGGCAGGCTCCTGGAGCCCGCGCAGCTCACCCAGATGCGGACCACCGTCGAGGTCCCCGCCGGCGAAATGTGGCCCGGTGCCCGGTACGGGCTGGGAGTGACCAGTACGGCGCTGAGTTGCGGCGGCCTGATGTGGGGACACGGCGGTGACATCCCCGGTTACCAGACGCGCACCGGCGTCACCGATGACGGCCGCGCCGTCACGGTTGCCGTCACCGCCGACATTGCGCCCGCCAAGCAGGGCCCCTCCGATGTCCTGGCTCTCCTCGACGCCACCTTGTGCAGGTGACGGCCGACGCTCCGTAGTGAGAGTGGCTGTGGTTGGCGCCGCCCAGTTCCAGGATCGCGCTGGTGGTCGCGGCCACGCTCCGCGCCTGTAGGGCCTGCCCTCGTGCGGTGGCCGGGTGCACATCATGCTGGGTCTTGGCCCTGGATGTTGGACACCAGAGACACTTGGATCCTGTTGGTTCGACACCTAACTGGACCTGGCACGAGAGGCAGGAGTTCGCCCGCAACCACCAGGCCCGTTACCGCGACCGCCTCACACTCGCGGCCTGATCGGCAGCACCCTCATCAGATCTGCACCCGTTCCGGTTTACCAGCCTCGGGCTCTCCACTCCGTTAGGTGCGGGCGTTCCGCACCGAGCGTAGTGTCATGGCCGTGGCCCGGGTAGACCCACGTCTCGTCCGGCAACTGGTCGAAGAGCTTCGCCTCGATGCCGTTCATCAGCGAGTCGAAGTCCTTCGGAAGTGTTGTCCTTCCAGGACCGCCCGGAAAGAGGCAGTCACCGGTGAACAGGTGCGGGGCGCCGTGCGGGTCGTCGTAGATCAGGGCGATGGAACCCGGGGTGTGACCGGTGAGGTGACGGGCGGTCAGGCAGACCCGGCCCACCCGGATCGTGTCGTTGTCGTCGACCAGGACATCGGTCGGGACCGGGATGCCCTCCGCGTCGTACCGCCCGGCGTAGGTACGCGCGCCGGTGGCCGCCACCACCTCGCCGAGCGCCTGCCAGTGGTCGCCGTGCCGGTGGGTGGTGACGACGGAGGCGATGCCGTCGGCACCGATCAGCCGCAGCAGGGTCCCGGCCTCGTTGGCCGCGTCGATCAGGAGCTGCTCGCCGGTGGCCCGGCAGCGCAGCAGATAGGCGTTGTTGTCCATCGGGCCGACGGCGACCTTGGAGATCATCAGATCCGTCAACTCGTGTACGTCCGCACGTCCGCCGACCTTGACCGTTCCGCTGTACGTCATACGACTCAGCTTATAGCGGGGGCAGTGCGGGAAGGGGGCCGCCTTCGGCGGCCAGCGCCGAGCCGTCGCGGCGGCCGCAGAGCCAGCCGAGCAGCTCGGGGGCCGTCCCGCGGACCGTGACAGGAGCGCCCGCCGCGCCGCCGCCCGTCGTCCAGGTCCGGTCCTGGCCGTCGCTCACGGTCGTGGACACGACATCGGGGTGGCCGTCGAACCGTTCGGCGAGGAAGCCGATCTCCCGGGTGACGAACTCTTCGGGAAGGTCCTCCAGCTCGTAGCCGATGCCCAGGTCGACATGGTGCAGCTCGACCTCGATGCGGCGGCGGAAGGGGATCCGGGAGGCCGAGTCCGTCACACCGTTGCGCATCGTGACCGTGCGGGACCAGTCGGCCGGGGCCGAGGCGGCCTCCGCGAAGCCGGCCGCGCTCCCGGCCAGGTCCGCCAGCTGCTCGGCCTTCGGCCGGGGCGCGCCGTGCTCGATGTCGCGGTCGCGAGTTTCGCTGTCTGCGTACATGGGCCGGCCCTGGAGAACATTTACGAGCGCGTCGGCGTTACGAGAGAGGTGCGCAAGTACATGGCCCCGGCTCCAGCCCGGCAATCGCGAGGGCTGGGCGAGCGCGGCATCGTCCAGTTTCCCGGTGGCGCTGAGCAGTCGATCGGTCGCTTCACGTACGGCGTCCAGGTCGTGCGCATGATCAATCATGACGCCGAGCCTAGCCCCGCCACTCGATCGGGTGAAGGAGTCAGCGGCCGTCCGTAAATCGAATGCGCGTGCTATACGCTCGGAGTCGAAAGCTTCGTACATCGCTGTGGCGCCCCCCATACCCTGGGACAGGGGCTCAGTTCCCCCATTTCTCTCTAGAAAGGTGCGGACCGGCGTGGCCGACCGTCTCATCGTCCGTGGCGCTCGCGAGCACAACCTCAAGAACGTCTCGCTCGACCTCCCCCGCGACTCCCTCATCGTCTTCACCGGGCTTTCCGGGTCGGGCAAGTCGTCTCTCGCGTTCGACACGATTTTCGCCGAGGGCCAGCGGCGCTACGTGGAGTCCCTCTCCTCGTACGCCCGCCAGTTCCTCGGCCAGATGGACAAGCCGGACGTCGATTTCATCGAGGGTCTCTCGCCGGCCGTCTCCATCGACCAGAAGTCGACCTCGCGCAACCCGCGCTCGACGGTCGGCACCATCACCGAGGTCTACGACTACCTCCGGCTGCTCTTCGCCCGGATCGGCAAGCCGCACTGCCCGGAGTGCGGCCGGCCCATCTCGCGCCAGTCGCCGCAGGCCATCGTCGACAAGGTGCTCGCCCTGCCCGAGGGCAGCCGGTTCCAGGTGCTCTCGCCGCTGGTGCGCGAGCGCAAGGGCGAGTTCGTCGACCTCTTCGCCGATCTGCAGACCAAGGGCTACAGCAGGGCCCGGGTCGACGGCGAGACCATCCAGCTCTCCGAGCCGCCCAAGCTGAAGAAGCAGGAGAAGCACACCATCGAGGTGGTCATCGACCGCCTCACGGTGAAGGACAGTGCCAAGCGCCGGCTGACCGACTCGGTCGAGACCGCGCTCGGGCTCTCCGGCGGCATGGTCGTGCTCGACTTCGTCGACCTCCCCGAGGACGACCCGGAGCGCGAGCGGATGTACTCCGAGCACCTCTACTGCCCGTACGACGACCTCTCCTTCGAGGAGCTGGAGCCCCGCTCCTTCTCCTTCAACTCGCCCTTCGGCGCCTGCCCCGACTGCACGGGCATCGGTACGCGCATGGAGGTCGACCCCGAGCTGATCGTCCCCGACGAGGAGAAGTCGCTCGACGAGGGAGCGATCCACCCCTGGTCGCACGGCCACACCAAGGAGTACTTCGGCCGGCTGATCGGCGCGCTCGCCGAGGCCCTCGGATTCCGTACGGACATCCCGTGGGCGGGGCTGCCGCAGCGCGCCAAGAAGGCCCTGCTCTTCGGCCACAAGATCCAGACCGAGGTCCGCTACCGCAACCGGTACGGGCGCGAGCGCGCCTACACCACCCCCGCCTTCGAGGGAGCGGTGCAGTTCGTCAAGCGGCGGCACTCCGAGGCCGAGAGCGACTCCAGCCGGGAGCGCTTCGAGGGGTACATGCGCGAGGTGCCCTGCCCGACCTGTGAGGGCACCAGGCTCAAGCCGATCGTCCTCGCGGTCACGGTGATGGAGAAGTCCATCGCCGAGGTCTCCGCGATGTCGATCAGCGAGTGCGCCGAATTCCTCGGCCGGATGAAGCTGAACGCCCGCGACAAGAAGATCGCCGAGCGGGTGCTGAAGGAGGTGAACGAGCGGCTGAGGTTCCTGGTCGACGTCGGCCTCGACTACCTCTCGCTTAACCGTGCGGCAGGCACCCTGTCCGGCGGCGAGGCCCAGCGCATCCGGCTGGCCACCCAGATCGGCTCCGGCCTGGTCGGCGTGCTGTACGTGCTGGACGAGCCGTCCATCGGCCTGCACCAGCGGGACAACCACCGGCTGATCGAGACCCTGGTCCGGCTCCGTGACATGGGCAACACGCTCATCGTCGTCGAGCACGACGAGGACACCATCAAGGTCGCCGACTGGGTCGTCGACATCGGCCCCGGTGCCGGTGAGCACGGTGGCAAGGTGGTCCACTCCGGATCGCTCAAGGAGCTGCTGGGCAACGGCGAGTCGATCACCGGCCAGTATCTGACCGGCAAGAAGTCGATCGCGATGCCCGGCATCCGGCGCCCCGTCGACCCGACGCGCACCCTCACGGTGCACGGTGCCCGGGAGAACAACCTCCAGGACGTCGACGTCTCCTTCCCGCTCGGCGTGCTCACCGCCGTCACGGGTGTCTCGGGTTCCGGGAAGTCGACGCTGGTCAACGACATCCTCTACACCCACCTGGCACGCGAACTGAACGGCGCCAAGTCGGTCCCCGGCCGGCACACCCGGGTCGACGGGGACGACCAGGTCGACAAGGTGGTGCACGTCGACCAGTCGCCCATCGGCCGTACGCCCCGGTCCAACCCGGCCACGTACACCGGCGTCTTCGACCATGTACGCAAGCTGTTCGCGGAGACGATGGAGGCGAAGGTGCGCGGCTATCTGCCGGGCCGTTTCTCCTTCAACGTCAAGGGGGGCCGGTGCGAGAACTGCTCCGGCGACGGCACCATCAAGATCGAGATGAACTTCCTGCCGGACGTGTACGTCCCGTGCGAGGTCTGCCACGGAGCGCGCTACAACCGGGAGACCCTGGAGGTCCACTACAAGGGCAAGTCCATCGCCGAGGTGCTGGACATGCCGATCGAGGAGGGCCTGGAGTTCTTCGAGGCCGTCCCGACGATCGCCCGCCACCTCCGTACGCTCCACGAGGTCGGCCTCGGATACGTCAGGCTCGGCCAGTCCGCGCCGACGCTCTCCGGCGGTGAGGCTCAGCGTGTGAAGCTCGCGAGCGAGCTGCAGAAGCGCTCCACCGGCCGCACCGTCTACGTTCTGGACGAGCCGACCACGGGTCTGCACTTCGAGGACATCAACAAGCTCATCAAGGTGCTCTCCGGGCTGGTCGAGAAGGGCAACTCGGTGATCGTCATCGAGCACAACCTCGACGTGATCAAGACCGCGGACTGGGTCATCGACATGGGCCCCGAAGGGGGCAACGGCGGCGGTCTGGTCGTTGCCGAGGGAACCCCGGAGCAGGTCGCCGGGGTTCCGGCCAGCCACACCGGCAAGTTCCTCCAAGGCATCCTGGACCCGGACCGGGTGAGCGAGGCCGCGGTGCCGGCCGCCCGCAAGCCGGCCCGGAAGGTGGTGGCGAAGAAGGCGGTCGCCGCCCAGTCGGCCCCGGCCAGGAAGACGGCCACGGCCAGGACGAGCGCGGGCCAGGCCGCGAAGTCGGCCACGGCCAGGACCGCCAAAACGGCTGCGGCGAAGAAGCCCGCGGCGAAGAAGGCGACCCGCGCGCGCAAGGCCTGACGGCCCGCGCCCAGGCGGCGGCCCCCGGAAGCCCGGGGGCCGCCGCCTGCGACGGCAGGGGTCCGCCCCCACCGGAGCTCCGGGCACGGATGCGGGGGTGAAGGCGCGCCCGGCGCCCGCTTCACCCGCTCCGCCCGCTCCGGCGCCCGCTCTGCCTGCCCCGAAGCCTGCCTTGCCCGCCCCGGACGGGCTCCCCACCCGTACCCCGCCTTCCCCCGCACCCCCGGCCCGGCCTGCCTTGCCCCCTGACCAGGGGCAACGGGCCTTGGGCAGCCCGGCCGCCGGGCTCCCGGTCTCCGCCGGTATCGTCGGTTCTGTCGCCGATGGCTCTGATACCCGCGGTACCCGCGGTGCCTCAGCCGCCCCCGGCAACCCTCTGCACCCCGCCCTGCCCTCTGACCAGTGGAGACCGCATGCCCGGCCAGCCCGCCCCCCGCCGTACCGTGCTGAAGGGCGCCGCTCTCGTCGGCGTCGCCGGGCTGGGAGCGGCCGCCTGTTCGACCGAGTCGAAGCTCGGCCACGCCGCGACGCCGACGCCGACCGCCCCCGTCGAACTCGGAGTGCCGGAGGAGGTTCCGGTCGGCGGATCGAAGCTCTACCGCGACCAGCGGGTCATCGTCACCTGCCCGGCCAAGGGCCAGTACAAGGCGTTCAGCGCCCAGTGCACCCACGCGGGCTGCCTGCTGGACAAGGTCGAGGAGAACGTGGGGAACTGCCCGTGCCACGGCAGCCGCTTCGACACGACGACCGGCAAGGCGATGCACGGCCCGGCGACCGCGCCGCTGCCCTCCGTCCCGGTCAGGGTCAAGGGCGGAAAGCTCATCGCGGGCCCCGACGCCTGACCGTCCGGCGGCGACGGATCACTCCCAGTCCCAGTCGATGCCGACCAGGCCGGGCCGCACCCCCTGCTCCACCAGGTGAACGGTCCGGTGCCGGCCGGTGAGGGTGAGATCCGTACGGGTGCCGCGCGGCGCGCCCGCCGAGACCTGGGCGAAGCTCCGGCACCGTACCGGCAGCGCGGCCTCGTCGAAGCCCACCTGCAGCACGTACTGTCCGCCGCCGAAACTGAAGCCGCGCACGTACTCGCCGCACGGCCCTCCCGTGGCGTCGTCGAAGCCGTAGCCGAAGAGATAGGTGTCGCCCGCCCGCAGCCGGGTGTCGAAGAGCAGCTCCGCGACGAGCACCCCCGTCTCCCGGTCGAAGCGGATCCGCCCCGTCCGGCAGTTCTCCCGGGCCACCACCTCCACTCGCGCCGGATCGCAGCCCGGATCGCCCCGGTAGACGGCGAGATAGCGGTCGACGTCGTCCCGGTGCGCGCGCACCACATGCTGTGACTCCCGCTGCCGCAGCTCCCGGCCGGGCCCGATCCGTATCCGCTCGTGATGCCCCACCGTGTGCAGCCCGCCGTCCACCGGCGAGCCCATCGTGGCGAGCAGCCGTTCCACAGCGCCGGACGCCTCCATCAAGGAGCGGTACGAACGCGCGGCCGGACGGTCGGCGTCCGCACGGCCGCCGGCGGCCCCCAGCAACCGGAGCAGTGAGTTCCCGGGCAGTTCCAGCACCTCCTCCAGGGCCTTCACGGCCCGCAGCGACTCGGCGCGCTGCGGACGCCTGGCCCCCTGCTGCCAGTAACTCAGGCTTGTCACCCCGACCTTGACGCCGCGGTGCGCGAGATGGTGCTGCACCCGCTGGAGCGGAAGCCCACGCACCGAGAGCGCGGTGCGCAGTGCCAGATGGAACGGGCCGGTGTGCAGCACCTGCGCCAGTTCGGCCTCCGTGTGCCGCATGAGGTCCTCCAGGTGAACGTTCACGACGCGGGGTGGGGAGACCGCATCGGCGGGAGCGGTGTCGCAGGTGGCCGGGGGAGATCCGTTCACGTATCCGCCACGCCGTTCACACCGCGATGTTCCCCCGCATTGAAGCGTGTTGACCCGTCCCCGACAACGGTCGATGCTCCTCGCACAGCGTCCGGACGCGCTCCTCCGATCACACACCCCCTTGCATTGGGAGGAACGCAATGCGCAACCGAAGAATCCGGCCGGGACGACTTCCGGTCATGGCCGCCCTCGCCGCCCTACTGCTCGCCGTACCCACGGCGACCGCCTCGGCGGCGCAGACCCCCACCACGACCGCCTCGGCAGCACGGAGCACCACCACCGGCAGCAGCATCGCCGCCACCCAGCGCCTGAACATCACCATGCAGGCACAGCAGAAGACCAACTGGTGCTGGGCGGCATCCGGCAACACCATCGCCACCTGGTTCGGACGCTCCTACTCGCAGAACCAGTTCTGCAACGCCGCCTTCGGCCGTGCCCAGGGTTACGAGTGCCCCAACTCGCAGGCCTCGCTCGGCAATGTCCAGATCGGTCTCCAGTGGGCCGGCATCAACTCCGGCTCGTACGTCACCGGCTGGCTGCGCTACCCCACCGTGCAGGCCGAGATAGCCGCGGGGCGCCCCGTCGAGACCCGCATCCAGTGGTCGTCGGGCGGCGGCCACATGCATGTCCTGTACGGGTACGACGACGCGAACAGCTGGGTCTACTGGGGCGATCCCTGGCCCTCCAACAACCGCTACAACTGGGCCTCGCACGCCTGGTACGTGAACAACAACGAGTTCTCCTGGACCCACTCGCTCTACCGGATCGGAGCGTGACGCAGTGATCTCGAAGACCGCACGCACCGCACGGTCCGCAGGCACCGCACGGCCCAGCCGCATCGCACGGTCCGCAGGCACCGCACGGCCCAGCCGCATCGCACGGTCCGCAGGCACCGCACGGCCCAGCCGCATCGCACGGTCCGCAGACACCGCACGGCCCAGCCGCACCGCGCGTGCCACGGCTGCCGCCCTGGCCGCCACCGGTGTGCTGGCGGGCGCCGCCCTGCTCACCGTCACAGCCCCGCAGGCGGCCGCCGCCACCGGTCCCGCAGCCGATCCGGCCGCTCTGACAGCGGCCCGTCGAGCGGCCACCGACCCCGCGACCCTGGACACCCTGTCCCGGTTCTTCGCCCGGGAGGGCGCGATCACGAGGTCGGCGGCCGCGCCGCGGGTCGAGGGCGCCACCGTCCCCGTGCGCAGCCTCGCCCCGGACTTCGTCGCCGGGAAACCGGGGGCACCGGTCGCCAGGCTGGACTACCTCGCCACCACGGCCGTCTCCTCGGACGGCCAGAAGGCATCCCTGTGGACCCTTCCGAAGGAAGGGAAGGACGGGAGCTGGCAGGTGGTGAACATCGCCAGCGGCGACGACGAGACGCGGTACGCCGCCGCGGGCGCCCGCAAGCTCCCCGGCGGGACGGTCTTCCGCGAACCGCAGACGGACGCCTGGTACGTCCAGAAGGGCACCGAGGTGCTCCCGCTGGACCGGGACGCCGTCCGCGCGGTCGGTGCCCGCGGCACCACCCTGGCCGCCTACCGCGCCCGGGTGCGGAAGGCCTACGGCGACAAGCTCCCCGGCTCCGGCTACGCCCGCTCCGGCCAGGCGGGCGGCTACGGACCGTCCGCACCTTCCGGCACCGCTCCCGGCCCCCGGGAAGGCGCCGGCGAGCCCCGCCCGGTGACCGCCGCGGACGCGGCCTCCGGCACGGCCCCGACCGCCGCGTCCGCCGCCGCCGCCGGAGCGGGCGCCCTCGCCGTGCTCGCCGTCGTCGGTGTCACGGCGGTGCGCAACCGCCGCCACCGGGCGACCCCGTGACCGGCGGCGGCGCCCCCTGACCCGTGCTCCGGGGCGTGCTCCCTCAACCCGCGCCCCGGAGCACGGCACCACGGCCGGGCAGGCCGCGCTGTCACTGCCCGCAAGTAGGGTGGGGCACATGGCAGACCCCTCCAGCTACCGCCCCAAGCCGGGACAGATCCCCGACTCCCCGGGGGTCTACAAATTCCGCGACGAACACCGCCGGGTGATCTACGTCGGAAAGGCCAAGAACCTGCGCCAGCGCCTGGCCAACTACTTCCAGGACCTGGCCGCGCTCCACCCGCGTACGCGCACGATGGTCACCACGGCCGCCTCGGTCGAGTGGACCGTCGTCTCCACGGAGGTCGAGGCGCTCCAGCTGGAGTACTCCTGGATCAAGGAGTTCGACCCCCGGTTCAACGTCAAGTACCGCGACGACAAGAGCTATCCGTATCTCGCGGTCACGCTCAACGAGGAGTTCCCGCGCGTCCAGGTCATGCGCGGAGCCAAGAAGAAGGGTGTGCGCTACTTCGGTCCGTACGGGCACGCCTGGGCGATCCGGGAGACGGTCGACCTGATGCTCCGGGTCTTTCCGGTACGCACCTGTTCCGCCGGAGTCTTCAAGAACTCCGCCAGGACCGGCCGCCCGTGCCTGCTCGGCTACATCGGCAAGTGCTCGGCCCCCTGTGTCGGCCGGGTCACCCCCGAGGAACACCGCGAACTGGCGGACGACTTCTGCGACTTCATGGCCGGCCGCACCGGCACGTACATCCGCCGCCTGGAGAAGGAGATGATGGCGGCGGCCGAAGAGATGGAGTACGAGCGGGCGGCCCGGCTCCGCGACGACGTGGAGGCCCTCAAGCGGGCCATGGAGAAGAGCGCCGTCGTCCTCGCCGACGCCACCGACGCCGACCTGATCGCGGTCGCCGAGGACGAGCTCGAAGCCGCCGTCCAGATCTTCCACGTGCGCGGCGGCCGGGTGCGCGGCCAGCGCGGCTGGGTCACCGACAAGGTCGAGAACGTCGACACCTCGGGCCTGGTCGAGCACGCCCTGCAACAGCTGTACGGCGAGGAGACGGGCGACTCCGTCCCCAAGGAGGTCCTCGTCCCGGCCCTCCCCGAGCACCCCGACGCGGTCTCCCAGTGGCTCGCCGACCGCCGGGGCTCCCAGGTCAGCCTGCGCATCCCCCAGCGCGGCGACAAGAAGGACCTGATGACGACGGTCCAGCGCAACGCCCAGCAGGCCCTGGGGCTGCACAAGACCAAGCGCGCCTCCGACCTGACGACCCGCTCCCGCGCCCTGGAGGAGATCGCCGAGGCGCTCGGCCTCGACACGGCTCCGCTGCGCATCGAGTGCTTCGACATCTCCCATCTCCAGGGCGACGACGTGGTCGCGTCCATGGTCGTCTTCGAGGACGGCCTGGCCCGCAAGAGCGAGTACCGCCGCTTCCAGATCAAGGGCTTCGAGGGCCAGGACGACGTCCGGTCGATGCACGAGGTGATCGGCCGTCGCTTCAAGCGGTACCTCCAGGAGAAGGAGCGGACGGGGGAGTGGGAGGAGACTCCCGCGCCGACCGGCCCCGTCCCGGCACCGCAGACCGCCCCACCGGCCCCGACCGGCCCGGCCGCCGGCGAGGACACCCTGCCCGTCCCAGGCACCGCCTCCGACCCGAGCGCTGCTTCCCTCCCGAGCACCGTCTCCGTCCCGGAAAGCTCCCCCGATCCGGAGGCCGAGCCCCGTGAGGACGACGGCCGTCCCAAGCGGTTCGCCTATCCGCCGCAGCTCGTCGTGGTCGACGGCGGCCAGCCGCAGGTCGCCGCGGCCAAACGCGCCCTCGACGAGCTCGGGATCGACGACATCGCCGTCTGCGGCCTCGCCAAGCGCCTCGAAGAGGTCTGGCTGCCCGATGACGACGACCCCGTCATCCTGCCCCGCTCCAGCGAGGGCCTCTACCTCCTCCAGCGCGTCCGTGACGAGGCCCACCGCTTCGCGATCACCTACCAGCGTGCCAAGCGGGCCAAGCGCATCCGGTCCAGCCCCCTGGATGCCGTCGCCGGTCTCGGCGAGACCCGGAAGCAGGCGTTGATCAAGCATTTCGGCTCCGTGAAGAAGCTGAAGCAGGCGACAATCGACGAGATCTGCGAAGTTCCGGGGATAGGCCGCAGAACGGCGGAATCAGTGGTTGCCGCCCTGGCCTCGGCCGCCCCGGCCGCCCCGGCCGCGCCCGCCGTGAACACGGCGACAGGAGAGATCATTGAAGAGGACGACGGGGGCAGCACGACATGACTGAGCACGAACACGAACATGAAGTCGGGCACGGACACGAAGCCGGGCACGACAGCACCGACCGAGCAGACGGAGCGGGACACGTGAGTACGGGCACCACGATCGACACGGGCGACGGGAACGCGGCCATCCCCGAGCTGGTGATCATCTCGGGGATGTCGGGCGCCGGGCGCAGCACCGCGGCCAAGTGCCTGGAGGACCTCGGCTGGTTCGTCGTCGACAACCTGCCGCCCGCGCTGATCCCCACCATGGTCGAACTCGGTGCCCGCTCGCAGGGCAACGTGGCCCGGATCGCCGTCGTCGTCGACGTGCGCGGCCGCCGGTTCTTCGACAACCTCCGCGAGTCCCTCGCCGACCTGGAGGCCAAGCACGTCACCCGGCGGATCGTCTTCCTGGAGTCCTCCGACGACGCCCTGGTCCGCCGCTTCGAGTCGGTCCGCCGTCCGCACCCCCTCCAGGGCGACGGCCGGATCGTCGACGGCATCGCCGCCGAGCGCGACCTGCTGCGCGAGCTGCGCGGCGACGCCGACCTGGTGATCGACACCTCCAGCCTCAACGTGCACGAACTGCGCGCCAAGATGGACGCCCAGTTCGCCGGCGACGAGGAGCCGGAGCTGCGCGCCACGGTGATGTCGTTCGGCTTCAAGTACGGCCTGCCGGTCGACGCCGACCTGGTGGTCGACTGCCGCTTCCTGCCCAACCCGCACTGGGTCCCCGAGCTGCGCCCGTTCACCGGGCTCAACGAAGAGGTCTCCGCCTACGTCTTCGACCAGCCCGGCGCCAAGGAATTCCTCAACCAGTACACGGAACTGCTCCAGCTCATCGCCGCCGGCTACCGCCGCGAGGGCAAGCGCTACGTGACGATCGCCGTCGGCTGCACGGGCGGCAAGCACCGCTCGGTCGCCATGTCCGAGAAGCTCGCGGCCCGGCTCGCGACCGAAGGCATCGAGACCGTCCTCGTGCACCGGGACATGGGGCGCGAGTGACCAGCCGTAATCTGCGCCTGCGACGGCTGCGCAGAGCCACCTCTGCCCTGTCCGCCCGTAAGCGCGGCGCGCAGCCCAAGGTCGTCGCTCTCGGCGGCGGCATGGGGCTGTCCGCGTCGCTGGCGGCGCTCCGCCGGATCACCGGCGACCTCACGGCCGTGGTCACCGTGGCCGACGACGGCGGCTCCAGCGGCCGGCTCCGGGAGGAGCTCGGCGTCCTGCCGCCCGGCGACCTCCGCAAGGCGCTCGCCGCCCTGTGCGGTGACGACGACTGGGGCCAGACCTGGGCCCGGGTCATCCAGCACCGTTTCCAGTCCAAGGGCGACCTGCACGAGCACGCGGTC
The DNA here is from genome assembly GCF_042887155.1 of Streptomyces sp. NPDC057963. Classification (NCBI taxonomy): domain Bacteria; kingdom Bacillati; phylum Actinomycetota; class Actinomycetes; order Kitasatosporales; family Streptomycetaceae; genus Streptomyces; species Streptomyces sp. NPDC057963. The sequence continues at coordinate 392,241 of NZ_JBHVPX010000008.1, forward strand.
GGCAATCTGCTGATCGTCGCCCTGTGGGAGCAGCTCGGCGACCACGTCCAGGCCCTGGACCTGGTCGGCAGGCTCCTCGGTGCGCACGGCCGGGTGCTACCCATGTCCGCCGTGCCGCTGGAGCTCCAGGCGCTCGTACGGGGACACGACCCGGCCCGCCCGGACGACGTGGACACGGTGCGCGGCCAGGCCACCGTGGCGCTCACCCCGGGCGAGGTGCAGTCCGTCCACGTCGTCCCGCGCGACCCGCCGGCCGTCCCCGAGGCCGTCGCCGCCGTCCTCGACGCCGACTGGGTGGTGCTCGGCCCGGGGTCCTGGTTCTCCTCCGTGATCCCGCATCTGCTCGTGCCGGAACTGCTCGACGCGCTCGTCGAGACCAAGGCCCGCAAGGTCCTCTCGCTCAACCTCGCACCGCAACCCGGTGAAACTGATGGCTTCTCTCCGCAGCGTCATTTGGAGGTTTTGGGACGACACGCCCCTAAACTCGCCATGGACGTGGTGCTGGCCGACGAAGCAGCCGTGCCCGATCGTGAGTCCCTCGCCGATGCCGCCAAGCGGCTCGGTGCCGCGGTCGAGCTGGCGCCGGTGGCCTCACCCGACGGCGTTCCGATCCATGATCCGGAGCTGTTGGCCGCCGCGTACGACCGTATTTTTCGGATGCATGGAAGGATCGGCCCATGGCGATGACGCCGGCGGTGAAGGACGAAGTCTCCCGGCTTCCCGTGACCCGGACCTGCTGCAGGAAGGCAGAGGTCTCGGCGATTCTTCGGTTCGCGGGTGGGTTGCACCTGGTGAGCGGTCGGATTGTGATCGAGGCGGAGCTGGACACCGCGATGGCGGCGCGCCGGCTGAAGCGGGACATCCTGGAGATCTTCGGGCACAGCTCGGAGCTGATCGTGATGGCTCCCGGCGGTCTGCGGCGCGGCTCGCGCTATGTCGTACGGGTGGTGGCGGGCGGCGATCAGCTGGCCCGCCAGACCGGCCTGGTGGACGGCCGCGGCCGTCCCATCCGCGGCCTGCCCCCGCAGGTGGTCTCGGGGGCCACCTGCGATGCCGAGGCCGCCTGGCGCGGAGCCTTCCTGGCCCACGGCTCGCTCACCGAGCCGGGCCGCTCCTCCTCGCTGGAGGTGACCTGCCCGGGGCCGGAGGCGGCGCTCGCGCTGGTAGGGGCGGCCCGCAGGCTCTCCATCGCGGCGAAGGCCCGCGAGGTGCGCGGGGTCGACCGGGTCGTCGTCCGCGACGGCGACGCCATCGGCGCCCTGCTCACCCGGCTCGGCGCCCATGAGTCGGTGCTGGCCTGGGAGGAGCGGCGGATGCGCCGAGAGGTCCGCGCCACCGCCAACCGGCTCGCCAACTTCGACGACGCCAACCTGCGCCGTTCCGCGCGGGCCGCCGTCGCCGCGGGCGCCCGGGTGGGGCGTGCGCTGGAGATCCTGGGCGAGGAGGTGCCCGAGCACCTGGCGGCCGCGGGGCGGCTGCGCATGGAGCACAAGCAGGCGTCGCTGGAGGAGCTGGGCGCGCTCGCCGATCCGCCGCTGACCAAGGACGCGGTCGCCGGCCGGATCCGCCGGCTGCTGGCGATGGCCGACAAGCGGGCCCAGGACCTGGGCATTCCGGGCACGGAATCCACCCTCAGCGAGGAGCTCGCCGACGGTCTGGTGGGGTGACCCGCGAAGGCGATGAAATCGGCCGAATCCAGAACACGCGGCATTCCCGGGACTGTTGACTCTCCGTAGTCGTCGCCGCGTGTACGGCCGAGTGTTCGGAGGCCCGTACTCCTACCGAGGGGTACGGGCCTCGATGGTTCCTACGGCCCCGCTCGATGTCACTCCGGGGCCCTCGGAGAGGTAGGGTCGGAGGCGGTCGGGGACATCTCATACAACTCGCCGGGGTGGAAACCCCGCGTACCTAACGAGGAGATCGGTTCGTGACGATCCGCGTAGGCATCAACGGCTTTGGCCGCATCGGTCGTAACTACTTCCGCGCGCTGCTGGAGCAGGGTGCGGACATCGAGATCGTGGCTGTCAACGACCTGGGTGACACCGCGACCACGGCACACCTTCTGAAGTACGACACGATCCTGGGCCGTCTCAAGGCCGAGGTCAGTCACACCGCCGACAGCATCACCGTCGACGGCCACACCATCAAGGTGCTCTCCGAGCGCAACCCGGCCGACATCCCCTGGGGTGAGCTGGGCGTCGACATCGTCATCGAGTCGACCGGCATCTTCACCAAGAAGGCCGACGCCGAGAAGCACATCGCGGGTGGCGCCAAGAAGGTCCTCATCTCGGCCCCGGCCAAGAACGAGGACATCACCATCGTGATGGGTGTCAACGAGGACAAGTACGACGCGGCCAACCACCACGTCATCTCCAACGCGTCCTGCACCACCAACTGTGTCGCGCCGATGGCCAAGGTCCTCGACGAGAACTTCGGCATCGTCAAGGGCCTCATGACGACGGTCCACGCGTACACGAACGACCAGCGCATCCTGGACTTCCCCCACTCCGACCTGCGCCGCGCCCGCGCCGCCGCGGAGAACATCATCCCGACCACGACGGGTGCCGCCAAGGCCACCGCCCTGGTGCTCCCGCAGCTCAAGGGCAAGCTCGACGGCATGGCGATGCGCGTCCCGGTCCCGACCGGTTCGGTCACCGACCTGGTCGTCACGCTGGACCGCGAGGTCACCCGCGACGAGGTCAACGCCGCTTTCCAGAAGGCCGCCGAAGAGGGCCCGCTCAAGGGCAAGCTGGCCTACACCCAGGACCCGATCGTGTCCTCGGACATCGTCTCGGACCCGGCCTCCTGCACCTTCGACTCCCTGCTGACCATGGCAGAGGGCTCGCAGGTCAAGGTCATCGGCTGGTACGACAACGAGTGGGGCTACTCCAACCGCCTCGTCGACCTGACCGTCTTCGTCGGCAGCCAGCTCTGACCGTCGGACCGGCAGGAACTTCGAAGTGAGCACGGGGCTCGAACAGCGCAACGCGGCGCCGTTCGAGCCCCGTTGCATGCTCTCCGCCCTCCCAAGGAGTCCAGCAAGATGAAGACGATCGACGAACTTCTCGCCGAAGGGGTCACCGGCAAGCGCGTATTCGTCCGCGCCGACCTCAACGTGCCGCTGAGCGGCACCACCATCACCGACGACGGCCGCATCCGCGCCGTCCAGCCGACCGTGGAGAAACTCGCCGCGGCCGGTGCGCGGGTCATCGTCGCCTCGCACCTGGGCCGCCCCAAGGGCGCTCCGGACCCCGCCTTCTCCCTGGCACCCGCCGCGGCCCGTCTGGGTGAACTCCTCGGCACCGACGTGGCCTTCGCGACCGACACCGTCGGCGAGTCCGCACGGGCCACGGTCGCCGCGCTCACCGACGGCAAGGTCGCCGTCATCGAGAACCTCCGCTTCAACCCCGGTGAGACGTCGAAGGACGACGCCGAGCGCGGCGCGTTCGCCGACCGGCTCGCCGAACTCGCCGACGTGTACGTGGGCGACGGCTTCGGAGCCGTGCACCGCAAGCACGCCTCGGTCTACGACCTCCCGGCCCGGCTGCCGCACGCCGCCGGCGACCTGATCGCCACCGAGGTCGGCGTCCTGAAGAAGCTCACCGAGAACGTCGAGCGCCCCTACGCCGTCGTGCTCGGCGGCTCGAAGGTCTCCGACAAGCTCGGCGTCATCGACCACCTGCTGGAGCGCGCCGACCGCATCCTCATCGGCGGCGGCATGGCCTACACCTTCCTCAAGGCCCAGGGCCACGAGGTCGGCGGCTCCCTCCTCCAGGAGGACCAGATCCCGACGGTGCTGGAGTACCTCAAGCGCGCCGAGGAGAAGGGCGTGGAGTTCGTGCTCCCCGTCGACGTCGTGGTCTCCGAGCGGTTCCCGGACCTCGGGACGAAGGCACCGACCGAGCACCGCACCGTGCCCGCGGACGCCATCCCGGCCGGTTTCATGGGCCTGGACAACGGCCCGGAGACCAACAAGCTGTACGCCTCGAAGCTCGCCGACGCCGCCACCGTCTTCTGGAACGGCCCGATGGGCGTCTTCGAGCACCCCGACTACGCCGAGGGCACCCGGGCCGTCGCCCAGGCCCTCGTCGACTCCTCGGGCTTCAGTGTCGTCGGCGGTGGCGACTCCGCCGCCGCCGTCCGCATCCTGGGCTTCGACGAGAACGCATTCGGACACATCTCGACCGGTGGCGGTGCCAGCCTCGAATACCTTGAGGGCAAGACGCTTCCCGGCCTCGCCGCACTGGAGGACTGACCTTTCATGACCACCCGTACCCCGCTGATGGCGGGCAACTGGAAGATGAACCTCAACCACCTCGAGGCCATCGCGCACGTCCAGAAGCTCGCCTTCGCCCTGGCCGACAAGGACTACGACGCCGTAGAGGTCGCCGTCCTGCCGCCCTTCACCGACCTGCGCTCCGTGCAGACGCTGGTCGACGGCGACAAGCTGAAGATCAAGTACGGCGCCCAGGACATCTCGGCGCACGACTCCGGCGCGTACACCGGTGAGATCTCCGGCCCGATGCTCGCCAAGCTGAAGTGCACCTACGTCGCCGTCGGCCACAGCGAGCGCCGCCAGTACCACGGCGAGACCGACGAGATCTGCAACGCCAAGGTGAAGGCCGCCTTCAAGCACGGCCTGACCCCGATCCTCTGCGTCGGCGAGGAGCTGGAGGTCCGTGAGGCGGGCAACCACGTCACGCACACACTCGCGCAGGTCGACGGCGGTCTCAAGGACGTGCCCGCCGAGCTGGCCGAGTCGATCGTGATCGCGTACGAGCCGGTCTGGGCGATCGGGACCGGCAAGGTCTGCGGCGCCGACGACGCCCAGGAGGTCTGCGGGGCGATCCGCAGCCGCCTCGCCGAGCTGTACTCGCAGGAGCTGGCCGACGCGGTCCGCATCCAGTACGGCGGCTCCGTGAAGTCCGGGAACGTCGCCGAGATCATGTCGAAGCCCGATGTGGACGGCGCGCTGATCGGCGGCGCCGCACTGGACGCCGACGAGTTCGTCAAGATCGTCCGCTTCCGCGACCAGTGAGTATGCGGTAGCGCGGATCCGTCGTACCCTTGCGGGGGCCGAGGAGGGGCAGCCTCCCGGCCCCCGCTGTTCGCACATGCAGTCCAGAGAATTCCGGAAAGTAGGGACCAGCCGTGATTTTGGCGTTCGAGATCGCCCTGATCGTCTTCAGCCTGCTGCTGATGCTGCTGGTGCTGATGCACAAGGGAAAGGGCGGCGGCCTCTCCGACATGTTCGGTGGCGGGATGCAGTCGTCCGTGGGCGGCTCCTCGGTCGCCGAGCGGAACCTCGACCGGATCACGGTCTTCGTCGGCCTGGCCTGGTTCGCGTGCATTGTTGTGCTTGGTCTGCTGATCAAGCTGGACAGCTGACCCGTCGTACGCGATTCCCGGTGAGGGTGTAACTCCTTTCACTGGACGCGCGTTGGGCCTTACGTAGACTGGGGCATCTTCGAGCACCATCACGCAGGGAGTTACGACCGTGGCAAGTGGCAACGCGATCCGGGGAAGCCGGGTCGGAGCGGGGCCGATGGGGGAGGCCGAGCGGGGCGAGTCCGCACCGCGCCTCCGCATCTCCTTCTGGTGCTCGAACGGGCACGAGACGCAGCCGAGCTTCGCCAGTGACGCGCAGGTACCGGAGACTTGGGACTGCCCGCGCTGTGGTTTCCCGGCCGGACAGGACCGGGACAGCCCGCCGGACCCGCCGCGCACCGAACCGTACAAGACGCATCTCGCGTATGTGCGTGAGCGGCGCAGCGATGCGGACGGCGAGGCCATTCTCGCCGAGGCCCTGGCGAAACTCCGGGGCGAGATCTAGGGTCTTTCGTTTGGATCAGGCCGGGCACCCACAAGGTGTCCGGCCGGACCGCTTTTGCCGTGCCGCAGCCCACCCTCGCCTCGTCGGCCCTGCTGATCAATTAGGTTGGAAGGGCAGCGGGGCATCTGCAGGCACGAGAAGAAGTGGGCTGATATCCGGGATGAACACACCAAGCCGAACCAGGCTCAACCAGACGCCCGAGTGGACCGCTCTGGGCAAGCACCGCGAGCAGCTCGGGACGACGCATCTGCGGCAGCTCTTCGCGGACGACCCGGAGCGCGGCACCGGATACACCCTCCGGGTCGGCGATCTGTACGTCGACTACTCCAAGCACCTGGTCACCGACGAGACGCTCCGGCTGCTGCGCGAACTCGCCGCGGCCACCGGAGTGGCGGCGCTGCGGGACGCGATGTTCCGCGGCGAGAAGATCAACACCACCGAGGACCGCGCCGTCCTGCACACCGCGCTGCGTGCCCCGCGCGACGCGGTGATCGAGGTCGACGGCGAGAACGTGGTGCCGGCCGTGCACGCCGTGCTCGACAAGATGGCGGCCTTCTCCGACCGCGTCAGGTCGGGGGAGTGGACCGGTCACACCGGCAAGCGCATCAAGAACATCGTCAACATCGGCATCGGCGGCTCCGACCTCGGCCCCGCCATGGCGTACGAGGTGCTGCGCTCCTTCACGGACCGCTCGCTCACCGTCCGCTTCGTGTCGAACGTGGACGGCGCCGACCTCCACGAGGCCGTGCGCGATCTCGATCCGGCCGAGACGCTCTTCGTCATCGCGTCGAAGACCTTCACCACGATCGAGACGATCACCAACGCCACCTCCGCCCGCAACTGGCTCCTGACCGGTCTGAAGGCCGATCAGGACGCCGTCGCCAAGCACTTCGTGGCGCTGTCCACCAACGCCGAGAAGGTCGCGGACTTCGGCATCGACACCGCCAACATGTTCGAGTTCTGGGACTGGGTCGGCGGCCGCTACTCCTACGACTCCGCCATCGGTCTCTCGCTGATGATCGCCATCGGCCCCGACCGGTTCCGCGAGATGCTCGACGGCTTCCACCTCGTCGACGAACACTTCCGTACCGCCCCCGCCGAGGACAACGTCCCGCTGCTGCTCGGCCTGTTGGGCGTCTGGTACGGCGCGTTCTTCGACGCCCAGTCGCATGCCGTGCTGCCGTACAGCCACTACCTGTCCAAGTTCACCGCGTACCTGCAGCAGTTGGACATGGAGTCCAACGGCAAGTCGGTGGACCGCGACGGCCGTCCGGTCGACTGGCAGACCGGACCGGTCGTCTGGGGCACCCCCGGCACCAACGGGCAGCACGCCTATTACCAGCTGATCCACCAGGGCACCAAGGTCGTCCCGGCCGACTTCATCGGCTTCGCCGAGCCGGTCGCCGACCTGCTGCCCGGTCTCGTCGCCCAGCACGATCTGCTGATGGCCAACTTCTTCGCCCAGACCCAGGCGCTGGCCTTCGGCAAGACGCCGGACGAGGTACGTGCCGAGGGCGTCCCCGAGGAGCTGGTGCCGCACAAGACCTTCAAGGGCAACCACCCGACGACGACGATCCTCGCCGACCGGCTGACGCCGTCGGTCCTCGGCCAGCTGATCGCGCTGTACGAGCACAAGGTCTTCGTCCAGGGCGCCATCTGGAACATCGACTCCTTCGACCAGTGGGGCGTCGAGCTCGGCAAGGTCCTCGCCAAGAAGATCGAGCCGGTGCTGACCCGGGGCGCCGGTGGCGAGGCGCTGGACAGCTCGACCGCCGCGCTCGTCCGGGCGTACCGCGTCCGCAGGGGGCGCTGAGCCGATGGCCGCGGGGGAGCGGACGGTGCGGCTGAGGCCGCCGAACAACACACTGGACCCGAGGGCGGTCGGCTGGTGGCGGGCCCAGTGGCTGCTGCTGACCGCGGCGCCGGTGCTCGTCCTGGCCGTGCTGGGCGCGCTCATCGAGCCCGCCCGGTTCTGGCTGCTGCTGCCCGCCGCGGTCCTCGCGGTCCTCGGCATCGGCTGCGCCGTCCTCTTCCCCCTCTGGTGGTTCCGTACCCACCGCTGGGAGGTCACCGGCGAAGCGGTGTACGTCAGAACCGGCGTCCTGCGTCAGGAGTGGCGCATCGCCCCGATGTCCCGCATCCAGACCGTGGACACCGTGCGCGGCCCGCTCGAACAGTTCTTCCGGCTCGCCACGGTCACTGTGACCACCGCGTCGTCCAAGGGCGCGGTACGGATCGAGGGGCTGGGCCACGAGCTCGCGGCCGAACTGGCCGAGCGGCTGACCCGGATCACCCAGGACACCCCCGGGGACGCCACATGAGCGCCGGGACCACCGTCTCGCCGGACGCCGGGGATGCCGGCAGCGCCGACGGCCTCGGTCCAGCCACCGACTGGCGGCGGCTGGACCGGCGTACGGTCCTCGTCAGCGCACTCGTCACGGCCGGGGTGGCGGCCGGTGCGGCCGTTCCCACCACGCTCGGACTCTCCGGCCGGTTCGGCCTCGGGCACGCGGTCGCCTGGGTACTGGCGGGCTCGCTCGCGCTGATCGGCTGCGCCGCGGTCGGCGACCACGTTCGGTGGCGCCGCACCCGGTACCGCGTCGGCGCCGAACGGGTCGAGCTCCACACCGGGCTGCTCCTGGTCAAGAAGCGCTCACTGGCGCGTGAACGCATCCGCAGCGTCGACCTCACCGCCCATCTGCTGCAACGGGTCCTCGGCCTGGTGACCGTCCGCATCGGCACCGGCGAGCAGGCGGGCGGCGAATCCACGCTGGAACTGGACCCGGTCCCCAAGGCCGAGGGCGAGCGGCTCCGCCGCGAACTGCTGGAGCGCACGGTCCGCGGCACCCCGGGCACCCATCGCGAGGGCGAGCTCGTGACCCTCGACCCGCGCTGGATCCGCTACGCACCGGTCTCGTTCGTCGCCCCCGCGCTCGGCGGCGCCGCGGCCGGTGCGGTGATGCAGGTCAGCGACTGGTTCGGGGCGCAGGGGCAGGTGATCGACTGGGTCGGCGACCGGTTCCGGGACACCTCACTGACGGCCATGATCGTGATCCTGGCCGCCGCGGCGGTGGCCGCCGGTGCCGTCGGCGCGCTCGGCGTGTGGATCGAGATGTGGTGGAGCTACCGGCTGGAGCGCGAACCCGGCGGCACCCTGCGCATCCGGCGCGGCCTTCTGACCTCCCGGTCCGTCTCCATCGAGGAGCGGCGGCTGCGCGGCGTGGACCTCGTCGAACCGCTCGGCATCCGGCTGTTCGGCGCCGCCCGCGTCGACGCGATCACCACCGGACTGGCCAAGGACGACGAGGATCAGCACGGCGACCACAACACCCTGCTGCCCGCCGCGCCCCGGTCCGTCGCCGACAGGGTGGCCGCCGACGTCCTGCGCGAAACCACCTCCCCGACGGGTGCCCCGCTGACCGGGCATCCTCGCGCAGCCCGCGGCCGTCGGCTGCGCCGGGCGTTCTGGGCGGTCGCCGTCCCGGTGGCCGTCCTGGTCCCGCTGGGCGTGCTGCTGACACCCGTACTGCTCTGGACCGCGCTCGGCTGCGCGGTCGTCGGGCTGCCCGCCGGGGTGTTCCTCGCCCGGGACGCGTACCGCGGTCTGGGGCACACGATCAGCGGTGACTACTTGGTGGTCCGGTCGGGCACGGTCCGGCGCTCGACCGCCGCGCTGGAGCGGGCCGGTGTCATCGGCTGGACCGTCCGGCAGACGTATTTCCAGCGACGGTCGGGGGTGCTGAGCCTCACCGCGACGACGGCCGCCGGAGCAGGCGCGTACACGGTGTACGACGCGGACGTGAGCGAGGGCCTCGCCTTCGCCTCGCAGGCCGTCCCGGGCCTGCTGGAGCCCTTCCTGGAGCGCATCCCGCCGACCGGGTGAGCCGCGGCGGCCGCCCGCCCGCCGTGGAGACGAGGCGGAATCCGGCGCCCCGGGTCTCCGCGGCCGCCACGCCGTCCGGGCCGTCCGGGTGCGGATCCGGCGCGCCCGGCGCCACGCCCTCGCACGCCGCGGGCCCGGCCGCTCCGAAGAGCGGACCGGGCCCGGGCACCACGGTACTGACGAGTACTCAGGGAGAGGCCGGCGGATACAGCGCGCGCGGCAGCCGCGAGGCCGCCGCCGCGTCCAGCAGCCACAGCGTGCGGCTGCGTCCGTACGCACCGGCCGCCGGGGCCTGGATCTCCCCGGCGCCCGAGAGCGCGATCTCCGCGGCCTCCGCCTTGTCCTCACCGGCGGCGAGCAGCCACACCTCGCGGGCCGCCCGGATCGCGGGCAGCGTGAGCGAGACGCGGGTGGGCGGCGGCTTGGGAGCGCCGTGCACACCGACGACGGTGCGCTCGGTCTCCCGTACCGCGGGCAGTTCCGGGAAGAGCGACGCCACATGCGTGTCCGGGCCGACGCCCAGCATCAGCACATCGAACGTCGGCACCGGACCGTGGTCCTCCGGACCGGCCGCGGCGGCCAGTTCCTCGGCGTACGCGGCCGCTGCCGCGTCGGCGTCGCTGCCGCAGGGACCGTCCGAAGCGGGCATCACGTGCACCCGGGACGGGGTCAGCGGCACCGAGTCCAGCAGGGCCTCACGGGCCTGCGTGATATTGCGCTCCGGGTCGCCCTCCGGCAGGAACCGCTCGTCGCCCCACCACAGATCGAGCCGCGACCAGTCGATCGCATCCCGGGCGGGCGCTTCGGCGAGGGCGGCCAGCAGGCCGTTGCCGTTGCGCCCGCCGGTGAGGACCACCGAGGCGTAGCCGCGCGCGGCCTGGGCGTCCACGACCCTGGTGATCAGCCGGGCCGCGGCGGCCTGCGCCATCAGCTCCTTGTCGCGGTGCACGACAAGCTGAGGGGCACTCACTTCGCCGCCGCCTTCTTGGTCGCCGTCTTCTTCGCGGCGGCCGGGGCGGCGGACTCGGCCGACTTGGACTCGGCAGCCTTGGGGCCGGCCGGCTTCGCCGGTCCGCCGAGCTTCTCCACGCCGAACTTCACCGTGGCCTCGTAGGTGTTGTCCGGATCCAGCCGCCGCAGCTCCTCGGCGAGCAGCTCGGCGGTCTCCCGCCGCTTGAGCGCCACCGCGCGGTCCGGCTGGCCCTGCATCGAGAGCGTGGCCAGCGAACCGTCGGGCCGGTCCAGGACGATGACACCCTTCTTGGTCTCCATCCGCACGGCCGTCAGACCGGGACCGTCGGACAGGGTGCGCTCCACCGGGACCTTGAGCCGGTCCGCGAGCCACATGGCGAGCAGCTCACAGCTCGGGTTCTCCGACTCGCCCTCGACCGTCGCCGAGACGACCTCGACGTGCTGCTGGTCGAGCGCGGCCGCCAGCATCGAGCGCCACGGCGTGATGCGGGTCCAGGCCAGATCCGTGTCGCCCGGGGCGTACGACCGGGCACGCACCGCGAGTTCGTCACCCGGGTGCTCCGCCGAGTACGCGTCCGTGATCCGGCGCTGGGCGAGCGCGCCCAGCGGGTCCTTCGCCGGATCGGCGGGGGCGCCCTCGGGCCACCAGACCACGACCGGGGCGTCCGGCAGCAGCAGCGGCAGAACCACCGACTGGGCGTGGTTGGCCAGCTCGCCGTGGAGACGCAGGACGACGGTCTCGCCGGTGCCCGCGTCGGAACCGACCCGCACCTCGGCGTCGAGCCGGGCGTCCCGGCGGCTGCGCGGCGAGCGGCTGACCCGCTTGATCACCGCGATGATCCGCGAGGGGTGCTCGCGCGAGGCGTCGCCGGCCGACTTGAGGGCGTCGTAGGCGTTCTCCTCGTCGGTGACGATGACCAGGGTCAGCACCATGCCGATGGCCGGGGTGCCGATGGCGCGGCGGGCCGACACCAGCGCCTGGTTGATCTTGCTGGAAGTGGTCTCCGTGAGATCGATCTTCATGGCCGGCGCCAGCTCCGTCCGTCTCGTGCGAGCATCTCGTCCGCCTCGGCCGGGCCCCAGGTGCCCGCCGAGTACTGCGCGGGCTTGCCGTGCTTGTCCCAGTACTCCTCGATCGGGTCGAGGATGTTCCAGGAGAGTTCGACCTCCTGGTGCCGCGGGAAGAGGTTGGCGTCGCCGAGCAGCACATCGAGGATGAGCCGCTCGTACGCCTCCGGGCTGGACTCCGTGAAGGACTCGCCGTACGCGAAGTCCATCGTGACGTCCCGGACCTCCATCGAGGTGCCGGGCACCTTGGAGCCGAACCGCACGGTCACGCCCTCGTCCGGCTGGACCCGGATGACCAGGGCGTTGCCGCCCAGCTCCTCCGTCGCACCGGACTCGAAGGGCAGATATGGGGCGCGCTTGAAGACGACCGCGATCTCCGTGACCCGGCGGCCGAGCCGCTTTCCGGTGCGGAGGTAGAACGGCACGCCCGCCCAGCGGCGGTTGTTGATCGTCAGCTTGATCGCGGCGAAGGTGTCGGTCGTCGACTTGGGGTCGATGCCGTCCTCCTCCAGATAGCCGGGGACCTCCTCGCCGCCCTGCCACGCGTGCGCGTACTGGCCGCGCACCGTGTGCTGGCCCAGGTCCTCCGGCAGCTCCACGGCCGTGAGCACCTTGAGCTTCTCGGCGACCAGGGCCTTCGGGTGGAAGGAGCCGGGCTCCTCCATGGCCGTCAGCGCCAGCAGCTGGAGCAGGTGGTTCTGGATGACGTCACGGGCGGCGCCGATGCCGTCGTAGTAGCCGGCCCGGCCGCCGATGCCGATGTCCTCGGCCATCGTGATCTGCACGTGGTCGACGTACGACCTGTTCCAGATCGGCTCGAACATCGTGTTGGCGAACCGCAGCGCCAGGATGTTCTGGACCGTCTCCTTGCCCAGGTAGTGGTCGATCCGGAAGACCTCGTTGGGCGGGAACACGTCGTGCACGATCTGGTTGAGCTCCTGCGCGCTCTTGAGATCGTGGCCGAAGGGCTTCTCGATGACGGCACGCCGCCAGGAGCCCTCCTTCTGGTCGGCGAGCCCGTGCTTCTTGAGCTGCTGGACGACCTGGGGGAAGAACTTCGGCGGCACGGACAGGTAGAAGGCGAAGTTGCCGCCCGTGCCCTGTGCCTTGTCGAGTTCCTGGATCGTGGCCTTCAGATGCTCGAAGGCCTCGTCGTCGTCGAAGTTGCCCTGGACGAAGCGCATCCCCTGGATGAGCTGCTGCCAGACCTCTTCGCGGAACGGGGTACGGGCGTGCTGCTTGACGGCGTCGTGGACCTCCTGTGCGAAGTCCTCGTCCTGCCATTCGCGGCGCGCGAAACCGATGAGTGAGAAGCCCGGCGGCAGCAGGCCGCGATTGGCCAGGTCGTAGACGGCGGGCATCAGCTTTTTACGGGACAAATCGCCCGTGACGCCAAAGATCACCAGGCCCGACGGTCCCGCGATGCGCGGGAGCCGTCGGTCCTGGGGGTCACGAAGCGGGTTGGCTCCGGGAACACCAGACAAGGTGGTCAGCCCTCCGAAGGGGCGAGGCGCTTGAGCTCCGCCTCGGTCGAGTTGAGCAGGTCGATCCAGGACGCCTCGAACTTCTCGACGCCCTCGTCCTCGAGAAGCTGGACGACGTCGTCGTAGGAGATCCCGAGCTTCGCGACCGCGTCGAGCTCGGCGCGGGCCTGCTCGTAGGTGCCGGCGATGGTGTTGCCCGTGACCTGCCCGTGGTCCGCCGTGGCGTCCAGGGTGGCCTCGGGCATGGTGTTCACCGTGCCGGGGGCGACCAGGTCGACGACGTACAGCGTGTCCTTGTACGCGGGGTCCTTGACGCCGGTCGAGGCCCACAGCGGACGCTGCTTGTTGGCCTGCGCCTTGTCCAGGGCGGCCCAGCGCTCCGAGCCGAAGACCTCCTCGTACGCCTGGTAGGCGAGCCGGGCGTTGGCGAGAGCCGCCTTGCCCTTGAGCGCCTTGGCCTCGTCGGTGCCGACCGCGTCGAGCCGCTTGTCGATCTCGGTGTCCACACGGGACACGAAGAACGAAGCCACCGAGTGGATCTTGGACAGGTCCAGGCCCGCGGCCTTCGCCTTCTCCAGACCCGCCAGGTAGGCGTCCATGACCTCGCGGTAGCGCTCCAGGGAGAAGATCAGCGTGACGTTGACGCTGATGCCCCTGCCGATGACCTCGGTGATCGCCGGGAGGCCGGCCTTCGTCGCCGGGATCTTGATGAGCGTGTTGGGCCGGTCCACCAGCCAGGCCAGCTGCTTGGCCTCGGCGACGGTGGCGTCGGTGTGGTGGGCCAGACGCGGGTCGACCTCGATGGAGACCCGGCCGTCCTGGCCGTCCGTGGCGTCGAAGACCGGACGCAGGATGTCCGCGGCGTCCCGCACATCGGCCGTCGTGATCATGCGGATGGCCTCGTCGACGGTGACCTTGCGGGTGGCGAGGTCGGTGAGCTGCTGCTCGTAACCGTCACCGTGCGAGATCGCCTTCTGGAAGATCGACGGGTTGGTGGTGACGCCCACGACGTGCTGCTGGTCGATCAGCTCGGCGAGGTTGCCCGAGGTGATCCGCTTGCGCGACAGGTCATCGAGCCAGATCGCCACGCCCTCGTCGGAGAGGCGCTTGAGTGCGTCTGTCATGAGAATTGCATCTCCTACTAGTCGTATAACGGCGTCAGCGCGTGGCTGCGGCGAGAGATTCCCGCGCGGCGGCGGCGACGTGCTCGCCGGTGAAGCCGAACTCACGGAAGAGGACCTTGGCGTCGGCCGAGGCACCGAAGTGCTCCAGCGAGACGATCCGGCCGGCGTCTCCGACGTACCGGTGCCAGGTCAGACCGATACCGGCCTCGACCGCGACCCGGGCCTTCACGGACGGCGGCAGCACGCTGTCCTTGTATGCCTGGTCCTGCTCCTCGAACCACTCGACCGACGGCATCGAGACCACTCGGGTCGGGACGCCGGCCGCCTGCAGTTCCTCGCGGGCCTCGACGGCGAGGTGCACCTCGGAGCCCGTACCGATCAGGAGGACCTCGGGCGCCGCGTTCCGCCCCTCGGGCCCTTCGGCCTCGAAGAGCACGTAGCCGCCCTTGGCCGCGTCCTCGTTCGCCTCGTAGGTCGGCACGCCCTGGCGGGTCAGCGCCAGACCGTGCGGGGCTCCCTTGCCGAACACCTTGGTGTAGCGGCGCAGGATCTCGCGCCAGGCGATGGCGGTCTCGTTGGCGTCGGCCGGGCGGACGATGTTCAGGCCCGGGATGGCGCGCAGCGAGGCCAGGTGCTCCACCGGCTGGTGGGTCGGGCCGTCCTCGCCGAGACCGATCGAGTCGTGCGTCCACACGTACGTCACCGGGAGGTGCATCAGCGCGGACAGGCGCACGGCGTTGCGCATGTAGTCGGAGAACACCAGGAAGGTGCCGCCGTAGATGCGGGTGTTGCCGTGCAGCGCGATGCCGTTCATGGCCGCGGCCATGGCGTGCTCGCGGATGCCGAAATGGATCGTGCGGCCGTACGGGTCCGCGCCCGGCAGGGGGTTGCCCGTCGGGAGGAACGACGACGTCTTGTCGATCGTCGTGTTGTTCGAGCCCGCCAGGTCGGCGGAGCCGCCCCACAGCTCGGGGATGGTCTCGCCGAGGGCCTGGAGCACCTTGCCGGAGGCGGCGCGGGTGGCGACGCTCTTGCCCGGCTCGAAGACCGGGAGCTCGTCCTCCCAGCCGGCGGGCAGCTCGCCCGCGGAGATCCGGTCGAACTCGGCGGCGCGCTCCGGGTTGGCGGTGCGCCACGCGGCGAGGGACTTCTCCCACTCGGCCTTCGCCTCGCGGCCGCGGTCCAGCGCCTCGCGGGTGTGGGAGATGACCTCGTCGGAGACCTCGAAGGACTTCTCCGGGTCGAAGCCGAGGACCTTCTTCGTCGCGGCGACCTCTTCGTCACCGAGCGCCGAGCCGTGCGAGGCCTCGGTGTTCTGGGCGTGCGGGGCGGGCCAGGCGATGATCGAGCGGGCCGCGATGAACGAGGGGCGCCCGGTCTCGGCCTTGGCGGCCTGCAGCGCCTCGTACAGACCCGCCGGGTCCAGGTCGCCGCTGGGCAGCTGGTCGACGCGCTGGACGTGCCAGCCGTACGCCTCGTACCGCTTCAGGGTGTCCTCGGAGACCGCGGTCTCCGTGTCGCCCTCGATGGAGATGTGGTTGTCGTCCCACAGCAGGACCAGGTTGCCGAGCTTCTGGTGTCCGGCCAGCGAGGACGCCTCCGCGGAGATGCCCTCCTGGAGGCAGCCGTCGCCCGCGACGACCCAGACCATGTGGTCGAACGGGGAGGTGCCGGGGGCCGCCTCCGGGTCGAAGAGGCCGCGCTCGTAGCGGGCGGCCATCGCCATGCCCACCGCGTTCGCGACGCCCTGGCCCAGCGGGCCCGTGGTCGTCTCGACGCCGGTGGTGTGGCCGTACTCCGGGTGGCCCGGGGTCTTCGAGCCCCAGGTGCGGAAAGCCTTGAGGTCATCGAGCTCCAGGCCGTACCCGGCCAGGTAGAGCTGGATGTAGAGGGTCAGGCTGCTGTGCCCCGCAGAGAGCACGAACCGGTCACGACCGGTCCAGTCCGCGTCGGCGGGGTCGTGCCGCATCACCTTCTGGAAGAGGGTGTACGCGGCGGGAGCCAGGCTCATCGCCGTGCCCGGGTGGCCGTTTCCGACCTTCTGTACGGCGTCGGCGGCAAGGACGCGGACAGTGTCCACGGCCCGCTGGTCCAATTCGGTCCACTGGAGGTCTGTGGTGGTCGGCTTGGTGCTCACCCTGAGTCAGGGCTCCTCTCCACTGTTGTAAACCGGTGACTGTGACCGCACCGGGCGTTGTCGAGCCTACCCTCGTCGGAACAAGCATTTTCCGGCTGCTTTCCAGGGTGCGGGCGGCTCGCGGAGTTCGCCTCCCGTATGAGCGCGACGGCTCACTTCTGGGCCCTCCGATGAGCGCGGCCCCCTACTTTTGCGCCCGATTCGTGCGCCCGCCGACGAGCCTCTCTCCTTACGTGTGTGCCGCTTCCGCGAACGCGCCACTCCGGGGTGCGATCACTTGTTCCCGGGTCACTCCGATGGACCGGGAACCGTCCTTCCGCGCCACTTCAACACGACCCCACCCCCGCGAAGGGCGGCCTGTCCCCCAACGTCTACAGTGGTCTGGTTCGCGCAAGTCTTTACTGGGCCTTCACGCCCGGAGCTTGCTGGGATTTCTCTGTCAGGGGTGTGCGTGACGGCCGTCGAGTCCCGACCCGCAGGGGTCGCCTTGACTCCCAGCCCAGGGGGCCATCGCCCGTTCGGGGCCCGTGTCAAGGCATTCGTGGCGCTGACCAAGCCTCGGATCATCGAGCTGTTGCTGATCACCACGGTTCCGGTGATGTTCCTGGCCGCTCAGGGTGTACCCGATCTGTGGCTCGTTCTCACCACCACCATCGGGGGATATCTCTCCGCGGGTGGTGCCAACGCGCTGAACATGTACATCGACCGCGACATCGACGCGCTGATGGACCGCACCTCGCAGCGTCCGCTGGTGACCGGCATGGTGAGCCCGCGTGAGTGCCTGGCCTTCGGCTTCGCCCTCACGGTGATCTCCACGGTGTGGTTCGGACTGCTCGTCAACTGGCTGTCGGCCGCGCTCGCGCTCGGCGCGCTGCTGTTCTACGTGGTCGGCTACACGATGCTGCTGAAGCGCCGCACCTCGCAGAACATCGTCTGGGGCGGCATCGCCGGCTGCATGCCGGTCCTCATCGGCTGGTCCGCCGTGACCAACTCGATGTCCTGGGCCGCGGTCGTCCTCTTCGCCGTGATGTTCTTCTGGACGCCGCCGCACTACTGGCCGCTGTCCATGAAGGTGAAGGACGACTACGCCCGGGTCGGAGTCCCGATGCTGCCGGTCGTCGCCTCCAACCGCGTGGTGGCCCGCCAGATCGTCATCTACAGCTGGGTGATGGTCGCCGTCTCGCTGCTGCTGACCCCGCTCGGCTACACGGGCTGGTTCTACACGGCGGTGGCCCTGCTGACCGGCGGGTTCTGGCTCTGGGAGGCACACGCCCTGCTCAGCCGGGCCAAGGCCGGGGTGACCGGCGGGAAGCTCAAGGAGATGCGGCTGTTCCACTGGTCGATCACCTATGTCTCGCTGCTCTTCGTCGCGGTGGCGGTCGACCCCTTCCTGAGGTAGTCCCGCTCCATCGACTCCCGCCGACGGGCGGGGTACGTGGCCCACGCCACGTGCCCCGCCCGTCGCACGTCGAGCTACCCGTCGGTAGCATCCTGGGCATGGCAGAGACGGCAGAGACCCAGGTGGAGAGCGGCAAGCAGGCGGCCCGCGCGGAGCGCAGGGCGGCGAGGCTCGCCAAGCAGATCGGTGCCTTCGCCAAGGCGCACGGCGGTGCGGAGGGACAGCTCGCCTACATCGGGCAGATGGGCACGCGCATCGTTCTCGTGGGCGAGGACGGCGGCTGGGGCGATCTGGTGGCGCCGTCGTACGCGGTCGCCGAGAACGCCACCCGGAAGGCCGGGATCACGATGCACGAGTCCTTCGACGGGGACTTCGCCGCGAAGGTCCGCACCGGCCCGTACGAATGGACGCGGATGGCCGGCATCCAGGTGGGCGGCCCGTCCGACAAGGCCTGACCGGAGGCTTCCTCGTACCGCGCATACGCCGATCGCCGGCCGGCCCCGAACTC